>NZ_JBFBDW010000004.1:0-261604 GCF_040683455.1 Kitasatospora sp. NPDC093679
CGGCCGCGCCCCGCGCCGCCGCCCCCCCCGGCCCGGCGCCGTAACGGGGTGGGCGCCCGGGGGGGGGCCCCGGCCGCCGGCCCGCCCCCCCCCGCGGCCCGTCGGCGCGTCCGGTTGACGGTGCGTCACCGACCGGATGCAGTTACGGCGGTGAAACCGCGGCGCGCCGGTGCACTTAACCCCCCGTCCCTACCCTCGCCGCACAACCCGAGCACAGACGGGAGCGGTGACATGACCGACACGACCAGCCCGCACACCCCGACCCGGCCCGACGACGGCGGACGGCCGCAGACCGGGCCGCGCCGCTCGTACCGCGGCAGCGCGGCGGACGAGTCCCTGGAGGACTACTCGCTGCGGTACGCGCCGCACTCCTTCCGCCGCTGGTCGCCGACGGCGGTGGCGTCGACGGCGCTCGGCGGCATCGCCTACCTCGCGGACTACGCGATCGGTGCGGGCATCGTGATGTCGTACGGCTTCACCAACGCGCTGGCGGCGATCCTGACGGCCGCCGTGGTGATCTTCCTGACCGGCATCCCGATCGCCCGGGCGTGTGCGGCGAACGGCGTCGACATGGATCTGCTGACCCGCGGGTCGGGCTTCGGCTACCTGGGCTCGACGCTGACCTCGCTGGTGTACGCGAGCTTCACGTTCATCTTCTTCGCCCTCGAGGGCTCGATCATGGCGCAGGCCCTCCACGAGGTGCTGCACGTCCCGCTGCCGGTCGGCTACCTGCTGACCACACTGGTCGTGATCCCGATCGTGTTCAAGGGGATGAGCTGGATCGCCCGGATGCAGGCGTGGACGCAGCCGGTGTGGATCGTCGGGCTGGTCGCGCCCTTCGTGGTGCTGGCGTTCCACTCCCCCGGTGTGTTCGGCGCGTTCACGCACTTCGGCGGCACCGCCGGGGTCGGCTCCGGGTTCACCCTGCTCGGCTTCGGGCTCGGCACGGGCGTGGCCCTGTCGCTGATCGCCCAGATCGGCGAGCAGGCGGACTACCTGCGGTTCATGCCGAGGCGCACGCCGGAGAACGCCCGCCGCTGGGACCTCGCGGTGCTGGCCGCCGGTCCGGGCTGGGTGGTGATCGGTGCGTTGAAGCAACTCGGCGGCGCGCTGCTGGCGTTCGCCGCGTTGGACGCGGTCGGCGGGACCAGGGCGCTGGAGCCCATCGCGCCGTACGTGGAGTCGCTGCGGCCCTGGCTGGGGGCGGCGGCGCTGCCGCTGGCCGGCCTGTTCGTGGTCGTGTCCCAGATCAAGATCAACTCGACCAACGCCTACTCCGGCTCGCTGTCCTGGTCGAACTTCTTCTCCCGGCTGACGCACCGCCATCCCGGGCGGGTCTGGTACATCTTCCTCAACTGCGGCATCGCGCTGCTGCTGATGGAGCTCGACATGTTCAGCGCGCTGGGCAGCCTGCTGGGCTTCTACTCCAACGTGGCGATCGCCTGGATCGGCGCCGTCACCGCCGACCTGGTGATCAACAAGCCGCTGGGGCTGAGCCCGAAGCACATCGAGTTCAAGCGGGCCCACCTGTACGCCGTGAACCCGGCCGGGTTCGGGGCGATGTGCGTGGCCGCCGCCGTCTCGATCGCCGCGTTCTTCGGCTGGTTCGGCACGTACGCGAAGGCCTTCAGCCCGTTCATCGCCCTGGTGCTGGCCATGGTGCTCAGCCCGCTGATCGCCAAGGCCACCGGGGGCCGCTACTACCTGGCCCGGCCCAACCCGGACGCCGGCAACGCGGATGCCGCCGACACCCGGGTGTGCACGGTCTGCGAGACCGCGTACGAGGTGCCGGACACCGCGCACTGCCCGTTCCACGAGGGCACCGTCTGCTCGCTCTGCTGCAGCCTGGACGCCGACTGCCACGACGCCTGCACCCGCGCCCCGGCCGGCGGACCGGTGCTGATCGGCATGCCGACCGCCCGGGGGTGAACCCTCAGCGGGCCGCACCGAAGGCCACGGGCTCCGGGTCGCCGGCGAGGCGGGCGTGCAGGTGCTCGTCGTGGTGGCGGCCGTCCCCGTAGCGGTGCGAGGCCCGCAGGGTGCCCTCCAGCGGGAAGCCGCAGCGGTCGGCGACCCGGCAGGAGGCGGTGTTGCCGACGGCGTGGCACAGCTCGATCCGGCGGGCACCCGCGGTGGCGAACGCCCAGCGGGCGGCCGCCGCGGTGCCCCGGGTCGCCACGCCACGGCCGCGGGCCTCCGGCAGCAGCCGGTAGCCGATGGCGGCCTGCCCGTCGGCACGGTTCGGCCAGTACAGGCCGACCGTGCCGAGCAGGGCCGCGGTGGCCGCGTCCAGCACGGCGAAGCCCGCCACGTCCCCGCTGCCGCCGTCCGCGTGGCCGAGGATCCAGGCCTCGGGGTCGGTCTCGCGGATCGGGTTCCACAGGGCGACCTCCTCGTCCGCGGTGATCCGGGCGACGCCGGGCGCGTACCGCAGCAGCCCGGCGCCCCAGGGCAGCAGGAGGACGTCCCCGAGGTCGAGCGGGACGGGGGCGAAACCGGGCGCGGTGGGGGTCATGGCCACCAGTCGTACCCGCCGCGGCGGCCCGCTGCCAACCGGTTTCCCGGGCCCTGGGACGATCACGGGCATGGAGTTCGAGGACGACGCCGCCCTGCACCTGATCTGCACCGAACGGCTCGGCGAGGAGGCCGGCGGGCAGTTCGCCGCGATGGCCCGCCGGGGCTTCCGGCTGGAGCGCCCGGCGGACGGCGCCCCGGCCACCGGACGCTGCCGGCTCGGCGGCCCCGCCCTGCTGGAGCCCGGCACCCCGTGGCCCGTCCACGACGGCATGCCGCTCTCCCTGCTCGCCGTCCTCGACACCGACGCGCTCGCCCCCTGGCTCGGCGGCCACCTGCCCGTCCGGCCCGGCCTGCTGAACTTCTTCCAACTCGACCCGGACGTCCCGTACGAGCAGTACGCGAAGCTGGACACCTCCTCCCCCGCGATGTACCGGGTGCTCCCCGCCGACCCGGCGCGGGCCGTGGAGACGGACGCACCCGCACCCGCGAGGCGCTACCCCGCGGTGCCCGTCCGCGCCGAAGGGGTCGTCATGCTCCCGGACGGCTGGGACGTCGAGGACGAGGACCTCCCCTTCGACCGGGACGCGCACTGGGGCGCCCCCTCGCTGCTCCTCGACGCCATGGAGGGCCTGAACGGCAACACCGCCGACCGCCACCGCGCCTTCGGCTGGCCGGACACCTCCTACAGCTCCCCGGTGACCGTCCGGGACGCCGACGGGCCCGCCGTCCACCTGCTGCAGCTCGCCGGTGACGCCGAACTGAACTGGGGCTGGGGCGACGCCGGTTCGCTCTACTTCACGATCCCCGCCGGGGCGCTCGCGGCCGGCGACTTCACCCGGGCCGGCGCCGAGGGCCGGTGCTGCTGAACCCCCGGCCGAACCCCCGGCGGGGCCCGGCCGGGCGGTGTGCGACAGTGGCGCGATGAGGACGATCGGACTGATCGGCGGAATGAGCTGGGAGTCGACCGCCGAGTACTACCGGCTGCTGAACGAGCTCACCAAGGAGCGGCTCGGCGGGCTGCACTCGGCGAAGTGCGTGCTGTACTCGGTCGACTTCGCCGAGATCGAGCGGCTGCAGACCGCCGGCCGCTGGGACGAGGCGGGCGAGGTCCTGGCCGGTGCCGCGCGCTCGCTGGCCGCGGCCGGCGCCGACCTGCTGCTGATCTGCACCAACACCATGCACAAGGTGGCCGACCGGGTCGAGGCGGCGGTGGACGTGCCGCTGCTGCACCTCGCCGACACCACGGCCGGGGCCGTCCGGGCCGCGGGGCTGCGCCGGATCGGCCTGCTCGGCACCGCCTTCACCATGGAGCAGGACTTCTACCGGGGCCGCCTCGCCGGACACGGCCTGGAGGTGCTGGTCCCGGACGCCGCCGGGCGGGCCGAGGTGCACCGGGTGATCTACGAGGAGCTGTGCCTCGGCGTGGTCCGCGAGGAGTCCCGGGCCGCGTACCGCGAGGTGATCGCCGGCCTGGTGGCCCGCGGCGCCGAGGGCGTGGTGCTGGGCTGCACCGAGATCGAGCTGCTGGTCGGGTCCGAGGACAGCCCGGTGCCGGTCTTCCCGACCACCCGGCTGCACGCCGAGGCGGCCGTGGCGGCGGCCCTGGCCTGATCCCCCGGTCGGTCACAGGCCGAGCCGCAGCGGGTCGAGGCGGGTGGCGACCGGGTTGGTGGCGGCCTGACGGGCCGGCACCGGCGATTCCCCCAGCATCGAACATCAGTTCGGCGTTCTTCGAGTCCGAATCGCCCGGCCGAGCTGCAGAAACACACGACCCGCGACCCTGCGTGTCGGCCGGCACGCCGAGCGGCCCGTCCAGCACAGTGGGTGGAGGCGGACCGGCGGGAGCGACGAGCGGAGGCGGGGAAGCGTGGACTGGAAGCTCGAAGTGGTGGTCGTCCCGGTCTCCGACGTGGACCGGGCCAAGCACTTCTACGCCGACCGGGTCGGTTTCGTGGTCGACACCGACACCCGGATCGGCGCGGAGGCCCGGATCGTCCAGCTGACCCCGCCGGGCTCGGCCTGCTCGATCATCATCGGCACCGGGGTCAGCGACTCCCGGCCCGGTTCGATGCAGGGTCTGCAGCTGGTGGTGGACGACGTCGAGGCGGCCAGGGCGGCCCTGGTCGAGGGCGGCGTCGAGGTCAGCCCGGTGCAGCACTTCGAGGACGGGGTGAAGGCCGAGGGCAAGGGCGGGGACTGGAACTCCTTCGTGTTCTTCGCCGACCCGGACGGCAACGGCTGGGCCGTCCAGGAGCGCCCGGCCCGCCCCTGAGCCTCCGCCTGCCCGGTCTCCGACTGCCGGGCCTCCGCCCGGTCAGGCGCGTTCGATGGCCACCGCCGCGGCGTCGTCCTTCAGCCGCCCGCCGACGTGCGCCAGCAGGTCGCGGCGGAGCCGGTCCACCAGCGCGGACGGCTCGACGCCGCCCCAGTCCGCGGCGCGTTCGGCGAGCGGGTAGAAGGCGCGTTCGCCGTCGCGGGCCTCGGTGACGCCGTCGGTGTAGAGCAGCAGGGTCTCGCCGGAGTGCACGTCGTAGGCCTCCTGCCGGTAGTGCGCGCCGGGCAGGGTGCCGAGTCCGATCGGCGGGGCGGAATGGACCGCCTCCAGGGTGCGGACGGCCTTGCCCTCGGCCAGCAGCAGGGGCGGCGGATGCCCGCAGTTGGCGATCCGGACCGGCTCCGCCGGGTCGTCGGGCAGGTCGGCGAGCAGCACGGTGACGAAGCGCTCGACGGCGTCGTCCCCGTCCGCGCTCCCGGTGGCGTTCCCGGCGGTCTCGGCCAGGTGGCGGGCGAAGCCGGCGTCGAGGGCGGCGGCGAGGCCCGGCAGCCCGGTGTGGTGGTGGGCGAGTTCGCGGAAGGCGCCGAGCACCTGGGCGGCGTCCTCGATCGCGGTGAGGCCCTTGCCGCGGACGTCGCCGATCAGCACCCGGGTGGCGCCGGGCACCCGGGTGGCCGCGTACAGGTCGCCGCCGAGCAGGGCCTCGTCCTCAGCGGGCAGGTAGAGGGCGGCGAGCCGCAGCGGCCCCAGCCGGTCGGGCAGCGGCCGCAGCAGCACCCGCTGCACCGTCTCGGAGACGGACCGCACCCGGGTGAGTTCGCGCCCGCGTCTGTCCCGGACGCGGCAGTACAGCACGATCAGCGTGGAGACCAGGACCAGCGCGATGATCTGGGTCTCGTGGTTGGTGGTGAACAGGCCGCCGTGGAAGATCCCGATGACCAGCTGCGCGGTCACCGCCAGGGCGCCGATCAGGCCGGTGAGCCAGGGGCCGCCGAAGGAGGCGGTGATCGCGGGGGCGACCACCAGCAGCGGGCCGAGGTGCACGTCGGTCGGGGAGGCGAGGTCGACCACCGAGATCAGCACGATGAAGCCCAGCGGGATCATCACCAGCGCATGGGCTCGCTGCCACGCCCCGCGCAGGGCAGCCGGGCGCCGCCGTCCGTGCACCGTCACCCCTCCACCCTGCACCCCCGACGGCCGGCACACCTCCGCGACACGGCCGGCGGCCCGGCGGGCAGCACGGCGCTCCACCGGGCGGGCGGCAGGGCGTCCGGCGCCGTTGACCGTGATCTTGGACAGCCCCTACAGTCGGGACCGCTCCCGAACCAGCCCGCCGGAAGGTCCATGATGAAGCGTCACGACTGGCTGGACCGCATCCGGCAGCTCGATCCGGAGACCGACTACGCGGAGATCTACCGGATCAGCAGCTGGTACGAGTTCCCCTGGGACACCAACCAGTCGCTCGGCTTCGCGCTCTACCGCACCTACGCGGTGCCCTCCATCGGCCGGCTGCTGGCCCGGACGGGAGAGTTCACCGGGCGCGCGCAGAAGCGGTACGACGACACCGTGCTGATCCTGGAGGCCGTGCTGGAGCACGGCTTCGGCTCGGAGCAGGGCCGTGAGGCGATCCGCCGGATGAACGGGATGCACCGGCGGTACGAGATCTCGAACGAGGACTTCGTCTACGTCCTCGCCACCTTCGTGGTGGTGCCCAAGCGCTGGCTCGACGACTACGGCTGGCGGCCGTACTCCGCGCACGAGGTCCGCGCCGCCGTCAACTACTACCGCGAGCTCGGCCGGCACATGGGCCTGCGGGACGTCCCGGAGACGTACGAGGAGTTCGAGCGGCTGCTGGACGCCTACGAGCGGGCGAACTTCGCCTTCGACGAGGGCGGCCGGGCGGTCTCCGACGCGACCCTGGACCTCACCGCGAGCTGGTACCCGCGCCCGCTCGGCGCCCAGATGCGGCGCTCCTCGATCTGCCTGCTGGACGACCCGCTGCGGGAGGCGTTCGGCTACCCGAGGCCGCCGGCCGTCCTCACCGCGCTGGTCCGCGGCGGGATGCGGCTGCGCGGCCGGCTGGTCCGGCTGCTGCCGCCGCGCCGCGAGCCCCACCTGGCCCGGGACGGCCGGCAGGTCCGCGGCTATCCCGACGGGTACCGCATCTGCGAGCTCGGCACGTTCGAGGCACCGGCCGGCGGGCCCGCCGACGGAAGGACCGGCGGCGGCTGCCCCTTCGGCGCGGGGGCGTCCTGACGCACCGCCGATCCCGGGCACTGTCGGCGGCCCGTGCCAGGCTGGCGGGATGACCGAGAATCCCGAGAACCCCGCGACGGCGAACCCCGTTCCCGAGATCCCGCCGCAGAACTACTCCCAGGTGTGGGACGACGGCGGCGCCCGGCCCGCCCTCCCGCTGGTCGGCGACGAGCGGGAGATCCTCACCGCCTACCTGGAGCACCACCGCGAGACGCTGGCCCTCAAGTGCGCCGGGTTGACGGCCGCGCAGCTGTCCGAGCACGCGGTGCCGCCGTCCCGGCTGACCCTGCACGGGCTGCTGCGGCACCTCGCCGGGGTCGAGCGGTGGTGGCTGCACCTGCAGTTCGCCGGGCTGCCGGTGGAGATGCTCTACTACTCCGACGACGACCCCGACCAGGACTTCGAGACCCTCGACGGCGACCCGGCGCAGGCGCTCGCCGTCTGGCGGGCCCAGTGCGAGCGCTCGCGGGAGATCGTCGCCGCCGCCCCCTCGCTGGACGTCACCGGCGTGCACCGGGCCACCGGGCAGCCGGTGTCACTGCGCCGCATCCTGGTCCACATGATCGCCGAGTACGCCCGCCACGACGGCCACGCGGACCTGCTGCGCGAACGCCTCGACGGCGCGACCGGCTACTGACCGCCGCTCGGGCTCGGGCCGGGCTGCTCGGCGCCCGGGGTGGTCCCGCCGGTGCCGTGGGTCGGACGCCCGCTGCCGCCCGGGACGGGCCGGCCCGTGGCGGGGGCCGTCTGGTCGCCGCCCCGGGTGGGCCGCCTGCCCTGGGTCGGCTGCCCGGTGGCCGGCTGCCCGCCGCCCTGGGTCGGCCGGCCCGTCCCCGGGGTCTGCTGCTCGGAGTCGGACGGCTCCGCGGCGGACGGCAGCCGCACCGCGGTGAACTCGCCGGCCGGGACGCCGTCCAGGGCGTCCTCGACGGCCTGGCGCCAGATCGGACCGGCGACCGCACCGCCGAAGGCGGCGTCGATCCGCTCGCCGCCCATCCGCTGGCCCTCCAGCGGGGCCGGGTTCATGGTGTCGCTGACGACCGTCGCGGCGGCCATCTCCGGGGTGTAGCCGACGAACCAGACCTGCCGGCCCTCGTTGGTGGTACCGGTCTTGCCGGCCGTCTCCCGGTCGGACAGGCCCGCGGTGTGGCCGGTGCCGCCGTCCTCGACCACACCGCGGAGCATCGCCGTGACGGTGTCCGCGGTGGTCCGCGACAGCGCCTCGGTGCAGGAGGCCTTCGGCACCGCGAGGGACTTGCCGTCCGGGCCGGTCACCGAGGTGATCGCGGTCGGCGCGCAGTAGGTGCCGTGGGCCGCGAACGCCGCGTACACGCCCGCCATCTCCAGCGGCGTCAGGTCGTTGCTGCCGAGGGTCATCGACGGCACCACGCTGAGCTTCTCGCCGCCGGCCTGCTGGGTGATGCCCAGCTTGGCGGCCGTCTTCGACACCTCGCACAGGCCGGTCTCGGCCTCCAGGTTGGCGAAGTAGGTGTTGACCGACTGCTTCATCGCGGCCGGCATGGCGAAGCTGCCGACGAGGGTGCGGCTGTCGTTGTGCACCTCGCCGCTCTCCGGGAAGCGGCCGCCGGAGCAGTCCTGCATCGCCGGCCACGGCATGCTGTAGCCCGAGGTGTAGGTGCGGCTGACCGGGACGCCGTTCTCCAGCGCCGCCGCCGCGACGATCGGCTTGAAGGTGGAGCCGGTCGGGAAGCCGAGGCCGCCGCCCATCTTCTTCGGCACGTTCAGGTTGATCGTGGTCTGGTCCTTGCCGAGCCCGTACGGGCGGCTCTGCGCCATCGCCAGCACCTTGCCGGTGCCCGGCTGGACGACCGACATCACCGCGGCCGGCCGGTCGGACGGCGCGGCGTGCGCGGTGACGGCCTGCTGCACCGCCTTCTGCGCCTTGGGGTCGAGGGTGGTGCGGATCTGGAGGCCGCCGCGCTTCCACAGCGCCTTCCGCTCCTCCGGGGTCCTGCCGAAGGCCGGGTCGGAGAGCACCACCCGCTGCACGTAGTCGCAGAAGAAGCCCTCGCCCGTCCCCGCGGTGATGCAGCCCTGGTGGGCCCGGGTCACCTTCAGCTCCACCGGGGTGGCGATCGCCTCCGCGGCCTGCACCGCGGTGATGTGCCCGAGCTCGGCCATCCGGCGCAGCACGGTGTCGCGCCGGGTCTTGGCCGCGGCCGGGTTGACGATCGGGTCGTAGGCGGACGGCGACTGCACCAGGCCGGCCAGCAGGGCGGCCTGAGGGAGCGACAGGTCCTTGGCGTGCACGCTGAAGTACCGCTGGGCGGCGGTCTCTATGCCGTACGCCTTCTCGCCGAAGAAGGTGATGTTGAGGTAGTTGGCGAGGATCTGGTCCTTGGTCAGGGTCTCCTCGACCTTGATGGCGTACTTGAGCTCGCGGATCTTGCGGTCCAGGGTCTGCCGCTGCGCCTCCTGGACCTTCTGCACGTCGTCGCCCGCCTGGTCGACGAAGACGTTCTTGACGTACTGCTGGGTGAGGGTGGACGCGCCCTGCGCGGTGGTGCCGGAGGCGGCGTTGGAGTTGAGCGCGCGCAGCACGCCCTTCAGGTCGACGGCGCCGTGCTGGTAGTAGCGGCTGTCCTCGATGTCCACCAGGGCGGTCTTGACCAGCGGCGACATGGCGTCGGCGCCGACGACCGTGCGGTCCCGGCTGTAGATGGTGGCGATCGTGCCGCCGGCCGCGTCGTAGACGGTGGACGCCTGCGAGAGCGGCGGCGTCCTGAAGTCGTCCGGCAGGCCGTCGAAGTCCTCCACCGCCGACTGCGCGCCGAGCCCGGCGGCCCCCACGGCGGGCAGGGCAAGACCCGCGACGAGGACGCCGCCCAGGGCGCTCGCGCCGACCAGACGAGCAGCCAGGAGGACCTTCTTGCGGTAACCGATGGAGTTGTGACGCGCCATGGGATCGACCCTAGGCGAACCATCGCCCGCCACGAACCGGTTTTCTTCCCGCTTTCGTCACAACTCCGTGACGGCGCTCGCCGGTCCTCCCCGCGACTCCCCCACGGGGCGGTCGGCGGCGCGCCGGGCCGGGTGCCCTTGACGCGGCGGCGTCCGGTGGCAAGCCTTGGTCCCGGCCGGTCCCCCCCGGCCGCGACCGGCCCAGGAGGTCAACGGTGACCGCACAGGCGTCCCACACGCACGGCCGCACCGACGTGCCGCTGCTGGACGAGACGATCGGGCAGTGCCTGGACCGGGCGGTCGCCGCCCACCCGGAGCGCGAGGCGCTGGTGGACGTGCCGAGCGGCCGCCGCTGGACGTACGCCGAACTCGGCCGGGACGTCGACCGGGTGGCCCGCGGCCTGCGGGCGCGCGGGGTCAGCCGCGGCGACCGGGTCGGCATCTGGGCGCTCAACTGCCCGGAGTGGGTGCTGGTGCAGTACGCCACCGCCCGGCTCGGCGCGATCCTGGTGAACATCAACCCGGCCTACCGGACGCACGAGTTGGCGTACGCGCTGAACCAGTCCGGGGTGGGCCTGCTGGTCGCCCAGCCCGAGTACCGCACCAGCGACTACCGGGCGATGGTGGCCGAGGTCCGCGAGGAGTGCCCGGGCCTGCGGGAGACGCTGTGGATCGGCGACCCGGAGTTCCTGGAGCTCGACGGGGACGGGGGGTTCCCCGCCGACCTGGCGCCGGACGACCCGATCAACATCCAGTACACCTCGGGCACCACCGGCTTCCCGAAGGGCGCCACCCTCTCGCACCGCAACATCCTCAACAACGGCTTCTGGGTGGGCGAGCTGGTCGGGTACACCGAGCAGGACCGGATCTGCCTGCCGGTGCCCTTCTACCACTGCTTCGGCATGGTGATGGGCAACCTCGCGGCGCTCAGCCACGGCGCCTGCGTGGTGATCCCCGGCCAGGGCTTCGACCCGGCCGCCACCCTGCACGCGGTCCAGGCCGAGCGGGCGACCTCGCTGTACGGCGTTCCGACGATGTTCATCGCCGAGCTGGGCCTCGCCGACTTCGCGGCCCACGACCTCACCTCGCTGCGCACCGGCATCATGGCCGGCTCGCCCTGCCCGGTGGAGGTGATGAAGCGGGTCCAGACCGAGATGCACATGGCCGAGGTGGCCATCGCGTACGGGATGACCGAGACCTCGCCGGTCTCCACCCAGACCCGCCGCGACGACGACCTGGAGCACCGCACCGGCACGGTCGGCCGGGTGCTGCCGCACCTGGAGGTGAAGGTCGTCGAGCCGGAGACCGGGCGGACGGTCGGCCGCGGCGAGCCCGGCGAGCTGTGCACCCGCGGCTACTCGGTGATGATCGGGTACTGGAACGAGCCGGAGCGCACCGCCGAGGCGATCGACGACGAGGGCTGGATGCACACCGGCGACCTCGCGGTGATGCACGAGGACGGCTACCTGGCGGTCGTCGGCCGGATCAAGGACATGATCATCCGCGGCGGCGAGAACGTGTACCCGCGCGAGATCGAGGAGTTCCTGCACACCCACCCGGCGATCGCCGACGTCCAGGTGGTCGGCGTGCCCGACGAGCGCTACGGCGAGGAGATCTGCGCCTTCGTGGTGCTGCGCGACCCGGACGGCACGCTCGGGGCCGAGGAGGTGGCCGAGTTCTGCCGCGGCCGGCTCGCGCACTACAAGACCCCCCGCCACGTGCACGTGGTCGAGGGCTTCCCGATGACGGTCAGCGGCAAGGTGAGAAAGAACGAGCTGAGGGAACGGGCGGCCCGCGCACTCGCCGGGTGAGCCCCCGCCCCGGGCGGCGGGAGTGCCGGGGGCGGGCCCGGCCACCACCGGGTCGCGGTCCGTTACGCTGGTGGCGTGATCCTTCTCGTCAGCCGTCGCCACGTGGACCTGCTCCGCGTCACGAGCATGTCCTGTCGACGCTCCGGCTGATCCCGCTCGTCCTCCGCCCTTCGGGCACACACCCTCCCCCGGCCCCGCTGCACCGGCCACACCCGGCGCGGCAGCGGCAGCGTCCCCGGCGACCGCCGGGCCCGCCGGGGCATTCGACACCCAGGTGATGTCACCCATGACCCAGCAGTCCCGTCCCACCGGTTCCACCGGCCCCCTCGACGACCGCGCCGAGAACCTCCCGGTCATCGACCTCTCGCTGGCCGACGGCAGCGCCCAGGACCGCGCGCGGCTCCACGCGGCACTCCGCTCCGCCGCCACCGACGTCGGCTTCTTCCAGCTCGTCGGCCACGGCGTGACCCCGGCCGAGACCGCCGCGCTCACCGACGCGATGCACGCCTTCTTCGGCCTCCCCGAGGCCGACCGGCTGGCCGTGAGCAACCTGAACTCCCCGCACTTCCGCGGCTACACCCGGACCGGTGACGAGCGCACCGGCGGCAGCCGGGACTGGCGCGACCAGCTCGACATCGGCGCCGAACTGCCCCCGCACGTGCCCGGCTCCGGCGAGCCGCCGTACTGGTGGCTGGAGGGCCCCAACCAGTGGCCCGACGCACTGCCCGAGCTGCGCGAGGCCTCGCTGCACTGGATCGACCGACTCGGCGGCGTCGCCCGCAGGCTGCTGCACGAACTGCTCACCGCGATCGGCGCCCGGCCGGACTTCTACGACGACGCCTTCGCCGGCCACCCGCACCTGCGGCTGAAGCTGGTCCGCTACCCCGGGACGGCACCGGACGGCGCCGGGCAGGGCGTCGGCTCGCACAAGGACTACGGCTTCATCACCCTGCTGCTGCAGGACACCGTCGGCGGCCTGCAGGTGGAGCGCTCCGACGGCTCCTTCCTGGAGGTGCCGCCGATGGAGGGCGCCTTCGTGGTCAACCTCGGCGAGCTGCTGGAGGTCGCCACCGACGGCTACCTGAAGGCCACCAGCCACCGGGTGGTCAGCCCGCCCGGTGCCCGCGAGCGGTTCTCGGTGCCGTTCTTCTACAACCCGCGGCTGGACGCGCACATCGAGCCGCTCGAGTTCCCGCAGGCCCACCACGCGCCCGGTGCCACCCAGGACCCGGCGAACCCGCTGTTCGCCGAGTTCGGCCGGAACGAGCTGAAGGGTTACCTGCGGGCGCACCCCGAGGTCACCCGCCGCCACCACGCCGACCTGCTGCCGCTCACGGCCGCCTGACGGCACGGCCCGGGCGGCCCGCGGGCCGTTCCCGGGCAAAGGCACCGGAGGTTCGCAGCGACGATCGCGGATCGTTCCGTCACCACGCCGAGATTGTTCTAGCATGGTACGAACAATCCGCGATCGTCCGCGTCCCCGGAGGGATCCCCGTGCCCGCACTGCCGTTAACCCGACCGTCCCTGCCGCCCCGGCCGCGCCTTTCGCCCCGGCCGTCCCGTGCCGCGGTCGCCGTCACCGTCCTGCCGACCGCGGCCGCAGCCGCGGCCGTCCTGCTGGTGTACGCCGCGCTGCGGCCCCGGCTGCCCGATCCGCTCGCCGTGCACTTCTCCGGCGACGGCGCCGACGGCACCCTGCCCGGGTGGCGCTTCCTCGCCGCCTCGCTCGGGCTGATCGCGCTCATCGGCGGCGCCCTCGGCCGCCTGGCGCTCGCCGACACGCTGCCGGCCCGGGCCCGGCGCGCCCTGACCGCGGGCACCTGGGCGGCGGCCGCCCTGCTCGGCACGCTGTGCTGCCTGGTGCCCGCCGCGAACGCGCACGCCGGCCGCGCCGCCGACGCCCGCCTGCCGGGCACCGTCGCGGCCCTCTGCGGCGGCGCCGCCGTCCTCGCGGCGGCCGTCGGCCTGCTGCTGAGCGGCGCGGTCGTCCGCCCGGCACCGGCCGCCGCGGCCGCTCCCCCGGCGCCCGCCCCGGTCGAGCTCGCCGCCGGGGAGACCGCCTCCTGGTCCCGTACGGTCGGCTCGCCGCTGCTGGGCACCCTCGGCCCCGCCCTGCTGGGGCTCGCCGCCGTCCTGCTGCTCGCCGGGGCCGGCGCCGGGGCCCTGCCCGCCGCCCTGATCGGCGCGCTCACCACGGCCGCCGGCCGGGTCCGGGTCACCGTCGACCGGAACGGCCTGACCGTCCGGCTGCCGCTGCTCCGCCGGCCCCGGGTGCAGCTGCCGCTGGAGCGGATCGCCGCCGCCGACCGCCGCGAGGTCCGGTGGACGGGGGTCTTCGGCGACGAGGGGTACCGCTCCGGGCCCGGGCGCAGCGGCCTGGTGCTGCGGCCCGGCGAGGCCGTCGCCGTACGGCTCACCGACGGACGGGAGTTCACCGTCTCCGTCCCCGACGCCGGAACGGCCGTCGGGCTGCTCGATGCCCTCGTCCGGCGCTCCCGGGAGGACCGCCCGTGCTCTTCCGCGTGAATCCCGCCTCCCCGCAGCCGCTGGCCGAGCAGATCGCCGCCTGCGTCCGCCGTGCCGTCGCCGAGGGCTCCGCGGGGCCCGGCGACCGGCTGCCGCCCGCCCGCACCCTCGCCGGCTCGCTCGACGTCAACATGCACACCGTGCTGCGCGGTTACCAGATCCTCCGCGAGGAGGGGCTGATCGACCTGCGCCGCGGCCGCGGGGCGCAGATCACCGACGCCGCGTCACCGGGCCGGGCCCGTCTCGGCGCGGCCGCCGACGCCCTGGTCGCCGAGGCGCGGACTTCGGGTCTGACCGACCAGGAGGTGCTGGACCTCGTGCGGGCCGCCCTCGGTCCGCCTCCGCGGCCGGCCCGAGGGGCTCCGGACGGGTAAGTTCGCCGACGTACAAGATGATTGATGTACGATCACATTCGCTGTCGCGCGTGAAGATCCGCGAAGACGGTGTGACGTCTGATCATCATTCCGGGGGATTCGTGAACATCCGTCGTTCGCTGGCCGCTGCCGCGCTCGTGGCAGCGGTTTCCGCACCTGTCGCCCTCGCCGCCGCACCCGCGTCGGCCGAGGAACTGCCGGCCGGCCGGTCCCGGTCGGACGCGCCGCCGACCTCGGACCAGGCTCCCGCGCCGGCCGGCGGCCCCGCCTCCGACGACGCGGCCGAGCAGGACGCGGCCGACCGCGCCGAGATCGAGCGCATCCTGGCCGACCCGCGGACCGGCCGCGGCGTCCGCGAGGCCGCCACCAAGGCGCTCGCCGGCACCCCGCAGGACCGCCGGCACTTCCTCACCGTCGACTACCCGCGGCTGCGGGCGCAGGACAACCGGGTCCGGCTGGTCCAGCTGATCGCCGACCAGACCACCAGACGCGGCGTGCGCGAGGCCGCCCAGAAGGCGATGAGCGGCACCGACGCCGACGTCGAGCACTTCCTCACCGTCGACTACCCGCGACTGCGGGCGCAGGACAACCGGGTCCGGCTGGTCCAGCTGATCGCCGACCAGAACAACAGCCAGTACCTGCGCGAGGCCGCCCGGAAGGCGATGAGCGGCACCGACGCCGAGATCGAGCACTTCCTCACCGTCGAGCTGAAGAAGATCATCGCCGACGACAACCGGATCAAGGTGGCCCGGATCCTCGGCGAGAAGGGCATCGGCCGGATCCTCCGCGAGGCCGCCGAGAAGGCGATGCACGGCACCGACGCGGACGTGCTGAAGTTCCTCGCCGACCTGCCCTCGATCCGGGCCGCCGACGACCGGCTCAGGGTCTCCCAGCTCGCCGAGACCGGCGGCCCCGAGGTGCGGAAGGCCGCCCTCGCCGCGCTGGCCGCCGGCACCCCCGAGGCGCTCCGAGCCTTCCTGACCACCGGTCTGCCCGAGGCGGAGGCCAAGGACAAGGCCGCGGCCGACCGGACCACCACCGGTCAGGGCACCACGGGCCAGGGCGGCACCGGCACGCAGGGCAAGGGCGGCAGCACCGTCACCCCGGCCTCCGCAACCACCGGGACCACCACGGCCACCACCGGCACGACCACCGCCTGGACGACCGGCACCGGGGCGACCACCGGCGCCGACCGGCTGGCCTCCACCGGCACCGACGCGCCGCTCGCCGGCATCGCCGCGGCCGGTGGCACGGCCGTCGCGCTCGGTGCCGCCGTCCTGGTCGCGGCCCGCCGCCGCTCGCGGGCCTGACCGCAGGGGTGCGCCCGTCGGCCCGAGGGGCCGGTGCCGGGGGACGTCCCGGCGCCGGCCCCTCGGGCTCTCCGGCAGTCCGGTAGTCCGGACGGCCTCCTACCGGTCCTGCACCAGGCGGGCCGGGAAGCCGCCGGTGGCGACCGGGCCCCAGCGCCGCGGGGTGATCCGGATCAGCGACTTGCCCTGCCGACGCATCGCCTCGCGGTACTCGTCCCAGTCCGGGTGCTCGCCGGCGATGTTCCGGTAGTACTCCACCAGCGGCTCCACGGCCTCCGGACCGTCCAGCACCTCGGCCTCGCCGTCCACCTGCACCCAGGGGCCGTCCCACTCGTCGGAGAGCACCACCACGCTGACCGCGGAGTCCCGCCGGGCGTTGCGGGTCTTCGCCCGCTCGGGGTACGTGGAGATCACGATCCGGCCGGAGTCGTCCACCCCGCAGGTCAGCGGGGAGGCCTGCGGGGTGCCGTCGGCACGGCGGGTGAGCAGCAGCGCCCGGTGGCGCGGACGGACGAAGTCCAGCAACTCGGCCAGCTCCACCCGGGTGTTGGTGGCGATCGAAGGGCTCATGACCGCCAGCCTAGGCCGTGCCGGCCGATGCGTGCGGGTGCCGCATCGAAGCGCGCGGAACGGGACGGCCCCCGGCCGGGCGGACGCGGTGGACCGGCAGGTCGCGGCACTGTCACACTGGTGCTGTCACAGCAGGACTGCCGCACCCGGCGGGGCGAACGGGCGGAAGAGGTTGCACCGGATGACAGCAGGCACACCGCAGCTCACCGTCGACGAACTGGCGGCCCGGGCCGGGGTGACCGTCCGCACGCTGCGCTTCTACGCCGCCAAGGGCCTGCTCCCGCCGCCCGAGCTCGGCCCGCGCCGGGTCGGCCTGTACGGGCCGGAGCACCTCGGCCGGCTGGAACTCATCGAGGAACTCCAGCGGCAGGGCCTCACACTGGCGGCGATCGAACGCTACCTCGCCCAACTCCCCGAGGACATCGGCTCGCTGGACCTCGCCATCCACCGCGCCCTGGTCGCCTCCTGGACGCCGGAGGCAGCCGAGGAGACCGACCGCGAGCAGCTCGCCCGGCGGATCGGCCGCGACCCCTCCGACGCCGACCTGGACCGGCTCGCCGCCATGGGCGCCCTGCACCGCACCGAGGATCCCGACGTCTTCAAGACCGACCCCGGGCTGCTGCCGCTCGGCGTGCGGATCCTGGACGTGCCGATCCCGCTGGAGACCCTGCTGGCGGCCCGCGCCGTCGTCCGGCTGCACAGCCAGGCCACCGCGCACGACCTGCACCGGCTCTTCCGCGACACCGTGTGGAAGCCCTACCGGGAGAGCGCCCCCGCCCCGGCCGACCTGGACCGGATGAAGAGTCTCACCGACCGCATCCAGCCCCTGGTGGTGCAGGCCATCGTCACCGCCTTCCAGCGCTCGCTCGCCGAGGAACTGACCGGCAGCACCGACTAGTGCCGGGAAACCCGGTCGACACGGCGGGCCGCCCGGGGTTGGCTCGGGCCATGACCGAACTGCACACCGCACGCCTCACCCTGCGCCCCTGGCGGGAGTCCGACCTCGCCCCCTGGGCGGCGATGAACGCCGACCCCGCGGTGCGCGAGCACCTCGGGGACCTGCTCACCCGCGAGCAGTGCGACGCCGGGGTGGCCGCCTTCCGCGCCGACCTGGCGCGGCGCGGCTACGGCTGGTGGGCGGTGGAGTCGACCGCCACCGGCGAGTTCCTCGGCTTCGCCGGGCTCGACGACGTGGACGAGGACATGCCCTTCACCGGGGTCGAGGTCGGCTGGCGGCTCGCCCGCGACGCCTGGGGCCACGGCTACGCCACCGAGGCCGGCCGGGCCTGCCTCGACTTCGCCTTCGACGCCCTCGGCCTGCCCGAGGTCCTCGCCGTCACCACCGCCGCCAACCGCCGCTCGCAGGCGGTGATGCAGCGCCTCGGCATGGTCCGCGACCCGGCCGAGGACTTCGACGACCCGTACGCCCCCGAAGGCAGCCCGCTCCGCCCGAGCGTCGTCTACCGCCTCTCCCGGCCCGCCGGGGGTCAGCGCTGACGCGTGGCGTCGAAGGACGTCCGGGCACCCGGCAGGGGGCGCGTGGGGCACCTCCCGACGAGGCATCCGCACGCCCGTCAGGCCGAGTACACCCAGGGGCGCTTCTCGCCCGGGTGGACGACCGCGGCGAAGTCGTCGGCGACGACGGCGATCGCCGCACGGCCCTCGATCTGGCCGAGCCAGTCCGGCGGCAGCATGGCGTCGCCGTGGTGGGCGCCGAGCAGGTTGCCGCAGATCGAGCCGGTGGAGTCGCTGTCGCCGGAGTGGTTGACCGACAGCAGCAGGGCCGACTCGATCGGGGTGCGGTGCTTCCAGAACTCGGTGCGGGCGAGGGCCGCGTAGACGCCGATGGCGAGCGCCTCCTCGGCCGTCCAGCCGCCGCCGAGGCTCTCCACCGTCAGCGGGGTGGCCGGACCGGCCTCGGCCAGGGCGACGGCCCGCTGCAGTGCGGCGTAGGTCTCCTCGTGGTTGGGGTAGCGGGTGAGCAGTTCCATGGCGTTGCGGACGGCGTCCGGCAGCGACTCGCCGTCGACCAGGCGGCTGATCATGGCCGCGAAGGCACCGGAGGCGAGCTGGGCGGTCGGGTGGCCGTGGGTGATCCGGGAGCAGCGGGCGGCGAGTTCGAAGGCGTGCAAGTCGCCCCTGCCGGTGATGCCGCGGCCGGTGAAGCCGAAGGGCGCCGAGCGCATGACGGAGCCGCAGCCCTTGGAGTCCGGGTTCACCGGGCCCGGGCTGCCGTCGACCGGGGCGTGCGCGTCGGGGATGTGGTCCTCCTGGAGGCCGAACTCGCAGGCGCGGCCGGGGGCGCGGCGGGCGTACAGCCACTGCTGCTCGCGCAGGTTGCCCCAGCGGTGCCCGAGGCCCTCGTGGGGCAGCGGGCCGGGGTGCCGCTGGGTCTCCAGCCAGCGCAGGTAGGCCTCCTTGATCAGGGTGGTCTCGGCGCCGCCGAGGCCCTTGGTCTGGATGCGGCGGTAGCCGTACATCCAGCCCTCGGCGGAGAAGAGGGTCATCTGGGTGTCGTCGGTGATCCGGCCGATCACGCCCTCGCGGTCCGGGACGAGTCCGGTGATGCCGGTCGGCCCGTGCTCGGCCTCGACGGTGACCATGGACTTCATCTCGATCGGGTTGCCGAGGGCGTCGCCGATCGCGCCGCCGAGCAGGCAGCCACGGAGCCTCGCCCGGTACGCCGTCGTCTCCTGCCAGGTCAGCCGGCCCATCCTGTCCCCCTCCTCCGGATGATCACTACGGACCAGGCTATCGGTGCCCACCGACGCCCGGGCTGCCGGGCTCCCGCGGGCGCAGGGGCGATCGGTCAGCCGAGCCGGCGGGCCAGGACCTGCCCGGGCCAGCTGCCGTCCAGGAAGCGGTCGGTGCGGGTGAAGCCGTTGCGCTCGTAGAAGGCGACCAGCGCACCGCCGCCGCCCGTCCAGCAGTCGACCCGCAGCAGCGCGGCGCCGGCCCGCCGGGTCTCCTCGGCGGCGTGGGCGAGCAGCGCCGCGCCGATGCCGAGACCGGCGTGCCGGCGGTCGGAGACCAACAGCCGGACGTAGCGCTCGGGTTCGCCGGCCGGGGCGATCGGCAGCTGCGGGCTGGGCCCGGAGTCGAGCACCAGGGCGCCGACCGGTGTGCCGTCGTACTCGGCGATGTGGGGCTCGTTCTCGGTGGTGTACCGCTCGACGCGGTCCGGTCCGCCGGGCCGTTGCGAGTACGGGACGGTTCCCCACTGCTCGGTGTTGCCGCGCTCGTTCATCCAGCGCACGGCCGCGTCCAGCATCCCGAGGACGGCCGCCGCGTCGCCCGGGCCACCGGGTCTGATCCGCAGGCCGGGTACGAAGTCGTTCACGGGGGAAGCCTACGCACGGGCGCCGCCCCCGCCCGGGGTGGGCGGGGGCGGCGCGGGTGTCGCGGGTGTCAGTCCCGGAAGGTGCGGCCGTCGGCGGCCATCTCGTCCAGGAGTGCGGGCGGGGTGAAGCGGTCGCCGTAGGCGGCGGCCAGTTCGCGGGCGCGGGCGGCGAATCCGGTGAGGCCGCCGGGGTAGCCGTTGATGTACTGGAGGACGCCGCCCGTCCAGGCGGGGAAGCCGATGCCGAGGATGGAGCCGATGTTGGCGTCGGCGACCGAGGTGAGGACGGACTCCTCCAGGCAGCGGACGGAGTCCAGGGCCTCGGCGAAGAGCATCCGCTCCTTCATGTCCTCGAACGGGATCTCCTTGCCGGGCTGCGTGAAGTGCTCGCGCAGGCCGGGCCAGAGCCGGGCACGCTGCCCATTCTCGTACTCGTAGAAGCCGGCGCCGCCGCTGCGGCCCTCGCGGCCGAACTCGTCGACCATGCGGTCGATGACGGTGTCGGCGGGGTGCGGCTGCCAGCTGCCGCCGGCCTCCTCGACGGCCCGCCGGGACTCGTTCCGGATCTTGCGGGGCAGGGTGAGGGTGAGCTCGTCCATCAGCGACAGGACCTTGGCCGGGTAGCCGGCCTGGGCGGCGGCCTGCTCGACGGAGACCGGGTCGAGGCCCTCGCCGACCATCGCGACGCCCTCGTTGATGAACTGTCCGATCACCCGGGAGGTGAAGAAGCCGCGGGAGTCGTTGACCACGATCGGCGTCTTGCGGATCTGCCGGACGAGGTCGAAGGCGCGGGCGAGCGCCTCGTCGCCGGTCTGCGGGCCGCGGATGATCTCGACCAGCGGCATCTTGTCGACCGGCGAGAAGAAGTGCAGGCCGATGAAGTCGGCGGTGCGGTCGACGCCTTCGGCGAGCAGCCCGATCGGCAGGGTGGAGGTGTTGGAGCAGAGCAGGGCGTCGGGGGCGACGACGTCCTGGACCTCCTGGAAGACCTTGTGCTTGAGCTCGGGGTTCTCGAAGACGGCCTCGATGACGGCGTCGCAGCCGGCCAGGTCGGCGGCCTCCGCGGTCGGGGTGATCCGGGCGAGGAACCCGGCGCGCTCGGCCTCGGTGCTGCGGCCGCGGGCGACCGCCTTGTCGAGCAGCGCGGCGGAGTAGGCCTTGCCGCGTTCGGCGGCCTCGACGGTGACGTCCTTGAGGAGGACCTCGATGCCGGCCTTGGCGCAGGAGTACGCGATGCCGGCGCCCATCATGCCGGCGCCGAGCACGGCGACCTTCTCGACCTTCCGGGCGGGGACGCCCTTGGGGCGGCCGGCACCGGAGTTGACGGCCTGCATGTCGAAGAAGAAGGCCTGGATCATGTTCTTGGCGGTCTGGCCGCAGACCAGCTCGGTGAAGTACCGGGCCTCGATGGCCATCGCGGTGTCGACGTCGACCTGGGCGCTCTCCACCGCCGCGGCCAGGATGTTGCGCGGCGCCGGGTAGGGCGCGCCGGCGAGCTGCTTGCGCAGGTTGGCCGGGAAGGCGGGCAGGTTGGCGGCGAGCGCGGGGCTGGCCGGGGTGCCGCCGGGGATCCGGTAGCCCTTGACGTCGAAGCGCTGCACGGACTCCGGGTGGGCGTCGACGAAGGCGCGGGCCTTGGCGAGCATCTCCTCGGGGGTGGCGGCGAGTTCGTCGACCAGGCCGTGCTGCAGGGCCTGCGCCGGGCGGTACTGCTGCCCCTGCAGCAGGACCTTGAGCAGGGCGTCGGTGATGCCGAGCAGCCGCACGGTGCGGACGACTCCGCCGCCGCCGGGCAGCAGGCCGAGGGTGACCTCGGGCAGGCCGATCTTGGTCGCCGGGGTGTCCAGGGCGATGCGGTGGTGGCAGGCGAGGGCGATCTCCAGGCCGCCGCCGAGGGCGGCACCGTTGATCGCGGCGACGACCGGCTTGCCGAGGGTCTCCAGGGCGCGCAGGGCGCGCTTGATCCGCATGCCGTGCTCGAAGGTCTCGGCGGCCCGGTCGGGCCCGACGGAGGAGAGCAGGTGGAGGTCGCCACCGGCGAAGAAGGTCTTCTTGGCGGAGGTGACGATGACGCCGCGCACGTCGTCGGCGGCCTTCAGCCGGGCGACGGTCTCGTCGAGCGCCTCGGTGAAGGCGGCGTTCATGGTGTTGACGGACTGGGCGGGGTCGTCGAGGACGAGGGTGACCACGCCGTCCTGGTCCTGCTCCCAGCGGATGGCGGATGCTGCAGTCATGGGGAAGTCTCTCCAGGGAGTGGCGGGGAGGGGGTGGTCAGATGCGCTCGATCACGGTGGCGACACCCATGCCGCCGCCCACGCAGAGGGTGGCCAGGCCGTAGCGGAGGTCGCGGCGCTCCAGTTCGTCGACGAGGGTGCCGATGAGCATGGCGCCGGTGGCTCCGAGCGGGTGGCCGAGGGCGATGGCGCCGCCGTTGACGTTGACCTTCTCGTGGCCGAAGCCGAGTTCGCGCATGAAGCGCAGGGCGACGGCGGCGAAGGCCTCGTTGATCTCGACCAGGTCGATGTCGTCCGCGGTGAGTCCGGCCTTGGCGAGGGCCTTGCGGGTGGCGGGGGCGGGGCCGGTGAGCATGATGGTGGGCTCGGAGCCGGACACGGCGGCGGAGACGATCCGGGCGCGCGGGGTGAGTCCGTAGCGCTCGCCGATCTCGCGGGAGCCGATCGCGACCAGGGCGGCGCCGTCGACGATGCCGGAGGAGTTGCCGGCGTGGTGGACGTGGTCGATCCTCTCCACCCAGTGGTACTTCTGCAGGGCGACGGCGTCGAAGCCGCCGGCCTCGCCGATGCCGGCGAAGGAGGGCTTGAGGCCGGCCAGCGTCTCGACGGTGGTGCCGGGGCGGATGAACTCGTCGCGGTCCAGCACGATCAGGCCGTTGCGGTCGCGGACCGGCACCACCGAGCGGTCGAAGTGGCCGTCGGCCTGGGCCTTGGCGGCGCGGGCCTGGGACTCGGCGGCGAAGGCGTCCACGTCGGTGCGGCTGAGGCCCTCGACGGTGGCGATCAGGTCGGCGCCGATGCCCTGCGGGACGAAGCCCGTCTCGTACGCGGTCATCGGGTCCATCGCCCAGGCCCCGCCGTCGGAGCCCATCTTGACCCGGGACATCGACTCGACGCCGCCGGCCAGGATGAGGTCCTCCCAGCCCGAACGGACCTTTGCCGCGGCCAGGTTGACGGCCTCCAGGCCGGAGGCGCAGAAGCGGTTCTCCTGGACGCCGGCGACGGTGTCGGGCAGGCCGGCCGCGATGGCGGCGATCCGGGCGATGTCGGAGCCCTGGTCGCCGACCGGGCTGACCACGCCGAGCACGATGTCGTCGATCGCGGCCGGGTCCAGGGTCGGGAAGCGGGCCTGGAGCTCGTGGATCAGGCCGACCACCAGGTCGATCGGCTTGGTGCCGTGCAGGGAGCCGTTGGCCTTGCCGCGCCCGCGCGGGGTGCGGATCGCGTCGTAGACGAACGCTTCAGTGGTCACGGTGAGTGCCTTTCGGGGGTAGGTGACCGGGCGGTCAGCCGAGGAGGGAGCGGCCGATGATCTCTTTCATGATCTCGGTGGTGCCGCCGTAGATCGTCTGGATGCGGCCGTCGGTGAACGCCTTCGCCACCGGGTATTCCGTCATGTAGCCGTATCCGCCGTGCAGTTGCAGGCAGCGGTCGGCGGTGCGCTTCTGCAGTTCGGTGGCCCACCACTTCGCCATCGAGGCGTCGACCGGGGTGAGCGCGTACCGGTTGTGCTCGGTGATGCAGCGGTCGACGAAGGTCCGGGTGACGGCGCACTCGGTGGCGAGTTCGGCGACCTCGAAGCGGACGTGCTGCAGCTTGGCGAGCGGCTTGCCGAAGGCGGTCCGCTGCTGGACGTAGCGGGTGGTCAGCTCCAGCAGGTGTTCGGCGCCGGCGATCGCGGAGACCGCGATGGTCAGGCGCTCCTGTGCGAGGTTCCGCATCAGGTGGACGAAGCCCCCGTTGAGCTCGCCGAGCAGGTTCTCCTTGGGGACGCGGACGTCGTCGAAGAACAGCTCGGCGGTGTCCTGGGACTTCTGGCCGATCTTGTCGAGGTTGCGGCCGCGCCGGAAGCCCGGCATGCCGCGCTCGACGACCAGCAGGCTCAGCCCGTGCGCGCCGCCTTCGGGGGTGGTGCGGGCCACCACGATCACCAGGTCGGAGATGATCCCGTTGGAGATGAAGGTCTTGCTGCCGTTGAGGAGGTAGTGGTCGCCCCGGTCGACGGCGGTGGTGCGGATGCCCTGCAGGTCGGAGCCGGCACCGGGCTCGGTCATCGCGATCGCGGTGACGATGTCGCCACTGCAGAAGCCGGGCAGCCAGCGGCCCTTCTGCTCCTCGGTCGCCAGCGAGGTCAGGTACGGGCCGATGATGTCGTTGTGCAGGCCGAGCGCCAGCCCGCTCACCCCGGCCCGGGTGAACTCCTCGGCGAGGACGGCCGGGAAGCGGAAGTCGGGGGTGCCGCCACCGCCGTACTCCTCGGGGACGGCGAGGCCGAGCAGGCCGTGGCGGCCGGCGGCGAGCCAGGCCTCCCGGTCGACGATGCCGGCCTGCTCCCAGCGCTCCTGGTGCGGCAGCACCTCCTTGGCGAGGAACGCCCGGACGGTCTCCCGGAAGGCCTCGTGCTCCTCGGTGTAGATCTCGCGCTGCACCTGCGGCTCCTCAGTGGTGTGGACGGTCGGTGCGGGACTGCTGCGGCTGTGCCTGCGTACGGCCGGCGAGGGCGGGGACGTCCCAGTCGCGGGCGACCTCCGCGGTGTGCGCGCCAGGCAGGGCGGGCGGGCGGCGCAGCGTGCCGGGGGTGGCGGAGAACCGGGGGGCCGGGGCCGGCTGGACGACGCCGTCCTGCTCGGTGTAGCTGCCCCGGGCCTTGAGCTGGGGGTGGTCGGCGGCCTCGTCGAGGGTGAGGACGGGGGCGGTGCAGGCGTCGGTGCCCTCGAAGACGGCCGTCCAGTCGGCCCGGGTGCGGGTGGCGAAGCGGTCGGCGATCAGGGTGCGCAGCTCCGGCCAGCGGGCGAGGTCGTGCTGGCCGGGGGCGTCCGCGCCGAGGCCGAGCAGCCGGGCGAACTCGGCGTAGAACTGCGGCTCCAGCGCGCCGACGGCCATGTGCCCGCCGTCGGCGGTGCGGTAGAGCGCGTAGTAGGGGGCGCCGCCGTCGAGCAGGTTGGCGCCGCGGGTGTCGTGCCAGTGGCCGGCCGCCTTGAGGCCCCAGAGCATGCTGGTGAGGTGGGCGGAGCCGTCGACGACGGCGGCGTCGACGACCTGGCCGGTGCCGGTGGCGCGGGCGTGGTGCAGGGCGGCGAGCAGGCCGACGGCCAGGTAGAGCGAGCCGCCGGCGTAGTCGCCGAGCAGGTTGGCGGGGACGCCGGGCGGGCCGCCGGGTTCGCCGGCTACCAGGCCGAGCACGCCGGCGGTGGCGATGTAGCCGATGTCGTGGCCGGCCCGGTCGGCGAGCGGGCCGTCCTGGCCCCAGCCGGTCATCCGGCCGTAGACGAGGGCGGGGTTGCGGGCGAGGCACCGGGCGGGGCCGACGCCGAGGCGTTCGGCGACGCCGGGGCGGTAGCCCTCGATCAGCAGGTCGGCGCGGGCGACGAGGTCGAGCACGGCGGCGGGGCCGTCCGGTGCCTTGAGGTCGACCAGGACGGAGCGCTTGTTGCGGTTGGTGAGGTCGAGGGCGGGCGCGGGGCCGAGCGGCGGCGGGCCGGGGCGGTCGACGCGCACCACGTCGGCACCGAGGTCGGCGAGCAGCATGGCGGCGAACGGGCCGGGTCCGAGGCCGGCCAGTTCGACCACGCGGACGCCGGCCAGCGGGCCGTGGGCGGCGGGGCCGACGGGTTCGGTCACGGCCGTTCTCCCTTGTTTGACAGTTCAGCTGTCACAGTCGCGATGATAGACATGTGACCCGCCGGTAACAAGGGTCGGCCCACACCCGGCCGCACCCGGCCCGCTGCGCCCGCGCCACGCTTGCACGGCTCGCCCGGCGGGCGGATTCTGGGGCTGACGACCGCCGTCCGAGAAGGTGATCCGCATGCACAACCACTGGATCGTCGACCTGAACTTCGAGGAGGACGAGAGCCGGACGAGCTGCACCGCCTCGCTCAGCGGGTTCAGCGCGCCCGGCGTGCGCGGCATCGGCATCGCCCGCCGCAACCCCGACGACTCCCCCGACTCCACGATCGGCGAGGAGCTCGCCGCGGCGCGCGCCTGCTCCAACCTCGCGCACCAGCTCATCGACAAGGCCGCCGCCGGCATCGAGACCCGCACCCACGAGTCCGCCCGGCTGACCTTCTGACCCGCTCGCCGGCCCCGGAGGCCGGCGGCCATCCCACGGGTCCGGCGCAACCGCGTCGGACCCGTTGACGTGCCCGCGCCCCACCCGTAGCGTCGGCACCAACCCTCGGAGGCACCACCGACCCCTCCGGGACTCTGCGTGTCGCAGTACCCCGGGTACACACTTCACGCAGAAGGGACGCCCCCGTGGCCTCCACTCCGCGCCGCAGCAGCCTGGTCGCGATCCTCGCCGCCCTGCTGGCCGCCGTGCTCCTCCCGTTGTCCACGCTCAGCGCCCACGGCGCCGACACCCCGTTGCGGACCCTCGCATCGGCGGACGGCCGCCAGATCGGCGTCGCCGTCTCGGACAACCGCCTCACCGGCTCCACCGCCTACAGCTCGCTCGTGTCGGGGCAGTTCAACTCCGTCACGGCCGAGAACGCGATGAAGTGGGACGCCGTCGAACCGAGCCAGGGCAACCTCAACTGGGCCGCCGCCGACCGGCTGGTCGCCTTCGCCCGGGCCAACGGCCAGGTCGTCCGCGGCCACACCCTCGCCTGGCACAGCCAGGTGCCCGGCTGGATCACCAACGGCGGCTTCAGTGCCGACCGGTTGCGCACCCTGCTGCAGCAGCACATCGCCACCGAGGCCGGCCGCTACGCCGGGAAGGTCTACGCCTGGGACGTCGTCAACGAGGCCTTCAACGACAACGGCACCCGCCGCAGCAGCATCTGGCAGGACAACCTCGGCGACGGCTGGATCGCCGACTCGCTGACCTGGGCCCACCAGGCCGACCCGGCCGCCAGGCTGTACATCAACGACTACAGCGTCGAGGGCGTCAACGCGAAGAGCACCGCGCTCTACGACCTCGTCAAGTCGCTGAAGCAGCAGGGCGTTCCGATCGACGGCGTCGGCTTCCAGGCGCACCTGGTCCTCGGCCAGGTGCCGTCCGACCTCAAGGCCAACCTGCAGCGCTTCGCCGACCTCGGCGTGGACGTCGCGATCACCGAGCTGGACGTCCGGATGCAGACGCCGTCCAACGCCACCGCCCTGGCCGCGCAGGCCGAGGACTACCGCAAGGTGATCACCGCCTGCCGGGCCGTCGCCCGCTGCGTCGGCGTGACCGTCTGGGGCCTGGACGACGCCGACTCCTGGGTGCCGGGCGTCTTCTCCGGCTACGGCGCGGCCACCCTGTACGACGAGAACCTGCAGGCCAAGCCTGCCTGGGCGGCGGTGGCCGCGGCCTTCGGCGGCTCCACGGCCAGCCCGTCGCCGTCCGGTTCCGGCTCCGGCTCCCCGTCCTCGTCGGCCTCGCCCTCGCCGTCCGCCCCGCCCAGCTCCCCGCCGAGCTCCTCGCCGCTGCCGGGCGGCTGCACCGTCGCGTACCGGATCGCCAACCAGTGGACGGGCGGCTTCACCGCCGACGTCACCGTGACCAACAAGGGCACCTCGGCGATCGGCCCGTGGCAGGTGGGCTGGCAGTTCGGTGCCGGCCAGCAGGTCACCCAGGGCTGGAGCGCGGTGTTCACCCAGTCCGGCGCCGCCGTGACCGCGGCCAACCCGTCCTGGGCGACCGGCCTCGCCCCCGGCGCGTCCTACGGGTTCGGCTTCAACGGCAGTTGGGGCACGAGCAACCCGGTGCCCGCCTCGTTCACCCTGAACGGGACGGTCTGCACCACCGCCTGATCCCCGCACGAACGGCGGGCCGGCTCCCCCTCGGGGGCCGGCCCGCTCCGCATCCATGCAGGACAGCCGCAGTGCGGGGACGCCGGCAGGCAGCTTCCACAGCTTCCCTACCGGCGGGTAGAGTGCGGCGACCGGCCCGCCCTCCGACCCATCAGTCCGGCGTCGGGCCGCGTCCGCACTCCGACGAGAACTGGTGAACCCATGACAGTCCGGACCAAGCCCGCCCTCTGGTGGCGGCTGGCCATCGTGCTCTCGGCCGGCCTGGGGCTGGTCCTCAGCAACAGCTCGCTGGTGTACTTCACCCTCGAGAGCAACGTCATCGTGCTCGGCTACTTCATCTCCGCCGTGTACTGGATGGTCAAGCGCAACACCGTCGACGCGCCCGCGCCCCGGCTGCGCGGCGCCGCCACGCTGTACATCGTGATCACCGGCCTGGTCTCGCACATCCTGCTCCAGCACGGCGAGAGCCCGCTGCCCGGCCTGGTCTCCGGCCCCGACCGGCTGCAGCACTGGTCCAGCTTCTTCCTGCACTACACGACGCCGCTGATGGTCGTCGCCGACTGGCTGCTGCTGAAGCCCCGCAACGCCTCCCGCTGGAAGGACGTCCCGCTCTGGCTGGCCTTCCCGCTCGGCTACGCGCTGGTCACCGAGGCCCGGGCGATCCTCTTCCCGTCCTTCCCGCTGAAGTACCCCTACTTCTTCCTCGACCCCACCACGGACGGCTACGGCTGGGTCGCCGGCCAGATCGGCCAGCTGACCGTCGAGTTCGTCGTCCTCGCGGTCGTCGTGGTCGGCCTCGACCGGCTCGGCACCAAGCTCGTCGGCGGCCGCGCCCCCGCCCCGACGGCCGAGGCGGCCGGGGCACCCGCGGAGGGCTGACCGCCGCGGGCCGGCCCGGCAGCGCCGCCGGCCACCGAGAGCCCGCCGGGGAGGGACGACCGCAGGGGGTCGGCCCTCCCCGGCGCCTTTTCCGGCCCGGGACGGCCTACAGCGGATCGACCGTGCGCAGGCTGCCGCCGTCCAGCTCCAGCCAGCGGGTGATGCCGATCGACCGCAGGAACGGCACGTCGTGGCTGACCACCACCAGCGCGCCCCGGTAGCCGGACAGCGCCTGGGTGAGCTGGCGGACGCTCGCCAGGTCCAGGTTGTTGGTCGGCTCGTCCAGCAGCAGCAGCTGCGGCGGCGGCTCGGAGAGCAGCAGCGCGGCCAGCGTCGCCCGGAACCGCTCCCCGCCGGACAGCGTGCCGGCCGGCCGGTCGGCCCGCTCGCCGCGGAACAGGAACCGGGCCAGCCGCGCCCGGATCGCGTTGTTCCCCGCCGAAGGGGCGAACTGCCGCACGTTGCCCACCACGCTCAGCCCGTCGTCCAGCAGGTCGAGCCGCTGCGGGAGGTACCGCATCGGCACCGGCGTGCCCACCTCGCCCGCAGCCGGGGCGAGTTCGCCCGCCACGGTGCGCAGCAGGGTGGTCTTGCCCGAGCCGTTCCGCCCGACCAGGGCCACCCGCTCCGGGCCGCGCAGCTCCAGGTCGATCGGTGCGGCACCGACCGGCCCGTGCGCCGGGCGCACCCGGTCGAGGAGGAGCACCGTCCGGCCCGCCGGGACGGCCGTGTGCGGCAGGTCGATCCGGATCTCCGCGTCGTCGCGGACGGCCTCCTCCGCCGCGGTCAGCCGATCCTTCGCATCGGCCAGCCGCTCGGCGTGCATGCCGCGCACCCGGCCCGAGGTCGCCTCGGCCTTGTTCTTGAAAGCCCCGGCGATGATCTTCGGGTCGTTGCGCTGGGCGGACTTCGCCTTCCCGTACGCGGCACTGCGCTCCAGCCGGGCACGGGCCTCGATCAGGTCGCGCTTCTGCCGCTGCACGTCGGCCGCGGCATTGCGCACCAGCCGCTCCGCGGTCTCCTGCTCGGCGGCCAGCGTCCGCTCGTAGTCCGCGAAGTTGCCGCCGTACCAGGTCACCGAGCCGTCCCTGAGGTCGGCGATCTGGTCGACGTGCTGCAGCAGTTCGCGGTCGTGGCTGACGATCACCATGACCCCGCGCCAGGCGGCCACCGCCTCGTACAGCCGCGCGCGGGCGGACCGGTCGAGGTTGTTGGTGGGCTCGTCCAGCAGCAGGACGTCCGGACGGCGCAGCAGCAGCGCCGCGAGGTGCAGCAGCACGCCCTCGCCGCCGGAGAGTTCACCGGTGGTGCGGTCCAGGTCGAGGCGGCCGAGGCCGAGGCGGCCCAGGGTCTCCCGGGCGCGCTCCTCGACGTCCCAGTCGTCGCCGACCGCGGTGAAGTGCCGCTCGTCGGTGTCGCCGGACTCGATGGCGTGCAGGGCCTCGCGGGCCGCCCGGATGCCGAGCGCCTCGTCGACCCGCTCGTCCTGCCGCAGGGTGAGGCCCTGCGGCAGGTAGCCGAGCTCGCCGCCGACCCGGACGGTGCCCGAGGTCGGCGTCAGCTCCCCGGCGATCAGCCGGAGCAGGGTGGACTTGCCGGCGCCGTTGAGGCCGATCAGACCGGTGCGGCCCGGGCCGACGGCGAGGTGGAAGCCCTCCAGGACGGGGGCACCGTCGGGCCACTCGAAGGACAGGTCCGAGCAGAGGACGGACGTGGTGGGTTGAGCCATGGATGGCCTCCTGCGGTTGCTACGGATGAGAGAGGGAGCAACACGGGAGACACCGCGGGAGCGGCAGGACGGCACAGGGGAGCAGCACGGGCACCACGCAGGGGCCGGCTCTCGTCCGAGGTCGCACGCTCACGCGCTCCACCGCCGACGATCGGTCGGGCGGGAGCTGTCGAGCGGTGTCTCGTGACCTCAGAAGAGCAAGGGCCTTCTCCAGACATGCGGGGCTGTCGTGCGAACACCCACCACGGTAGGGACCGCCCCACGACGGGGCAACGGATTTGTTTCCCAGGGGCGCGTGGGGTGGCCAGAACCGTCCGGTCCCCGGCTGCGTCTCCTGGGGTGTGGGCAGGTCTGCAGGTAGTGCCTGCCCGGTCCCGGACGGGGGACGTCATGATTCGATTCGGCAAGCGCACCCTGGCCCTCGGTTCCGCCGCCGCCCTGCTCGCCGCAGGCGGGGCGGTCGCCGCCGCGCAGAGCGTCCAGGCCGCACCCGCGACCCCGACCTGTCAGGCCGGCGACCTGTACCTGGCCGTCGGCAGCCCGCAGGGCGCCGCGGGGTCCTTCCTCTACCCGGTGGAGTTCACCAACACCTCCACCCACTCCTGTGCGCTGCGCGGTTACCCCGGTGTCAGCGTGCTCACGACCGGCCACGCCATGATCGGTGCGCCGGCCACTCGCAACGGTGTCCCGGTGAGCACGGTGGTGCTCGCGCCGGCCCGCACCGCGGCGGCGACGATCCGCACCAACGACCCGGGTGTCGTCCCGAGCTGCCGGACGACCTCGACCTACCTCGGGGTGTACCCGCCGGCCAGCACCCAGCAGATGCTGGTCCCGTACCACCTGCGGGTGTGCGGGCTCTTCGAGATCAGCCCGGTGCAGAGTCCCTGAGCCGCGGCGGTCACGGCCGCCCGGGCCGGGGTCGCGGCCCGGGCGGCCTAGAATCGGCGCATCATGAGCGCCACTCTCGTAGTCAAGGACCTCGCTGCCGGCCACGGCGAGCGCACCCTCTTCGCCGGGCTCGACCTGGTCGTCGCGCCCGGCGACGTGATCGGCCTGGTCGGGGTGAACGGGGCGGGCAAGTCGACGCTGCTGCGCCTGCTGGCCGGCCTGGACACCCCCGAGGGGGGTGCGCTGCGGCTGAGCCCGCCGACCGCGAACGTCGGGCACCTGCCGCAGGAGCCGGAGCGCCGCCCCGGCGAGTCGGTCCGGGACTTCCTGGCCCGGCGGACGGGTGTGGCGGCCGCGCAGGCCGCCCTGGACGAGGCCACCGAGGGCCTGGTGGAGAGCCGTCCCGGCGCGGACGACGAGTACGCGGTGGCCCTGGACCGCTGGCTGGACCTCGGCGGCGCGGACCTGGAGGAGCGCGCCGAGGAGGTCGCCGACCAGCTCGGCCTGAAGGTCTCCCTGGACCTGCCGATGACGGCGCTCTCCGGTGGCCAGGCGGCCCGGGCGGGCCTCGCCTCGCTGCTGTTGTCGCGCTACGACGTCTTCCTGCTGGACGAGCCGACCAACGACCTCGACCTGGACGGTCTGGAGCGGCTGGAGTCCTTCGTCAAGGGCCTGCGCGCGGGCACGGTGCTGATCAGCCACGACCGCGAGTTCCTGGCCCGGACGGTGACCCGGGTGCTGGAGCTGGACCTGCACCAGCAGCAGGTCAACCTGTACGGCGGCGGCTACGAGGCGTACCTGGAGGAGCGGGCGGTGGCCCGCCGGCACGCCCGCGAGCAGTACGAGGACTACGCGGACACCAAGGCCTCGCTGGAGGCCCGCGCGCAGATGCAGCGCAACTGGATGGAGCACGGCGTCCGCAACGCCCGCCGCAAGGGCGGCGACAACGACAAGAAGGCGCGGGCGACCCGCGCGGAGTCGACGGAGAAGCAGGCCTCGAAGGCCCGGCAGACGCAGCGCATGATCGAGCGGCTGGACGTGGTCGAGGAGCCGCGCAAGGAGTGGGAGCTGCGGATGGAGATCGCCGCCGCGCCGCGCTCCGGCGCCGTGGTGGCCACCCTGCGCGGTGCGACCGCACGGCGCGGGGACTTCTCCTTCGGGCCGGTGGACCTGCAGATCGACTGGGCGGACCGGGTGGCGATCACCGGGGCGAACGGCGCGGGCAAGTCCACGCTGCTGGCCGCGCTGCTGGGCCGGCTCGACCTGGAGGGCGGCAGTGCCGCGCTGGGTTCGGGCGTGGTGGTCGGCGAGGTCGACCAGGCCCGCGGGCTGTTCCTCGGGGACGAGCCGCTGTCGGACGCGTTCGCGGCGGCGGTGCCGGAGTTCACCGAGGAGGAGGTGCGCACGCTGCTGGCCAAGTTCGGGCTGAAGGCGGTGCACGTGCTGCGTCCGGCGGGCACCCTGTCGCCGGGCGAGCGGACCAGGGCGGCGCTGGCGCTGCTGCAGGCCCGCGGGGTGAACCTGCTGGTGCTGGACGAGCCGACCAACCACCTGGACCTGCCGGCGATCGAGCAGTTGGAGTCGGCGCTGGCCTCGTACACCGGGACGCTGCTGCTGGTGACGCACGACCGCCGGATGCTGGAGGCGGTCACGGTGAACCGGCGGCTGGTGGTCGAGGGAGGCCGGGTCCGCGAGCTCTGACGGCCCGGGCCGCGCCGGCAGGAGGTCTGTACCACCGGGCGGCCGTGTGCTGTGCTGGCGGGCATGGTTGACGAATCATCAGCACCGGGCGCGGTCCACCCGACCGTGCCGCTGGTCCCGATGGCGGTGCCGGCCCACGAGGCCGAGGACCGCTGCAGGTCGTTCCACGACGTGATGGCGCAGCGGCGCACCGTCCGGGACTTCGCCGCCCGTCCGCTGCCGGACGGGGTGGTGGAGTGGGCGGTGCGCACCGCGTCGACGGCGCCGAGCGGGGCGCACGTCCAGCCGTGGCGCTTCGTGGTGGTCACGGATCCGGCGCGCAAGCGGCGGCTGCGGGTGGCCGCGGAGGCGGAGGAGCGCGAGTTCTACGCCCGCCGGGCCTCGCCGGAATGGCTGGCGGCGCTGGCCCCGCTGGGCACCGACTGGCGCAAGCCGTTCCTGGAGGACGCGCCGGCGGTGATCGTGGTCTTCGAGGTCCACAAGGGCCCGGACACGCCGCGGCCGTACTACACCAAGGAGTCGGTGGGGATCGCGGTCGGGCTGCTGCTCGCGGCACTGCACCAGGCCGGGCTGGCGACGCTGACGCACACGCCGAGCCCGATGCGCTTCCTGAACGAGGTGTGCGAGCGGCCGGCCGAGGAGCGGGCGGCGTACGTGATCCCGGTCGGCTACCCGGCGGAGGGCGCACGGGTCCCGGACCTGCGACGCAAGGGGCTGGAGGAGGTCCTGGTGCGGATGTGACGCCGGTGGCGGGCGTCGGCCGGAAACCGGCGCCCGCCGGGTCCGGCGCGCCGGGAAAGCCGTTGAAGGCGCCGCTGGCCTGCGCCGATAATCCTTGTCATGAACCACACTGCCGACGTTCCTGACACCGGCCCGCGTCCGGTGTCCGCCGCCCGCCCGCCGGAGTTGCTGCCGCTGCCGCTCGGCGCGTCGCTCCGCCGCCGCCGGGTCGCGGACGCGGCCGCGCTCAACGAGGCCGTCCGCACCAACCTGGAGCACCTGCGCCCGTGGATGCCGTGGGCGAAGGCGGCGCCCAGCATGGAGCACAGCATCGAGATGTCCCGCGCCGGCGAGGAGGTCTGGGACGCGGGCACCGACTTCATGTACGTGCTCGCGCCGGACGCCGATCCGGGCGAGGTGATCGGTGCGTTCGGCCTGCACGGGCGGATCGGGCCGGGCGCCCTGGAGATCGGCTACTGGGTGGGCGTCGGGCACACCGGCCGCGGCCTGGCCACGGAGGGCGCGCGGGCGCTCGCCGAGGCCGCGCTGGCACTGCCGGGCGTCGAGCGGGTGGAGATCCACTGCGACGAGGCGAACACCGCCAGCGCGGCCGTCCCGCGCAAGCTCGGCTTCCGGCTCGACCGCGTGGACGAGGCCCTGGTCACCGCCCCCTCCGAGACCGGCCGCAAGCTGATCTGGGTGATGGAGCACACCGCCTGAAGGGCACACCGCAAGGGGGCGCCGGGGTGCCCCGGCGCCCCCGAGGTGCCTCGGGCCCGATTCTCAGTAGCGGTCGCCGACCGGGGCGGGCAGGGCGTCGAGTTCGGCGAGGTCCTCGGCGGTGAGCCGGACCTCGGCCGAAGCGGCGTTGTCCGCCAGGTACTTCGGCGTCTTGGTGCCGGGGATCGGGATGACCAGCCGGCCCTGGGCGAGCACCCAGGCGAGCGCCACCTGGGCGGTCGTGGCACCCGTCCGCCCGGCGATCTCCCTGACCTTCGCGACCAGCGCCAGGTTGGCCTCCAGCGCCTCGGCCTGGAACCGCGGCAGGGTGGCCCGCCAGTCGTCCGCCGGCAGGTCGCCCGCGGAGGAGAACCGGCCGGCGAGGAAGCCGCGACCGAGCGGCGAGAACGGCAGGAAGGCGATGCCGTTGGCCTCGGTGTAGGGCAGCACCTCGGCGAGGGCGTCGCGCGTCCAGAGCGAGAGCTCGGACTGCACGGACGCCACCGGGTGGACGGCCCGGGCCCGCCGGATCTGCTCGACCGTGACCTCGGACAGGCCGATCTGCCGCGCCTTGCCGGCCGTGACGGCCTCGGCGAGCGCGCCCCAGGTCTCCTCGATCGGCACCTGCGGGTCGACCCGGTGCAGCTGGTAGAGGTCGACGTGGTCGGTGCCGAGCCGGCGGAGGCTGTCGTCGATCGCCTTCCGCACGTGCTCGGGGCGTCCGTCGTTGCCGACCCGCGCGCCGCCGGTGCCGGGCACCAGGCCGACCTTGGTGGCCAGCACGGCGCGCTCCCGGTACGGGCCGGCGAGTGCGCGGCCGACCAGTTCCTCGTTGTCGTACGGGCCGTAGATGTCGGCGGTGTCGATCAGGGTGACCCCGAGGTCCAGCGCGCCGCGGACGACCTCGACGGAGGTCTCGTCGTCGCGGCCGTTGGGGTCGTAGGCCCAGGTCATGCCCATGCAGCCCAGGCCGACCACGCCGACCTCGGGGCCGCCGGTGCCGAGCACGGTGGTACGCATCTGTTCCTCCTGCGGTGGTGGTTCGGTGGTGATCCGGTCGCGGCGCAAGCCTGCCGGTTGGAGTGCACTCGAGGTCAAGCGGACACCCGACGGCCCGTCAGCCACCACGGCTCCGGCGGACCTTAAGCGTGCCGTAAGCCTTGCCCGGGCACTGCCGGAAGGGTTGACGCGCCCAGATGGTCTAGTCCATTTTGTGAGCGGCGCCGCCCCTCGACCCCCGGCCCCGCCCCGCGCTCCCCCACGATCCGCGCGGGCGGCGGGCCACGTCCCGAAAGGCCCTCCCCCCATGCCACGCGCGCTCCACCGCCACGCCGCCCGCCGCACGAGCCGCATCGCCGCCGCCGCCTGCGCGGCCGCCCTCGCCGCCGGCGGCCTGACCGTCCTCGCCTCCGGCGCCGACGCGGCCGCCGCCAACCTGCTCGCCAACCCCGGACTGGAGAGCGGTTCGGCGAGCCCCTGGACCTGCTCCGCCGGTACCGGCTCGGTGGTCAACACCGGTGCGCACAGCGGCACCTACGCGCTGCGCGGGGCGGCCTCCAACGGCGACACCGCCCAGTGCACCCAGACGGTCTCCGTGCAGCCCAACACCACCTACAGCCTCTCCGCCTGGGTGCAGGGCCAGTACGTCTACCTCGGCGCCACCGGCAACGGCGTCACCGACCCGGCCACCTGGACGCCCGGCGGCAGCAGCTGGCAGCAGCTGAGCACCTCGTTCACCACCGGCGCCGCCACCACCAGCGTCACGGTCTACCTGCACGGCTGGTACGGCCAGGGCGTCTACCTCGCCGACGACGTCGTCCTCTCCGGCCCCGGCGGCACCCCGTCCCCGACACCGACCGGCACCACCACGCCGACACCCACCGCCACGCCCACCCCGACGCCCACACCCACCCCGACGGCCACCCCGACCTCGACGCCGACCGGCCCCGCGGTGGCCGTCCCGGTCGCCCCGTACGTCGACATGGGCGCCTGGCCGACCCCGTCGCTGACCGCGATGGCGAGCGCCGGCAACCTGAAGTCCTTCACCCTCGCCTTCGTGACCTCGGTCGGCTGCAAGGCCAGCTGGTTCAACGCCTACGACCCGCGCACCGGCTGGGGCAAGGACCAGATCGACGCGATCCGCGCGGCCGGCGGCGACGTCAAGGTCTCCTTCGGCGGCGCCTCCGGCACCGAACTCGCCCAGGCCTGCTCGACGGTGGACTCGCTCTTCGCCGAGTACGACGCCGTGGTCAAGGCCTACGGCCTCACCTACGTCGACTTCGACATCGAGGGCGCGGCCGTGCCCGACACCGCCGCCAACGCCCGCCGCGGCGCCGCCCTCGCCAAGCTGCAGCAGGCGCACCCGGGCCTGAAGGTCTCCTTCACCCTGCCGGTGCTGCCCGAGGGCCTCACCGCCGAGGGCGTCTCCGTGGTCCGCGCGGCCCGCGACGCCGGGGTGGCCGTCGACCTGGTGAACGTCATGGCGATGGACTACAACCGGCCCGCCACCGACTACGGCACCGACGCCGTGCAGGCCGCCCAGTCCACCCGCGACCAGCTCGCCGGCCTGTACCCGGCCAAGACTGACGCCCAGCTGTGGGCGATGACCGGCGTCACCCCGATGCTCGGCGAGAACGACGACCACGGCATCTACAACCAGGACGACGCACGGCAGTTGGTGGCCTTCGCCCAGCAGCACCACCTCGGCATGCTGTCCTTCTGGGAGACGGGCCGCGACGCCAACGCGTGCACCGGCGCGCTCTACAAGTGCACCAACATCAGCCAGAGCCCCTACGAGTTCTCCAAGATCTTCGCGCAGTACCGGGGCTGAGTCCGGCCCTCCCCATCTCCCCCTCCCGGGCCCGGCGGCCCCGGCGGAGCCTCCACGGCCCGCCGGGGCCGCCGGTGTTCCACGCTCGTCCGAGACCTGACGCCACCTCACATCCCTGGTGCATCATGGGCTGCGCTTTTCGATCACCGGCCGCACCACGCCCCAGGGAGACCCTCGCGCATGACGCTCGACCGCGCCCTTCCGCGCCGCGCCTGGCACCACCTCGAACCGCTGCACGCCGTCCTCTACTACGCCCCCGAGGCGTTCGCCGAGGCCTCGGCGCTCGGGTACGACACCGCCACCCGCTGGCCGAGCTACTTCGCCTGGCGGACGGCCCCGTTCGGCGCCGCCGGCGCCGAACTCGCCACCGCGGTCTGCTACAGCTTCAGCCCCGCCGCGGTGGCCGAGCACGTGCCCGCAGCCTGGTCGGTGGCCGCGCCCGAGGAGGTGCTCGCCGCCCGGCTGCGCGGGGTGGACGCCTTCTACCGCGGCCTGCTCGACGGCGCGGGCCTGCCCGACCTCGGCGAGGCCGCCGAACTCGCCCGCGCCGCCGCCGAGTCCGCCGTCACGGCGGGCCGCCCGCTGGCCGCCGCCAACGCCGCGCTCCGCTGGCCCGAGGAGCCGCACCTGGCGATCTGGCACGCCGCCACCGTGCTCCGCGAGCACCGCGGCGACGGCCACCTCACGGCCCTGCAGGCGGCGGGCCTGGACCCGTGCGAGTCCCTGGTCTCGCTCGCCGCCACCGGGGCGGTCGCCGTGGCGGACTTCGCCGGCCGCGGCTGGACGGGCGAGGAGTGGGCGGCCGCCGCCGAACGGCTGGCCGCCCGCGGCTGGGTGGACGCCGGGGGCCGTGCCACGGAGGCCGGGCTGGCCGGCCGCAACGAGGTGGAACGGCTCACCGACGAACTCGCCGCCGCCCCGTGGGAGGCCCTCGGCGCCGAGCGCACCGAGCGGCTGCTCGGCCTGCTCGGCCCGCTGTTCCTCACCGTCGTCCGGGCCGGGCTCTTCCCGGCCGGCGGCACGCTCGGCATCATGACCGTTCCCGCGCCCACCTGGTGACGGAGCGCGGGGCGCCGGGCCCGGCCGCCCGTGCACGGGCCTTTGCCGCCGGTTATTCGATTCCGGGCTGACAGAGGTGCTCGCTAGGCTCCGAGCACCGCCGGGGCGGCCGGAGTGCCGGCGGCCCGGGCGGTGTTCCAGCGAGCCCCGCGACCGCCGCCGGGCCGCCGACCTAGCCCGAACGGAGGGGCCGTGCCAACGCTGACCACCGAGCTTTCCGAGGATGATCTCGCGGCCTGGGAGCACACCGTGGCGCGGCTGCGCCGGCTCCCCGCGGACCACCCCGTCCGGGTCCGGGCCGAGAAGACCGCCAGCGAGATGATCCGCGAGGGCCGCCGCCGGCGCCGCCAGCACGCCCTGGACGCCGCCCGGCTCTCCGACAGCGCGCTGGTCGCCCGCACCGCCACCGGCGCTCCCGACCGCCGCGAGGACGCCCCGCTGGCCCTGCCGGAGCGCACCGGGCCGATCGGCGACCTGGCCCGCTCCCACCACTGCTACGTGTGCAAGTCTTCGTATCGACAAATGGATGCGTTCTACCACCGGCTCTGCCCGGGCTGCGCCGCCGACAACACCGCCCGCCGCGCCCTGAGCACCGACCTGCGCGGGCGCCGCGTCCTGCTCACCGGCGGCCGGGTGAAGATCGGCTTCCAGCTCGCCCTGATGATGCTCCGCGACGGCGCCGACCTCACCGTCACCAGCCGCTTCCCCGGCGACACCCTGCGCCGCTTCCGCGCCGCCGCCGACAGCGCCGACTGGTTCGACCGGCTGCGGGTGGTCGGCATCGACCTGCGCGACCCGCGCCAGGTCCTCGGCCTCTGCGAGCAGCTCCACGCCGAGGGCCGGCCGCTGGACATCCTGGTCAACAACGCCGCGCAGACCATACGACGGCCCCCGGAGGCATACGCGCTGCTCACCGCGGGCGAGCGGGCCGCGCTGCCGGAGGGCGCCCGCGTGCTGCACGCCCCGGGCTTCAGCCCGATGCCCGCGCTCGCCCCGGCCTGGCCCACCGCCGAGCTGGAGTCCGCCGGCGGACCCGCCCGCCCGGGCCCGCTCCCGGCGATCCCGGCGCAGCGGGCCGACGAGGCCGGGCTGCTGCCGGACACCTCGGAGCACAACTCCTGGTCGGCGAAGCTCGGTTCGCTCGACCCGGCGGAGCTGCTGGAGGTCCAGCTGGTCAACGCGGTCGCCCCGGCGCTGCTCTGCGACCGGCTGCTGCCCCTGCTGCTCGCCTCGCCGCACCGCAACCGCTACATCGTCAACGTCACCGCCGTGGAGGGCCGGTTCGCCGTCCGCAACAAGACGCCCGACCATCCGCACACCAACATGGCCAAGGCCGCGCTCAACATGCTGACCCGCACCAGTGCGGCGGAACTCGCCAAGCAGGGCGTCCACCTGTGCGCCGTCGACACCGGCTGGATCACCGACGAGACGCCCGCGCCGGTCAAGGCCCGCAAGGCGGCCGCGGGCTTCCGCACCCCGCTGGACATCGTCGACGGCGCCGCCCGGATCTACGACCCGATCGTCCGCGGCGAGTCCGGCGCGCCGGTGTCGGGCGTGTTCCTCAAGGACTACCGGGAGGCCGCCTGGTGACCGTCCGGGCACGGTCCGGAGCCGGCCGCCGACCTGCGGATGCGGGCCGCACTGCCGGGTGATGTCGGCCTCCGGGCCCGGACCGTGCCATGATTCCCCCATGGCTTCGAACGTTTTCTTCGACATCACGATCGACGACGCCCCCGCCGGGCGCATCGTCTTCAAGCTGTACGACGATGTCGTGCCCAAGACCGCCCGCAACTTCCGCGAACTCGCGACCGGCCAGAACGGCTTCGGTTACGAGGGCTCCGGCTTCCACCGCGTCATCCCCGAGTTCATGCTGCAGGGTGGTGACTTCACCAACCACAACGGCACCGGTGGCAAGAGCATCTACGGCGCGAAGTTCGAGGACGAGAACTTCGAGATCAAGCACACCCGTGCGGGTCTGCTGTCGATGGCGAACGCCGGCCGCAACACCAACGGCTCGCAGTTCTTCATCACCACGATCCCGACCGCCTGGCTGGACGGCAAGCACGTCGTCTTCGGCGAGGTCGTCGAGGGCATGGACATCGTCAAGCTCGTGGAGTCCAAGGGCTCCCAGAGCGGCCGCACCTCGGCCAAGATCACCATCGCCAAGTCCGGCATCGTCGAGTAAGGCCCGCCGGGCCCCGCTCCGGCCCGCCGTCCGCCCCCGCCGCCTCGGCGCGGGCGAACGGCGGGCCTTCGCACGTCCGGGCCCGTGCGCCCGCGCACGGGCCTTGAACGACGGCTCACCCTTCCGGTAGACGCGTACCCGAACGCGCATCGGCGGGGCGGTCGGCGGACTAGGATCGATCAATGACGGACACCACGGACAGAGCAGGGGAACTCGCGGCCCTGGCGGCCCGGTTCCCGCACCTGCACGCCCCGCAGCGGTGGGCGTGGGGCGGTATCGACGCGCAGTTCTCGACGGAGCTCCCGCCGGACGAACTGATCACCAACATCCATCTGGTGGGCTTCACCGAAGGCGGGGTGGTGCTCTGCAGGGACGCCCGCGGGCACTGGTTCCTGCCGGGCGGCACCCGTGAGGCGGCCGAGACGGTGGAATCCTGCCTGGAGCGGGAGTTGCGCGAGGAGGCGGGGGCGCGGCTGCTCTCCCCGCCGGTCTGGATCGGCCACCACCACGCCGTCACCGACGCCCCGGAGCCGTACCGGCCGTGGCAGCCCCATCCCGAGAAGGCCTGGCTGTGGGGCTGGGCCGAGGTGGTGGTGGACTCCCCGCCGACCAACCCCGACGACGGCGAACAGGTCGTCGAGGTACGGGCGATGTCCGCCGAGGAGGCCCAGCACCTGCTGGTGCGCGGCCGGGATGCCTGGTGGGGCGAACTGGTGGCCCTCGCGGTGGAGTCCCGCGCGACCCGCGGCTGACGGCACCTGTCCGGGGCCGCACTCGCGCTCCTGGCCGCACGCCGGCCCGGAGCGCCCGGGCGCTCCGGGCCGCCCCCGGCCTCAGGACGGGTCGAGCGGGACGACCTGCCGCACGACGGGAACGAGGCAGCGCTGCGCACTGCAGGCGCCGTAGCTGATCACGGCTCCGGCCGGGCCCGTGCCGGTGCCGCGGACGGGCACGGTGAGGGTCACCGGCCCGTCCGGGTAGACCGGCAGGGCGACGCCGAGGCCGGACGGGCTGACGGTCAGCAGCGGCCGGTCGGCCGTCGGCGCGCCGGCCGCGGCGAGCGAGCCGTTGAGCCCGAGCCTGGTGGGGATGCCGAGTCCGGAGACTCCCCCGTCGGGCAGGTCGACGCTGTAGAGGTGGAAGCCCGGTTCTTGCGGGGTGAAGGTGGCCCGCAGGAGCCGGGGCGACGCGCCTGCGGCGTCCAGCCGGAGTTCGACCGTGACGCCGCCGCCGGTGTAGCGGCCCGACGGCGCGGCCTCCGTCCGGTCCGGCCCGGCGCAGCCGAGCGGCAGCAGCAGCGCCGCGCCGAGGACGGCGGCGGACCGGGCGCGGAGCGTCACTTCGCGGACCAGCGCTTGAGGAAGGCGGCGACCCCGGCGGCGTCCATCGAGCGGGCGTTGGAGAAGGAGCCGTCGTTGGTGGCGGTGCGGACGGTGCCGTCGGGGGCGAGCACGACCAGGGCGGGGATGCCGCTCCGCTGCAGGTCGACGTAGCGGGCGGCGAGGTCGAGGTTGTGGTCGAACTGGCCGACGTCGACGGCGACCACCCGGTAGTCGCTGTGGAGCAGCGGTGCGACCTGGCCGGCGCGGAACAGCTTGTCGAGGACGTGGCAGTCCGGGCACCAGTCCGCTCCGAAGTCGAGCAGCACCTGGCGGTGGTCGGTGGCGGAGAGGGCGAGCGCGGCCTTGATGTCGGCGGCGGCGTCGCGGGTCCCGTCGTAGCCGTCGGGGATCTCGGCGTCGGCCAGGGCTGCGGGGGCCGGGGTGGCGGGGGCGGCGGAGCCCGGCGTGGCGGCGGCCGGAGCCACCGCGACGGGCGCGGCGGACGGTTCGGCCTTCGATGCGCAGCCCGTGGTGACGGCGGCTGCGACGGCAAGAGCGGTGAGCAGGGCGCGGCGGCGGCCCATGGGTTTCCTCCCCGGCGATCATGGATGACCTGGGGAGGATAGCGGGCGGCCGCACGCGCCCCGACAGGGGTGCCCGCATGTGCCCCGGACACCTGTGGCCCGTCTTCTAAGGGCGCCCGGTGGTGGTCCACCCGAGCGCCCTTCGAAGGCGCCCCTGGGGCTTGTCTGACGATTCGCGTCGCATCGGCGCGCGGCGTCGGGCGCCCGACCGGGCGTGCCGCCGTATCGGCCTCGTACTGGACGTACTCGGGCGATACGGCGGTGCGTCCGGTCGGGATGCCCGGCGTCGCACGCGCGGCGGGAATCGTCAGACAAGCCCTAGCGGGTCAGGCCCGCCCGTCGGAGGGCGTCGGCCATCGCGGAGTTGACCACCGGCGCCTGCTCGCGGCCGCCGCGGCGGTCCTGGCGGGGCGGGCGGGAGCCCCCGCGGTCGCCGCCGCCGCGCCGGTCGCCGCGGTCACCGCGCTCCGCCCGGTCGCCGCCGCCGGAGCGGGGTGCGGTGTCGTCGTCGAGGCGCAGCGTCAGGCCGATGCGCTTGCGCGGCACGTCGACCGAGGTGACCTTGACGCGGACGATGTCGCCGGGCTTGACGACGTCCCGCGGGTCCTTGACGAAGGTCTTGGACAGCGCGGAGACGTGCACCAGGCCGTCCTGGTGGACGCCGACGTCCACGAAGGCGCCGAAGGCGGCGACGTTGGTGACGACGCCCTCCAGCACCATGCCGACCTCGAGATCCCCGATCTTGTCGACGCCCTCCTTGAAGGTGGCGGTCTTGAAGGCGGGGCGGGGGTCGCGGCCGGGCTTGTCGAGCTCGCCGAGGATGTCGGTGACGGTCGGGACGCCGAAGGTGTCGTCGGCGAAGTCCGCCGGGCGCAGCGAGCGCAGCACCGAGCCGTTGCCGATCAGTGCGGGCAGGTCGCCGCCGGTGGCGGCGAGGATGCGGCGGACGACGGGGTAGGCCTCGGGGTGCACGGCGGAGGCGTCCAGCGGGTCGTCGCCGCCGGGGATCCGCAGGAAGCCGGCGCACTGCTCGAAGGCCTTGGGGCCGAGCCGGGCGACGTCCTTGAGGGCGCGCCGGGTGCGGAAGGGGCCGTTGGCGTCGCGGTGGGCGACGATGTTGTCGGCGAGGGTGCCGGTGACGCCGGAGACCCGGGTGAGCAGCGGCGCGGAGGCGGTGTTGACGTCGACGCCGACGGCGTTGACGCAGTCCTCGACGACGGCGTCCAGCGAGCGGGAGAGCTTCACCTCGCTGAGGTCGTGCTGGTACTGGCCGACGCCGATCGACTTGGGGTCGATCTTGACGAGCTCGGCGAGCGGGTCCTGGAGCCGGCGGGCGATGGAGACGGCGCCGCGGATGGAGACGTCCAGGCCCGGCAGTTCCTGCGAGGCGAAGGCCGAGGCGGAGTACACGGAGGCGCCGGCCTCGGAGACCATGACCTTGGTGAGGCCGAGGTCGGGGTGGCGCTTGATCAGGTCCTCGGCGAGCTTGTCGGTCTCCCGCGAGGCGGTGCCGTTGCCGATCGCGACCAGGTCGACGGCGTGCTTCCTCGCGAGGGCGGCGAGGGTGGCGAGCGCGGCGTCCCACTTGTTGGCGGGCTGGTGCGGGTGGATCGTGTCGTGGGCGACGACCTTACCGGTGGCGTCGACGACGGCAACCTTGACGCCGGTGCGGAAGCCCGGGTCGAGGCCCATGGTGGCGCGGGTGCCGGCGGGGGCGGCGAGCAGCAGGTCGCGCAGGTTGGCGGCGAAGACCCGGACGGCCTCGTCCTCGGCCTCCTGGCGCAGCCGGGTGCGCAGGTCGATGCCGAGCCGGACGAGGATGCGGGTGCGCCAGGCCCAGCGGACGGTGTCGGTGAGCCACTTGTCGGCGGGGCGGCCGCGGTCGGCGATGGCGAAGCGGGCGGCGATCCGCTGCTCGTAGTCGTTCTCGCCGGGCAGGTCGCCGTCCTCGCCGTCGTACGGGGAGAGGTCGAGGTCGAGGACCTCCTCCTTCTCGCCGCGCAGCATGGCGAGGATGCGGTGCGAGGGCAGCTTGGTGAACGGCTCGGCGAAGTCGAAGTAGTCGGCGAACTTGGCGCCGTCCTGCTCCTTGCCCTCGCGGACGGCGGCGACCAGGCGGCCCCTGCTCCACATCCGCTCGCGGAGCGAGCCGACCAGGTCGGCGTCCTCGCCGAAGCGCTCGACCAGGATCGCGCGGGCGCCGTCCAGGGCGGCCGCGGTGTCGGCGACGGCCTCGCCCAGGTACCCGGCGGCGAGCGCGGCCGGGTCCTGCGAGGGGTCGGCGAGCAGGGTGTCGGCGAGCGGCTCCAGGCCGGCCTCGCGGGCGATCTGGGCCTTGGTGCGCCGCTTGGGCTTGAAGGGCAGGTAGATGTCCTCCAGGCGGGCCTTGGAGTCGGCGGCGAGGATCTGGGCGCGCAGCGCGTCGTCCAGCTTGCCCTGGGCCTCGACGGACTCCAGGACGGCGGTGCGCCGTTCCTCCAGTTCGCGCAGGTAGCGCAGCCGCTCCTCGAGGGTGCGCAGCTGGGCGTCGTCGAGCGCGCCGGTGGCCTCCTTGCGGTAGCGGGCGACGAAGGGAACGGTCGCGCCGCCGTCGAGCAGGTCGACGGCCGCCTTCACCTGCCCTTCGCGGACGCCCAGCTCTTCGGCGATCTTGCGTTCGACCGGCATGGTCACGGGGCCTGCCACCTTCTCCCGGGGTTCCTCCTGGTACGCCCTGCATTCTGGCAGGTACGGCCTGCCGGATCGGGTCGGGCCGTGTCCTGGGGGCGGCGTGGCGCGTTGTGCTGACGGTCGGTGACACACGGTTTCACCGTGATTACCCGACTCGATTTGTCTGGTATGAGATAGATCACAGGCACGCGAAGCTTTCTCCGTGGAGGCGATGGTGGCTCAGGCCCCGACCCCGGTCACCCAGTGGGGAATGCCCCTGGGCGGGCCGTTCCGCTGGACGCGGCCCGCGACCTGGCCCCGCGAGGCGCTCGCCCTGGCCGGGTACTGGATCGCCTCCCGCCTCGTCATGATCGGCATGCTCCGCTCCGGCAAGGCCGAGCAGGCGATCGAGGTGCACCGGACCTACCACCACTGGTTCCTGGTCCTCAGCGAGGGCCACTTCCCGGTCGGCGACGTGACCTGGCAGTACCCGCCCGGCGCGGCGCTCGCCATGCTGGCCCCCGGACTGCTGCCCTTCCTCACCTACCTGCAGGCCTTCGCGCTGCTGATGCTGCTCACCGACGCGGTCACCCAGGCCGCGCTGGTCCGGGTCTCGCTGCGCCGCAACGGCGGGGTGCACCGGGGGCGGTCGACGGCGGGGGCCTGGATGTGGGCGCTCTCCCTGCCGCTGCTGCTCGGCCTGCCGTACGGCCGCTACGACCTGCCGGTGACGGCACTGGCGATGGCCGCCCTGTTGCTGATGCCGAGCCGGCCGCGGGCGGGCGGGGCGCTCGCCGGGATCGGCGCGATGGTCAAGGTGTGGCCGGCCCTGGTGGTGCTGGGCGCGCCGCGCGGCAAGGGGACCCGGCAGGCGTGGATGGGGATGTGCCTGTCGGCGGCGGCGCTGCTGCTGGTGATGGCCACCCTGTTCGACGGCGCGATGGACTTCCTGACCGCGCAGCGCGGCCGGGGCGTGGAGATCGAGTCGCTCGGCGGCAGCGTGCTGCACGTGGCCCGGGAGCTGGGCTGGCCGGGCGAGGTGGAGATGCACTACGGCTCGCTGGAGTTCCTTGGCCCGCACGTCGACCTGGTGGCCCGGGTGTCCCTGGTGCTCACGGCGCTGGCCTTCGGCTGGCTGCTGCTGTGGCGCTTCCGGGCCAGGCGGTGGAACCCGGCGCTGCCGTACGACGCGGCGCTGACCGCGGTGCTGCTGTTCACCGTGACCAGCCGGGTGATCAGCCCGCAGTACCTGATCTGGCTGATCGGGCTGGCCGCGGTCTGCCTGACGGTGCGGGGGTCCTCGCAGCGGCCGGTGGCGGTGGTCATCCTGCTCGCCGTCGGGGTCACCACCGTCGACTACCCGCTCTTCTTCGACGCGATGATCAAGGGCGGCTGGCAGCCGACCCTGGTGATCGTCGCCCGGAACGGACTGCTGCTGGTCGCCTCGCTCTGGTCGGCGGCCCGGCTGTGGCGCGTCTCGGTCTCCCCGGTGGCCGCCCTCCAGGAGGCCCCCCGCGTCAGCCGGGGCCCCATCCGCGTGGCCTGACGGCCGGGAGCGCACCGTCACGGACGGCCGTCGTCACCACACCGGCCGGATGCGGCCGCTGGGGCCGAGGGCGGCGAGGTCGGCGGTGAGCCGGTGCAGGCGCTGCTCGCCGAGCGTCTCCCGCCAGGGGCGGACGGCGTCGGCGGCGGCCTCGTCGGCGGCGCGGGTGCAGGCCCGGCCGCGCTCGGTGAGGACGACCAGCCGGGCACGGGCGTCGGCGGGGTGCGGGTGCCGCTCGACGTAGCCCTTGCGGACGAGTTCCTCGACCATCTGGCTGGCCGCCTGCTTGGTCACGCCGAGGTGCTCGGCGAGTTCGCCGACGGTGGCGCCGTCGGGGGCGAGCCGGACGAAGGCGAAGCCGTGCGCGGGCCGCAGGTCGTCGAAGCCGCGGGCCCGGACGCCGTCGTCGATGCTGCGGACCAGGTCGGCGGCCAGGCCGAGGACCAGGGGCGGCAGGGCGCGGGCGGCGGGCTCGTCCATGGCGGTCAGTCTAGGTGCTTGACGGTTCGTCGGTACCGAGGGCATGTCGGCCTCCCAAAGAAGTCCAGCCACTTGACGAAATCGTCAAGCCGCTTGACCATATAGTCAAGCGAACTGACCTTCCGCGCACCAAGGAGACAGCTGTGCCAGTCGTCCGTCCCGACCACGCCACCGTGTTCGACCTGCACGGTGCCCGTTTCACCTCGTACGCCTCCGCCACCACCGGCGCAGACCTGCTCCGCAGCTGGCGGCTCGACGTCCCCGGCGGCACCACCGGCGTGGAGCACACCGTCAGCAGCGAGGAGGTGCTGCACCTGCTCGACGGCGCGCCGACCGTGACCCTCGACGGCCGGGCCACCGTCCTCGCGCCGGGCGACACCGTCGTCGTCCCGGCCGGCAGCCGGTTGAAGGTGGACAACCCCGGGCCGGGGCCCGCCGCCGCCTGGGTCACCACCACGGCCGGACTGCGGGCGACCCTCCCCGACGGCTCGGTCGTCAACCCGCCCTGGGCCGTCTGAATCGAACTCCGGATCGGGGGAAGGATCCGCGGGCCGGGCCGGACACCCGAGCCCGCCGCCGACGCCCCAGGGAGGTTCCGCGATGGCCCGCCGGTCCGCACCAGAGCGCACGCCCGAGCACGACGACGAGTCCGAGGCAGACGGCAGACCCCCGGGCGGGCGGCCCGCCCGGGGCGGCGGCGGACGCGGCCGGCTGCCCTGGTACTTCGGGCTGCCGGTCGCGCTGGCCGCCGTCCTCGTCCTGCTGCTGGCGGCGGCCAGGCTCGACCTGCTGCCCGGCCTGCCGAACCCGTTCGCCGAACGGGAGGTCGACCGCAGCGGGCCCGCCGTCCTCAAGTCCATCCAGAACATGAGCCGCTACACCGCGGCCACCGGCAACTTCCAGGTCATCGTCGACCTCGACCAGGACGCCAAGTTCCTGCCCTCGCAGCTGCTCGGCAAGCGCACCCTGTACGTCGCCACCGGCAGCGTCGGCGCCTACGTCGATCTCGGGGCGCTGCCGCAGGGCGCGGTGACCGTCTCCGCGGACCGCCGGACGGCCGCCATCGCCCTGCCGCACGCGAAGCTGGCCGACGCCGCCCTGGACGTCCGCCGTTCCTACGTGTTCTCGCAGCAGCGCGGGCTGTTCGACCGGATCGGCGACTTCTTCTCCGGGAACCCGGGCGACCAGCAGCGGCTGGAGGTCCTGGCGACCGAGAAGATCCAGACCGCCGCCCGCGACACCGCGCTGACCGCCACCGCCGAGACCAACACCACCGCCATGCTCCAGGGACTGCTCCGCTCGCTCGGCTTCACCACCGTCACCGTCACCACCACCGGCTGACCCGGCCCGAACGGACGGGCAGGCCGAAGAGCGCTCGGGCGGTCGGTCCAGGGGCGCGTGGGTGGTCGATTCAGGGGCGCGCGGGGACACCCGCGCCCTTGGACCGACCACCCGGGGCTCCTAGCGGGCCTTCCGGCGTTCCCACATCGGGGCGACGACCGCGACCAGGGCGACCGCGAAGCCGATCTGCAGCAGGTGGCGGGTCCAGTCGATGCCACCGGTGTGCGCGACGCCGAGCCAGCCGGCGACGCCGTTGCCGAGCAGTGCGCCGGCCGCGCCGAGCAGCATGGTCAGCCACCACGGGATCGCCTGCGGGCCGCGCAGGATCAGCTTGGCCAGGACGCCGAGGACGAATCCGATCAGCAGGATCCACAGCAGTTGGAACACGGCTCCTCCGCTCCGCCGGGCCTCCGCCCGTCCCGGCACCGCCGCTGGTTGTGGGTGATCACCAGCTTGCGTCCTGGCGGGCCGCTCAGCACGTCGGAGGGCGGCTCAGAGCGGCCGGACCCCCGGGGCGCCGACGCCGCGGTGGGCCTCGGCGAGCAGCAGGTAGCCCTCGGCGTTGGTGCGGATCCCGGCGCGCTCCTCGTCGGTGAGCGGGCGGCGGACCTTGGCCGGGACGCCGGCGACCAGGGAGCCGGGCGGCACCTCGGTGCCCTGGGTGACCACCGCACCGGCGGCGATCAGCGAGCCCGAGCCGATCCGGGCCCCGTTGAGCACCGTGGCGCCCATGCCGACCAGCACGTCGTCCTCGACCGTGCAGCCGTGCAGCACCGCGTTGTGGCCGACCGAGATCCGCTCGCCGAGCACCAGCGGGAAGCCGGGGTCGGCGTGCAGGGTGCAGTTGTCCTGGATGTTGGTGTCGGCGCCGACGGCGATCGTCTCGGCGTCGCCGCGCAGCACCGCGCCGTACCAGATGCCCGCGCGGGCGGCGACGGTGACCGCGCCGACGACGACCGCGTTGGGGGCGACGAACGCCGAGGGGTCGACGGCGGGCACCCGGCCCGCGACGGCGGCGATCAGCGGCTCGGCCATGGTCGTTCTCCTGTTCTCGGTGCGGTACCCGGGGACGTGCGTGCGGAGGCGGGGGTTCAGCCCTCGTACGGGAGCAGCTCGGCGCGCTTGGGCGGGCGGCCGTCGCCGGAGGAGCGGCCGGTGAGGCGGCGGCCGATCCACGGGCCGAGGTGGCTGCGCAGCCAGCGCAGGTCGGCGCCGAGCTTCGCGGTGCGGCTCTGCGGGGCGGCGGGCGGCAGCGGGATGCGCCAGTCCTGGGCGGCGGGGCGGCCGAGTGCCTCGAGGACGGCGACGGCGACCCGGCGGTGGCCCTCGGCGGAGAGGTGGAGGCGGTCCTCGGCCCACATCCGCGGGTCGTCGAAGCAGGGGGCGCTGAAGAGGTCGACCACGACCGCCCTGCCGCCGGAGTCGCGGGCGATGTCCTCGACGAAGGCCTTGAGCTCCAGGACGGCCGGCAGCAGGCGGGTGCCGCCGGGCATCCGGCGGCTGGGGTCGGTGCTGGTGAACATGACCACGGTGGCGCCGCCGGCGAGCAGGGTGCGGGCGGCGACGCCGAACCGCTCCCTGACGTGGGCGATGTCGCAGCCGGGCCGCAGTACGTCGTTGAGCCCGCCGGCGAGGGTGACCAGGTCGGTGCCCATCGCGGCGGCCGGGCCGACCTGCTCGTCGCAGATCTGGCCGATCAGCTTGCCGCGGACGGCGAGGTTGGCGTAGCGGAAGCCGCCGCCGTCCTGCTCGGCGGCCAGGGCGGTGGCGACGCGGTCGGCCCAGCCGCGGTAGTGGCCGTCGGGCAGCAGGTCGTCGCACATGCCCTCGGTGAAGGAGTCCCCGACGGCGACGTAGCTGGTGAAGGTGGCTGTGTTCTCCATGGCCCGACGATCGTACGCGCACCGGCTACCGGCCGGTACGAAGGGGCGCCCCGGAGCCGGGGCGCCCCTGGTGGCGCGCGGTCAGCTGGGGTGGGAGGCGGGGCGGCGGCCGCGGAGGTGGCGTTCGACGTCCTCGGGGGCGGGGGCCTGCCGGGTGAAGACGTCCTGGCCGATCACGGTCGACTCCCAGACGTCCGCGGCGGCGGCCGAGCGGGTGAGCAGCCAGGTGGCGAGGATGGTCTCGTCGCCCGCCAGGTACTGCCCGCTCCAGCTGGTGACCGAGCCGGCGTCGCCCTGCTCGTTGCGCCAGGCGACCGTCCAGCCGACCGCGGTGCCCCGGCCGGGCCCGGCCGGCGCGTCGTGGCGGCCGGTGAGCTCGTACGGGCCGGCCACGTGGCCCGCGCCCGACACGTACGTTCCGGTGAGGCCGCCCGACGTGTCGTCGGTGAGCCGCATGTGTGAGCCGAACTCGTTGTACCAGTCTCCGGCGATGGTCATCGATGCTCTCCCTGGGCGGACCCGTTCCGGCGGCCGCACCCCGGTCGGGCGGCCGCGTGGCTCTCCCAGGATCGGGCCGGGGGGTGGGCTTCGCAGCGCAACCGGGCCGGTGCGCGGGTCGCCGGCGCCGCGGTCTCCGGACAGGATCGGAGGGCCGCGGCGCCGGCGGGTCGGGGCCCGCTCAGGCGGCGCCGGCGGAACGGCGACGGCGGAGCAGGGCGGTCGCGGAGCCGCCGAGGGCGAGCGCCCCGGCGGCCGCGGCGGCCCACCACGCGGTGCGGTCGGCGGGCACCCCGGACGCGGCCGACGCCGCCCCGGTCGCGGCGGCCGCGTCCGGGGTGCCGGCCGCGGCGGTGCCGTCGAGGCCGGGGTAGCCGCCGGCCAGGCCCTTGCGGTCGTAGGCGGAGCCGGGCAGCTTGTCGCCGTAGCGGGCGCTGACCAGCTTCTGGTAGGCGGCGAGGGTCACGCTGTGCTTGCCGCCGAGGCCGCTGGTCGCCTCCTGGTTGAGCGCCTCGACCTGGCCCTTGTCGGTGAGCCGGTACCAGGCGTGCAGCTGCGGCTCGGTGAAGGTGCGGGCCTGCGCGGTGCCCTGTTCGGCGAGGGAGACCTCGGCGTCGCCGTCCCGGATGCCGGCCAGCTGCCAGCCGCTGCCCTTCCGGTCCTGCGGGGCGAGCAGCACGGCGGCGCGGTGGCCGTCGGCGGCGGCGACCCGCGAGGCGAGGTAGGAGAGGCGCAGCGCGGTGTCGGCGGTGGGCCGGGCCTTGCCGGAGACGAAGTCGGGGGCGAGCTCGTAGAGCGCCACCGGGTTCTTCAGGTCGAAGGCGGGCGGTCCGGCCGGGGCGGCCGCGCTGCGCGGGGTGCCGACCGTGCCGCCGTCGGCGGCGGGGGCGGCCTGGGCGGCGGACTGCTGCCGGGTGACGGTCAGGAAGCGGGAGACGGTGTCCCGGACCTGGCCGGACTGCAGGACCTGCTGGGCGGAGCCGAGGTCGGGGCCGTCCGCGGCCTGCGCCGGGGAGGCGGAGGCGAGCAGGGCGAGGCCGGCGGTGGCGGCGAGCACGGCCGCGCGGCGGAGCTGCGGGATGGTGGTCACGGTCGGTCGTCTCCTCAGCCGTGGATGCCGATGCGGGAGTGGGTCCACTGGAACGAGTTGTTGTTGACGTAGGTGTTGTAGTTCCACCAGGTGTAGGTCTGGGTGGAGGGCCACGGGTCGCCGACCGCGATCATGTTGCTGGTGCTGTCGTAGCCGTAGATGACGTTCATGTGGCCGCCGCCGGAGGTCCAGCCGATCCGGACGGCGAAGGGGCGGCCGCCCGCGATCTCGGCGGTGGTCTCGGCGAAGGAGGCGCTGCGGTAGAGGCTGCGGCCGCTGGTGGAGAGCCCGAGGCCGGCCAGGCCGTTGGCCATGTCCTCCAGCGTCGCGGGCTGGTTGTTGCAGTTCACCCAGGTGCCGCGGGCGGCGAGCCGGCAGAACTCCTCCTGGGTGGTGCTGCGGCCCCAGTAGTTGGCGATGGTCACGCCCGAGGCGTCCCAGCACCACTGCGTCCTGACCTGCTTCTGCATGCCGATGGCGAGGGTCTTGGTGCCGGTGTTCGTGGTCGTGGTCGAGCCGCAGACCGGCAGGCCGTTGGTGTTCTCCCGGATGAAGGCGTCGGCGATGTAGTAGGTGCCCGACCAGATCCAGCGGGTGTTGCCCTCGACCTGGTCGCCGGTGGTGCGGCAGGCGGTGGGGACGTGGTCGCCGACCGCGGAGGTGCCGGTGATGCGGGAGGTCAGCGAGGGCTGGGTGCGCTGGTTGACCGTCCGGTAGCCGCCCTGGCCGCCGATCACGGTGCCGGTGGAGGCGGCCTGGGCGAGGACGCCGATGCCGAGGAGCAGCGCTCCGGAGAGCGCGGCGACGATCACGGCCAGCAGGGTCTTCTTGCCGCGGGATGCGCGGAGTCTGTGCATGGTGCTCCTTGATCCGAAGGTCCGGGCCGGGCCGGCGGGTCGCCGGCGGCCCGGACTCGTGGGCCGGATGCGCCCGGGTCGGGGCACGCCTGACGGGACGGGCCCGGTGCGGGCGCACGGAGGATGGGGACGGCGCTCCGTCAGGAACGGGCGGAGCGCCGGAGGATGTGGACGGCGGCCGCGACGGCGCCCCCGGCCAGCACGGCGGTGCCGAGGCCGGCGAGCGCGAGCAGCCAGGCGGGCCGGTCCCGGTCGTCGTCGGGCGCGGCGGTGGCCGGTGCCGGACTGCCGGAGGGCGCGGGGCCGCCGGACGGGGCCGCCGTTCCCGCCGGGACGGGGTCGGCGACGGTGCCCGGCGAGGGGGTCGCGGTGGTGGGGCCCTGGGTGGCGGCGGTCGGTCCGGCCGACGGGGCGGAGCCCGGCGGGTCGGTCACCGGCACGTCCAGGGTTCCCTGGTAGCGGCCGAGTCCGGGGAAGGCGGTCTCGGCGGTGACGGTCCAGTGGCCGGGCGGCAGCACCTCGGCCGTGGTGAGGACGCCGGGCCGGCCGGGTACCGCCACCAGCCGCCAGGGGCCGAGGGCGGTGCCGTCCGGGGCGGTCGCGGAGAAGGTGCCCGCGATCCGTTCCTCGACCGGGTCGCGGTCGTTCTCCCACAGGGCGGTGGCCTGCGGGTGACCGCCGGTGCTGCCGGTGACGGTGAGGGCGATGGTGTCGCCGTGGGCGTGGGCGGTCGCGGCCGGGCCGAGGACGAGGAGGCCGGCGAGGACGGCCGAGGCCGCCGCGGAACGTCGGTCGGGCATGGGCGTGCGCTCCTGGGCAGTGGGTGGTGCGGTGGGGGCCCGCCCGCGTGGCCGGCGGGCCCCCGGTGGCTCGGCGGGGCGTCAGGACGCCTTCTGGACCGTCCAGGTGTGGTAGCCGGAGCCGTTCGGGTCCTGGAGTTCCATCAGCCAGGCGCCGTAGTAGGGGCGGCCGGAGATGCCGAGGACGAGCGAGCTGCCCCGGGCGGTGACGGTGACGCCGCCGCCGGCGGTCGCGATCCGCCACTGCTGGGCGGCCGAGGAGCCGTTGCAGGGCTGCTGGTACACCCACTGGCCGGCGCCGGCGGCGCCGCCGAGCTGCAGGCACTTGCCGGAGACCGCGGAGCGGATCCGGGAGTAGCCGCTGCCGGCGTCGTCGAAGTACCAGCGCTGGCCGGTGTACCCGTTGGGCTGGGAGGCGACCAGCACGGTGCCGTCGGCCGACTTGCCGCCCCAGATCTCGGCGGCCAGCCCGCTGGCGCCGTTCACCAGGGTGTAGGCGGCGCTGGGCGTGGTGGTGCTGCCGGCCTTCGGGGTGTGGAAGGTGACGGTGCGGCCCGGCGCGGAGTCCTTGCCGGAGCGGTCGCGGAAGGCCACCGCGACGCTGTAGTCGGTGTCGGGGCGCAGGTTGTAGATGCGCACCGAGTTCTGCTGCACCCAGGTGAGGAAGTCGCCGTTCAGCCGGACCTGGTACCAGTCGGCGCCGTTGACGGCGGGCCAGTTGAGCACCGCGGAGTCGGAGGCGAGGCTGCCGACGGTCGGCACGGGGCCGGTGGTGCCGGTCGGCCCGGTCGGGCTCGGCTTGGGCGACGGGGTCGGCGAGGAGGTCGGCGACGGGTTGGGGTTGGGGTTGGGGTTGGTGCTTCCGCCGCCGGTCATCAGGAACTGGTTGTTCGCGATGTTCCAGTGGGTGGCGAGGTAACTGCCGGCCTTGGGGCTGGTGTTGTAGTAGTCGTCGTGGTTGCAGTCGAGGCGCTCGTCGTGGCCGCGCTCGGGGCAGACCGTCCGCATCGCCGGGTAGTACGGCGAGTCGGAGTAGCACATGACGTCCCACTCGTCGGTGCAGTGCGCACCACGGCTGGTGTTGGGCGCGCTGTTGTTCACCGCGCCGAGGTTGTGGCCGAGTTCGTGCGCGGCGGTGGAGCCGCTCCAGCAGCCGGAGTCGGTACGGCCGTACGAGGGGCCGAAGTTGGACAGGTTGTCCTGGCCGGGGCGCTCGTCGCCGTTGAAGGTGCCGATGCCGCAGTACACGTTGGCGTCCGCGAAGACCATGTACTTGCGGTCCTTGCGGTTGAAGCCCTTCTGCGCGAGGGCGTTGTTCATCGCGCTGAACTCGGCGAGGGCCGAGTCGGGCAGCTCGACGTTGAGCACCGAGGGGGTGCAGTCCGCGGCGGTGACGTAGCGGATGTGCCGGACTCCGCCGGTCTCCTGGGCGCTGGCGTAGTAGATGGTGTCCGCGTCGGCGGCCCACTTGCGGAAGGACGCGGCGTACTGCGCGTAGCGGTCCTTGCCGGGTCCGTGGGCGTACACCACCTGGATGCGGTTGCCGGTGCTGCCGTCGCCGTCGCACTGGACGGTCTGGTCGGCCGGGCCGGCGGCCGCGGTGCGGGCGGGCTTGGCGGTCGCGCTCGGCGCCGGGGCGGCCGCGGCGGTCCGGGCGGCCGTGGCGTCGACGGCCGCCTCCGTGCCGGCCGTCGGCGCCTGTGCGGCCTGGCCCGCGGGGGCGGCGCTGCCGGGTGCGGCGGCGGGCTCCTCGGCCTTCACCGCCGGCGGTGTGTCCTTCTTGACGTCCACGCCCTTGGGGGGCGCGTCCGGCCCGTGGGTGCAGTTGCCCTCGGCGGTCCGCAGGACGCCGACGCACTTGTCGCCCTTGGGTGCCGCTTTGAGGCCGGTGTACACCAGACCGCGCGGCGGGTCGTTGCTCGGTATCGAGACCACCGGTTCCGGGGCCTTGTCGTGCGCGGGTTCGGCGGCCGGCGCGGACCCGTCGGCGGACACGCCGGCCGCAGCCGTCGTCCGCTCCTCGGTGAAGACGCCGCCCATCGCGGCGCTGCCCACGAAGACCCCCGTTGCGGCCACGACGGCGGCGACCAGCATGACGCGGCCGCCCTTCCGCCGGTTGACCGCTCTTCTACGACCGGACAAAACCAGACCTCATTCCTTGGAGGGGTTGAGTGCCGGGAATCCTGCCAGAACGTTCGATCGACTTGGATGCACGTGTTCTACGCGCGAAGAAGTACGGGCTTCAACGACTCCACAATTCATCCGGATGGACCGTCAATTCCATTGCAAAGAAGTGGAGTTGCCCAACGCTCGGAGCATTGGTCTAGACCGATACGCCATCGGATCCGTATGCGACGTAATGCAAACGTTATGTTTCGTGATCTGTCGTTAGACGGCCCGTCAAATAGTGAAATTGCACAGAGTAGGTGCAATATCACTCTGCATCATGGCGAGAAGATTCCATTTGGAGATGTCCCAGCCGCACTTATGGGGCCGAGGTGACGGTCCGTCATCACCTCGGCGCGGGGCGGACACGACGGGCACACCCGGCGTTCGGGCTCGGGGCGGTGACCCACGTCCGGTGGGGCGTGCCGACCGTGGACGTGGCGGTAGCCGCCGTGCGCGGTGCGACGGGCCGGCCGGTTCGCCGTCTCGGCGGCCCTCGGCGCGGCCGCCCACGTCGGCCGGGACGGCTTCACCCACCCGGGCCGCTTCGGTGCCCGGCTGCTCCCGGTGCTGGACCGCACCGCGGTCGCGGGCCGGCCGCTCCACGCGGTGCTGCAGTACGGGACGTCCGCCGTGGCGCCGGCCGTCCCCGCACGGTGGCTGCTGCGCGAGTCCCGGCGCCGGAGCACACCCGCCGCGGCGGGCGGTCCGCTCCCCGGGCCGGTGCCCGCGCCGGGCCCCCGGGCTCGGTGGGCGGTGTACGGGTGGATCACGCCGGCGGCCGCGGTGGGCACGGCGCTGCTCGGCCACGGCGCCCTCCGGCGGCTGACGGCGGGAAAGGCACTGGCGCGGCGCTTCGGCCGGGCGGCATGATCGCGCCATGACCTGGACCGCACCCGACACCAAGCGCACCGGCGGCTCCCTCGTGGCCGGCGAGCGCGAGATGCTGACCGGCTACCTCGCCTGGCAGCGCGACACCTTCCTGTTCAAGTGCCAGGGCCTGACGGGCGAACAGCTCGCGCTGCGCCCGCTGCCGGAGTCGAACCTCTCGCTGCTGGGCCTGATCCGCCACCTGGCGAAGGTCGAGCGGACGTGGTTCCGCGAGCGCTTCGCCGGCCTGCCGGTGCCGCGGCTGTACTCCGAGAGCCCGAACAAGGACGCCGACTTCGACGAGCTGGACCCGGCGCGGGCCGAGGAGGACTACGCCCGGCTGCTGGAGGAGCGCCGGCTCGCCGACGAGGTCCTGGCCGGCGCCTCGTTGGACGACACCTTCGTGCTGGACGGCGAGGAGTACTCGCTGCGCCTGGTCCTCTTCCACCTGGTGTCCGAGTACGCCCGCCACAACGGCCACGCCGACCTGCTGCGCGAGCACACCGACGGCGTCACCGGCGGCTGACCGGGCCGGCGGCCGGGCCCGGGCGGTCAGTCGCGGCGGACCCGGAAGCGCAGGTGGCACACCCGGTCGCCCTGGACGATCTCCGGGTCCTCCAGCACCAGCGGTGAGCCGTGGTAGCCGCCGAAGTAGTGCACGCCGGCGCCGAACACCACCGGGACGAGGTCGACCAGGACCTCGTCCACCAGGCCCGCCGCGAAGGCCTGGCCGCCGACGTCGCCCGGGGTGACGGCGACGTCCCCGTCCCCGGCGTACTGCTTGGCGAGGGCGACCGCCTCGGCCGGGCCGCCGGTGACGAAGGTGAACGGTGCGTCGGGGAAGTCCCACTCGTCCGGCGGGCGGTGGGTGACCACGAAGACGGCCTCGCCGACCGGCGGCCTGCCGTCCCAGCCGTTGGTGATGTCGAACAGACGGCGGCCGATCACCGTCGCGCGGACGGTGGACCAGGCCGAGCGCAGGTACTCCGCGCTGGCGGCCGAGACCCGGAACACCCGGTCCGGGTCGGCGCCGGTGACCTCCACGTCCCCGTTGGAGTACCAGTCGAACAGTGCCCCGACCTGGTCGGAGTGGTCCGCGATGAATCCGTCCAGGGACATCGAGGCCTGTGTGATCACCCGTGCCATGTGCGCCTCCCGCCGCCCACCGTAGGGGCGGGCGGCCGGGGCGGGCGCGGGACACACCGCGGCGGCCGGCCGCTCACCCGGAGCGGTCAGGCCGGCTGCAGGACCGGGGCCGGGGGGGCGTCAGCCGACCGCGGTGTACCAGTGCTCGCGGACGGCGTCGGTGGGCCGGGGCTCGCCGAGGTCGGGGCCGCCCCAGACGGCGAGCGCCTCCAGGACGGGGCGCAGCTCCTGGCCCCGGGCGGTGAGTTCGTACACCGAGGCGTTGGCGGGGCGTTCCAGCCGGCGGCGTTCGACCAGTCCTTCGCCCTCCAGCTGCTTGAGCCGGGCGGCGAGGATGTCGGTGGAGACGCCGGGCAGGTCGGCGTGCAGGTCGGTGTAGCGGCGGGGCCCGCCGAGGAGTTCACGGACGATCAGGAGGCTCCAGCGCTCCCCCACCGCGTCCAGGGCGCGGGCGACGGCGCAGTACTGGTCGTAGCTTCGGCGTGGCATGGGGATCAGCATAGCCAAAAGGTTGGACTTTCCAAGTGGTTACTTGGTAGAACAAAGCAACCAGAGGTGAGGTCGGGAGGCCGCAGTGGAGTTTCGGCAGTCCAGCAAGCTCAAGGACGTGTGCTACGAGATCCGTGGCCCGGTGGTCGACCAGGCGAACGCCCTGGAGGAGGCCGGGCACAGCGTCCTGCGGCTGAACACCGGCAACCCCGCGCCGTTCGGCTTCGAGGCACCGCCGGAGATCCTCCAGGACATCATCCGCAACCTGCCGAACGCCCACGGCTACAGCGACTCGCGCGGCATCCTGCCGGCCCGCCGCGCGGTGGTGCAGTACTACCAGCAGCGCGGCGTCACCGGCATGACGGTCGACGACGTCTACCTCGGCAACGGCGCCTCCGAGCTGATCCAGATGGCCGTGCAGGCACTGGTGGACGACGGCGACGAGGTGCTCGTCCCGATGCCGGACTACCCGCTGTGGACGGCGGTGGTGCGGTTCGCCGGCGGCCGGGCGGTGCACTACCTCTGCGACGAGCGGGCCGACTGGTTCCCCGACCTCGACGACATCGCCTCGAAGATCACCGACCGCACCCGGGCGATCGTCGTCATCAACCCCAACAACCCGACCGGCGCCGTCTACTCGAAGGAGCTGCTGGAGGGCATCCTCGACCTCGCCCGCCGGCACGGCCTGATGGTGCTGGCCGACGAGATCTACGACAAGATCCTCTACGACGGCACCGAGCACCACTGCCTGGCCGCGCTCGCCGACGACGTCCTCACCCTCACCTTCAACGGCCTGTCCAAGGCGTACCGGGTGGCCGGCTTCCGCAGCGGCTGGCTGGCGGTGTCCGGCCCCAAGCAGCGGGCCGCGGACTACCTGGAGGGCCTGACCATGCTGGCCGGCATGCGGCTGTGCCCGAACGTGCCGGCGCAGTACGCGGTGCAGGCGGCGCTCGGCGGCCACCAGTCGATCAACGACCTCACCCTGCCGAACGGCCGGCTCACCGAGCAGCGCGACGTCGCCCACCGGGCGCTGAACGAGATCCCGGGCGTCAGCTGCGTCAAGCCGAAGGGCGCGCTGTACGCCTTCGCGCGGCTGGACCCCGAGGTCCACAGGATCGTCGACGACGAGCGGTTCGTGCTGGACCTGCTGCTCCGGGAGAAGATCCACGTCGTCCAGGGCACCGGCTTCAACTGGCCGCGCCCGGACCACTTCCGCTTCGTCACCCTGCCGCGCGCCGACGACCTGGAGACGGCGATCAGCCGGATCGGCCGCTTCCTGGCCACCTACAAGCAGTGACCGCGGGCCCACCACCCGGCGGGGTGCATGACACCCGCCGGGCGGCCGGGCTAGCATCGGGCCGGAAGAAGACAGACAGGTCTGTCTATCTGATGCCCGGAGGGGACGTCCATGCCCAAGCCGCCCGAGGCCGGAACCCAGGCCCCCGACTTCGCCCTGCCCGGCCTGCTGCTCGCCGGGGACACCGCGCAGCGCCAGGAGTACCGGCTCTCCGACGCCAAGGGCGGCGGCCCGCTGGTGCTGGTCTTCTACCCCGGCGACGACACGCCCGTCTGCACCAAGCAGCTCTGCGAGTACACCTCCGGCCTGGAGCGCTTCACCGGGCTCGGCGCCACCGTCTGGGGCGTCAGCCCGCAGGGCCTCGACAGCCACGAGCAGTTCGCCCGCCGGCACCGGATCGCCTTCCCGCTGCTCGCCGACACCGACCGCACGGTTGCGAAGGCGTACGGCATCGCGGTGCCCGGACTCGGCCTGCGCCGCTCGGTGTTCATCCTGGACGGCGACCTCACCGTCCGCTGGAAGCACGTCGCCCTGGCCGGCCTGACCTTCCGCCACAGCGACGAACTCGCCGCCGAGCTCGCCCGGTTGGGCTGAACGACGGCGCCGGGCCCGCCTCCCCGACCGGGGGCGGGCCCGGCGCGTCCGGCCTCAGTGCGCCGTGCACTCGCCCGCGCGGCGGGCGATCGTGTAGTGGTCGACCTGCGTGCCGTCCTCGGCGAGGGCGGTGACCTTCATGGTGGCGGTGCGGCCCTTGTGCGCCGGGGCGACGTCCACCCGCACGAAGGAGTAGCCGGTGTAGCGCACCCGGGACCACTCCACCGTCTCCGGCACCTTCACCCCGCCCTTGCCGAAGTGGAAGGTGTCCACCGAGTCCACCCGCTTCTCGTGGCCCTCGTAGGTGTCCGGCGCGTCGAAGGAGTACAGGCTGCGGCCGGCCGCGCCCGCCGTCACGTACACCACGCCGTCCTCGGCCGGCTCGACGGTGCCGCCGCTCGGCACCGCCTTCGCCACCTTGTTGCCGAGGATCGCGTCGGTGCGCTCGTACACGTGGTTGTGGCCGTTCACGACCAGGTCGACCCGGTACTTCTCGAAGAGCGGCACCCAGACCTCGCGGACCCCGCCCTCGGAGGCGTGCTGGTGGGTGGTGGAGAAGGCGCAGTGGTGGAAGAAGACCACCACGAAGTCGACGCCCTCGTCGGCCCGCAGCGAGCGCAGCGTCCGCTCCAGCCAGGCGGTCTGCCGGCCGGCGGTCAGGCCGAGGTTGGCCGGGATCTCGTAGGAGACGTCGTTGGCGTCCAGCGAGACCACGCCGACGTTGCCGTAGACGAAGGAGTACACGCCGGGCGCGGTGCGCGGGTCCGGGCCGTTGCCGGGCAGGAAGAACCGGGCGTCCTCGCCGCCGTAGCCGTGGTGCGAGTACCAGGCCTCCATGTCGTGGTTGCCGTAGGAGACCATCCACGGGACCTTCGCCGCGACCGTCTCGGTCTGCACCAGGAAGGCGTCCCAGGTGGTGGCCGAGTACACCGACTTGTCGGAGTCCTGGCCGGAGCCGGCCGGGTCGGCGTAGCAGATGTCGCCGGCGTGCAGGTGGAAGGCCGGCTTCTGGGCCAGGATCACGTGGTCGTTCCCCGCGGCGTGCGAGGAGACGCCCTGGTCGCCGAAGGCGGTGAAGGTGAACGGCTCGTACGGGCGGCCGCCGCGGCCGTGCCGGGCCGGCGCGGTGCGAAAGGTGGAGAGGGTGGAGATCGCCCGGCCCGAGGCCGGGTCGAAGCCCTGGTGGCCGACGCCGTAGTAGTACGTGGTGTCGGGCTGCAGGTGGTCCAGCGCGACGTGCAGGTAGTACTGGTCGACCGGGGTACCGGTCGGGGTGAGCGCCGGGGTGTGCAGGGCGCGCACCTCCGCCTCCACCTTGTGCGAGAGGTCCCACGGGTGGCGGCCGAAGCGCAGGAACGGCCGCTTCACCGGTGCCGGGACCTGCCAGGAGATCCGGAACTGGGTGTCCGGCCGCGGGCCGAAGGCGAGGTGGCGGCCCGTCGGCGCGACCAGCGCGCCGTCGACGCCGTCGGTGACGGAACCGCCGGCCGGCGCCGCCGACGCGGTGCCGCTGCCCAGCGCTCCGCCGACGGCCAGCAGACCCACCGTCACCGCCGAGGAGCGCAGCATCCTGCGCCGGGACAGCCTGCTGCGCAGGTACTCGTGCTGCTCGGCCGTGCTCATGCGGTCGGCGAGCCCCGCGGGCACGCCCATGTTCGGGATATCCATGCCCGGGAGGCTCCCAGCGGTGGTTGGCCCACGGAGGGACTCCTGGTGAACGGGCGCCGTCGCGCCAGTCTGCCGCCGAGCAAGAATCGGCCATCGGTTCGCAAAGTCCCCGGCCGATCGGTCGACGGTGCGTCAGAGCTCCACGGTGACGGTGCGCAGCCGGCCGGCCGCCAGCTCCAGCAGCTCGCCGCCCTCCTTGTGCAGCGGGGCGATCCGCAGCTCGACCGTGCAGGCCCGGTCGGCCCGCATCGCCAGGGTGACCTGCTCGGGCGACCAGGCCAGCTCCTCGACGACCGCCCCGAAGCGGGTGCGCGCCCCCGTGAGCCGACCGCTCGGCAGGGCGGCGGGCAGCGCGGGCAGCACGGTCAGGTGGGCCGGGCGGCCGGGGCGGGCCGGGCGGGAGCGCAGCAGCATCTCGGTGAGCACCCCGGGCAGGGCGTGCGCCACGTCCGCGTTGAAGACGTCCCGGTCCGGGTAGTGGCTGCTCATCAGGGAGCGGAAGAAGAAGCCGCGGACGAGCAGGTGGGCGAGCTGGCAGGTGAGCAGCCCGGCGTCGTCCAGCCGGGCGGCGGCCAGCGCCCGGTGCAGGTGGCCGTGGCCGGAGTGGTTCTCGTCGCCGCGCAGCAGCAGCGCGGTGCGGGCGGCCGCGGCGAGCTCCGGGGTGGTGTCCGGGGCGATCTCGCCGAGCGGCCAGACCGGGTAGAGGTGGCTGACGTGCCGGTGGTCGTAGCCGTCCCGGTGGCCGGGCCAGGCCCATTCGGCGAGCGCACCGTCCTCGTTGACGAGGTAGTCGGGCAGCCGGGCGGCCAGGGCCCGCCAGCCGGCGGTGCGGGCGGCGGGGGCGGCGCGGTGCCGGTCGGCGAGGTCGGCGGCGGCGGTGAGGGCGTGCCGGGCGGCGGCGATGTCCATGGTGGCGTTGACCGAGGCGGCGGCGGGCGTCGCCTCGCCGGTGGCCGGGTCGACGGGGTGGTTCTCGGGTGAGTAGGAGGGCACCACGGCGATCCGGCCGTCCGGGCCGGTGCGGGTGAGGAAGTCCTCGTAGAAGGCGGCGGTCTCCAGCAGGGCGGGCAGCAGCTCGCCGGTGAGGAAGGCGGTGTCCCCGGTGGTCTCGGCGTGCTCCAGCAGCGGGTGCAGCAGCCAGTCGGCGCCGGCCGTCCACAGGTGGTGCGCCCAGCTGTGGTTGAAGTGGTACTGCAGGCCGTTGGTGCCGTCGGTGTGCGCGGGGGCGACCGCGCCGCGGGTGCCGTAGAGCCGGCGGGCGTTGGTGCGCCAGTCCGGCAGCTGGTCGCGGACGAGGGCGGCGAGCGCCAGCGAGGCCTCGGGCAGGCCGGTCGCGGCGGCGCCGGCGAGCTGCAGGTTGAGGTTGGCGTTGGTGGTGAACGCGCCGCCCCAGGCGCTCCCCCAGTCGCCCGCCCACAGACCGCACAGCCGCGGCGGGCGCTCCCCTGAGGAGGCCAGCAGGTGGTACCGGCCGGCCGCGAACAGCGACTCCAGCAGCGCGGGTTGCAGCGTCGACGGGTCGGTCTCCTGGCGGGCCAGCAGCTCGGCGACGGGCAGCTCGCGGTCGGCGGCCGGGGCGTGCAGGTCGAGGGCGACCCGGTCGTAGGCCTCGGTGTGCAGGTCGAGGTGGCGCTGCAGCAGCAGCTCGTAGTCCTCGGACAGCGCGTACAGGCCGGTGTCCAGCCGGCCGAGGCAGCCGTCGGGTTCGGCGACCGGGCCGCGGGCGGTGCGGGTGAGCAGCAGCAACTGGCGGGCGCCGCTCACGTGCACCCGGGGGCCGTCGCAGCGGACGGTGCCGCCGGGGGCGAGCAGCCGGGTCGCGCCGCGGTAGCCGAGCCCGCTGTCGGGGTAGCGGACGCGCAGCCGCAGCAGGGCGGTGTCCCGCGGGGCGTCCGCCTCGGGCGCGGGGATCTCGGCGGGGCGGTAGACCGAGCGGACGGCGGCCCGCAGCTCCTCGGGCGCACCGGGCAGCCGGGTGTCGAGGCAGACCTCGGCCTCGACGGCGCCGCCGCTCGGTGCGGTCAGCAGGTGCACCACCACGTCGTCGGCGCGGGAGACGAAGGTCTCGCAGCGCCACCAGCCGTCCGCCTCGTGCCATTCGGCGGCGGCGACGCCGGTGCGCAGGTCCAGGGTGCGCCGGTAGCCGTCGGCCTCGGCGGCCGGGCGGCGGACGCGGACGGCGAAGCCGGGGTGGAAGGACTGCACGTACCGGGGCTCCCAGTCGCCGCCGAACGCGGCCACCGCCTCCGCCTGCCGGCCCGCCAGCAGCGCGTCCTGCACCTCGGCGAGCACGGGGGCGAGCAGCGGCGGCTCGGCGCCGCTCGCCGGGTCGGGGCGGACCAGGTCGTGGTGGGTGATCACCAGTTGCTCGTCCTCGGTGCGGCCGTGCACGAGGACGCCGTGCCGGCCGTTGCCGCCGAGGTAGGCGTCCTCCCAGCGGGCGGCGGGTGCGGTGTCGTGGATGCCGTGCGTGGGGGCGTCGGGCATGGCGGAGTCCTGTCGGTCACATGGGTCGCAACACCGCTGCGCCGTGGGGGGGCGAGCTGCAGGGCGGCGGTGTCGCGGGCGGTCAGCAGGTTCCGGTGAGGGCCGGACAGGGGGAGGTGCACCGGGGCGGCGGTGTGGTTGAGCACGAAGAGCAGTCCGCCGTGCCGGACGGCCTCCACTCCGTCGGGGAGGCCGGGCAGTTCGGGGTGCGCGCCGGCGGCGTCGGCGGCGCCGGCGAGCAGCCGCCGCAGGACGGCGGGGTCGGGCAGGGTGGCGAGGTGGTGGGCGCGGCCGTGCCGGGTGGCGGCGGGGGTGCCGTCGGCGAACGAGGCGATCACCTCGGTGCCTCCGGCGAGGCGCAGCTCCTCGCTCCACAGGTCCGCGGTACCGCCGCCGTCGAGGCCGGCGGGCGCGTCGAGCGGGCGCCGCTCGAGCGGGTGGACGCCGAGCAGGTCGCGCAGCCGTCCGTCCATGCCGCCGGGACGGATCGTGTCCTGGTCGTCGGCGACACCGGTGAAGAAGCCGGCGACCAGGGTACCGCCGCGGCGTGCGTGGGCGACCAGGTTCTCGACGGCCCGGTCGGAGGCGAGGTAGAGGTTGGGGACGACGACCAGCCGGTAGCGGGTGAGGTCGGCCTCCGGGTGGACGTAGTCGGCGGTGAGGTGGGCGTCCCAGAGGGCGCCGTGCCGGGCGAGGGCGAGCGGGGCGAGGTCGACCCGGTCGGAGGGGCGGCCGCGCTGCTCCAGCGCCCACCGGTTCGGCCAGTCGAAGACGACGGCCGCCTCCGCGCGCACCTCGGTGCCCACCACCTCGGCGAGCAGCGGGAGTTCGCGGCCGAGCGCGCGGACGGCCCGGTGCTGCGGGGTGTCCGTTCCGGCGTGCGGCAGCAGCGCGGAGTGGAACTTCTCGGCGCCCTGGCGGGAGGCCCGCCACTGGAAGAAGCAGAGGCCGTCGGCGCCTCGGGCGACGGCCTGCAGCGCCTCCAGGCGGAGCCGCTCGGCCGGCTTGGCCCGGTTGACGCCGCGCCCCGCCCCGGCCCGACTCGTCTTCCGCGCCGTGGACTTCGGCGACGGGGCGACCCGCGTCGAGCTCACCGCCGCCCGGGAGGGCGCCGGGCCGGCCGCCGTCGAGCTGCAGCTGGCCGGCTCGGTCACCCGGATCGAGGTGCCCGCCGCCGGCGGCCGGCACGCCTGGGCGACCGTCCGGGCCGACCTCGCCGCGCCCGCCAAGGGCGTCCACGAGCTGCGGATCGTGCTGCGCGGCGCGCTGCGGTCGGCCGAGGCCGCCTTCGGCTGAGCCGGGTGCCGGCCCCGGGGCGGTGGTTGCGGGGCCGGCACTTGGCGATCCGCGCACGGATCGCGCACGGAGGGTGCACGGACCGTCCGGGCCCTCCCCCGGCACGCACCCGCTGAGGCAGGATCAGCCCCCATGACCGCCAGGATTCTCATTCACACCCGCAACCTGCTCTTCCCGCACGAGTCCGTCGTCGACGGCGTGCGCGCGCTGCGCGAACTCGGCGCCGACCACGGCTTCGACGTGGACGTCACCGACGAGCCCTCGGAGTTCCGCCCGGGCTCGCTGCGCCGCTACGCCGCCGTGGTCTTCCTCTCCACCGGCGGCGACGTGCTGGACGAGCCGGGACGGGACGCCCTGCGGGCCCACCTCGGCGCCGGGAACGGCTGGATGGGCGTGCACTGCGCGGCCGGCACCGAGCTGGAGTGGCCCTGGTACGAGGGCCTGGTCGGGGCCCGCTTCCACAGCCACCCGCCGATCCAGACCGCCACCGTCCGCACCGTCGACAGCGGCCACCCGGCCACCTCCCACCTTCCGCCCAGCTGGACGTGGACCGACGAGTGGTACGACTTCCGCACCGACCCCCGGGAGCGCGGAGTGCGGGTGCTGCTCACCGTGGACGAGGACGGCTACGAGGGCGGGCTGATGGGCCCCGGCCACCCGATCGCCTGGTCCGGCGAGCACGACGGCGCCCCCACCTTCTACACCTCGATCGGCCACGCGCCGGAGGCCTACCGGGACGCGTGCTTCCGGGCGCACCTGCTGGGCGGTGTCCGGCATGCGCTCGGCGAGAAATGAGAGATGCCCGGTTTGACCGATTCCCAGTGAAAGGCTGGCGGGCGCCGGAGTCGGACGCGCCCGAGGAGCAGCCCCGATGTACGCCATCCATAGCCCGCTGCCCGACGCCGACCGCGCCACGGTCGGCGAGGCCCTGCAGGGCGCCCTGGTCGACCTGGTCGACCTCTCGCTGGTCGGCAAGCAGCCGCACTGGAACGTGGTGGGCCCGCGCTTCCGCTCCGTCCACCTGCAGCTGGACGAGATCGTCGCGCTCGCCCGGCAGCACGCGGACACGGTGGCGGAGCGGGCCGCCGCGATCGGCTTCCCGCCGGACGGCCGGGCGCGGACGGTCGCCGACAGCAGCGGCATCACCGCCCCCGCCTCGGGCCCGGTCCAGGACGACGACACGATGGCGGCCCTGGTCGCCGCCCTCGGCGCGGTGATCGCCCGGATGCGGCAGCGGATCACCGCCACCGCCGGCCCGGACCCGGTCAGCCAGGACATCCTGATCGGCCTCACCGCCGACCTGGAGAAGTACTCCTGGATGGCGCAGGCCGAACACACCGGCTGAGCCCGTTCCGCGGGGCCGCGCGGGGGTGCCCCGCGCGGCCCCGCTACAACCGTTCCCCCGGCACCGCCGCGTACGCCGCGCGCAGGGCCGCCACCACCGGGTGCGCCACCGCCAGGTCCGTCCCGTCCACCGCCGCCACCGGGCGCACCCCGACGGCGGCGTTGGTCGCGAAGGCGGCCTCGAAGCCCGCCGCGCCGGTGATCCGCCCGGCCCGCCACGGGTGGGCGGCCTGCAGCAGTTCCATGGTGGTGCCGCGCAGCTGATCGGCCGTCGGCCAGAACACCTCGCCGCCGCGGACGAAGCCGATGTTCCAGGTGCCGCCCTCGGAGACGGCCCCGGAGGCGTCGGTGAACAGGGCGTCGTCGTAGCCGGCCGCCTGCGCGGCCCGCCGCTCGCGCAGCGCCCCGAACAGGCCGACGCCCTTGACGTGCGGCGCGTCCCGCTCGTACCGGACGGTCCGCACCCGCAGCGGCGGCAGCCGGGCCGGCCCGGCCGGACGGGTCGTCACCAGGACGCGCGGGCTCGCCGCGGCGCCGATCCGGCCGAGGTCCAGCTCCGGGTCGAAGACGGTCACCCGCACCGTCGCGGCCCCGGCCGTCGGCGCCGCCCGGCGCGCGTACGCCCGGACGCGCTCCAGGTCGAGGTCGGTGCCGAACAGTTCGCGGCAGTCCCGCTCCAGCCGGGCGAGGTGCAGCCCGAGGCCCCTGACCAGGCCGTCCTCCACCAGCACGGTGGTGAAGTGCCCGTAGTTGGTGAGCGCCAGGGCCTGCAGCTGCGCGGCCGTGGCCGGCCGCCCGTCGAGTTCCGCCATGCGCCCAGCATGGCAGCAGCCGCCGCGGTAGCCTCGGCTCGGCCCGGCGGGTACGGGCCGGCGGCGGCGACCGGTGAGGACGACATGACGGCGATCGCGGTGACCGGGCACCTGGACCTCTCCGAGCGGACGGTACCGCTGGTTCGGGACGAACTGCGGACGCTGCTCGCCGCGCACCGCCCCGCCGGGCTGACCGGCCTGTCCTGCCTCGCGCCCGGGGCGGACTCGCTCTTCGCCGAGGAGGTGCTCGCCGCCGGCGGTCACCTGGTCGCCGTCCTGCCCTCACCCCGCTACCGCCGCTGGCTCGCCGAGCCGGACCGTGCCGCGTTCGACCGGCTGCTCGCGGCCGCCGCCGAGGCGGTCGTGCTGCCGTACCGGGAGCAGTCCGACGCCGCGTACCAGGCCGCCAACGCCGAACTGCTGCGCCGGGCCGACCTGGTGGTCGCGGTCTGGGACGGCCGGCCGGGGCGCGGCCTCGGCGGCACCGCCGACATGGTGGCCACCGCGCGGCGGGCCGGGGTGCCGGTCCGGGTGGTGTGGCCGGACGGGTCGGCCCGGGCGGCGGCCTGACGGTCAGCCGGGCAGGTTCTCCCGGATCCGCCGGGAGACGGTGAACTCCTGGAGGTCGAGGGTGCCCGGCGCGGGCACCAGGCCGGGGCCGCCGGCCCGCACCCACTCCACCACTTCGTCGATCATGTCGTCGGAGAGCACCCAGCCGAGCCAGACCGGCCGTCCGCCGGCCTGCCGTCCCTCGGCGGAGGGGCCCACCACGACGACGTTGGAGTGTCCGCAGGCGTCCAGGCAGTCCACCGCCCGGACCTTGCCCGCCTCGCCGATCCCTTCGCGGAGCCGGGCCAGCTGGCCCTGGTGGTCGACGCCGGGGTGCTTGGCCGTCGTGCCGCAGCAGCAGCCCCGGCAGACGGTGACGGTGACCGGCGCGGGCGCGGCGGGCGGCTGGCTGCGGGGACGACGGGCCATGGGTTCCCTCCCTGGTGCCCGCCGCCGCGCGCCGCCGAACGGGTGACGGCTCCGAGAACGGCGGACCGGTACGAACGGCACCGCCACGACGGTCGGCACCTGGGGAGATTCTGCCGCAGCGGGCCGCCGGCTCCGCGCGCGGCCCCGGGCGGTGATGCATATGGTGATCGCACCATCACGCTCCGCGTGCCGTCGCGGCCGCCACCGGCGGTCGACCCCGCGGACGACGAGAGGAAACCCCCGTGACCACTGCCAGTGACATCATGCACCGCGGCGCCCAGTGCATCGACGCCGACCAGACCCTGATGGCCGCCGCGAAGATGATGCGCGACATGGAGGTCGGCGCCCTGCCCATCTGCGGCCCGGACGGGATGCTCAAGGGCATCATCACCGACCGGGACATCGTGGTGAAGTGTCTGGCGGCCGGCAAGGACCCGTCGACCATGATGGCGATGGACCTGGCCGGCCACCTGCACTGCGTGAAGGCCTCCGACGACATGGAGGCGGTGCTCAAGAAGATGGAGCAGCACCAGATCCGCCGGATGCCGGTGATCGAGGACGGCCGGCTGGTCGGGATGATCAGCGAGGCCGACCTCGCGATGGGCCACCGCGAGGGCCAGCGACTGACCGACCGTCAGATCATCGAGTTCATGGACAGCATCTACGTGAGCCGCTGACGCCGCGACGCCCTCCGGGGCGCGGAGGACCGCAGGGTCCTCCGCGCCCCTCGGGCGTCACCCGGTCGCCTCCGCCGCGGCCCGGCCCGCCGCCCGGCCGGAGAAGAGGCAGCCGCCGAGGAAGGTGCCCTCCAGGGCGCGGTAGCCGTGCACGCCGCCGCCGCCGAAGCCGGCCGCTTCACCGGCCGCGTACAGGCCGTCGAGCACGGCGCCGTCGGCGCGCAGCACCCGCGAGGAGAGGTCGGTCTCCAGGCCGCCGAGCGACTTTCGGGTGAGGATGTTGAGCCGCACGGCGATCAGCGGGCCGGCCTTGGGGTCGAGCAGCCGGTGCGGGGTCGCGGTGCGGATCAGCTTGTCGCCGAGGTAGCGGCGGGCCCCGTGGACGGCGGTGACCTGGAGGTCCTTGGAGAACGGGTTGGCCATCTCGCGGTCCCGGGCCTCGACCTCGCGGCGCAGCTCGGCGGCGTCGATCGGCGCCCCGGGCGTCTTGGCGTTCATGCCGCGGACGAGTTCGTCGAGGGTGTCGGCGACGACGAAGTCGACGCCGTGCTGCTTGAACGCCTCGACCGGTCCGGTCGCGCCGGGCAGCGCCCGGCCCAGCACGCCCTTGACGGACTTCCCGGTGAGGTCGGGGTTCTGCTCGGAGCCGGAGAGGGCGAACTCCTTCTCGATGATCTTCTGGGTGAGGACGAACCAGGTGTGGTCGTACCCGGTGGTCATGATGTGTTCGAGGGTGCCGAGGGTGTCGAAGCCGGGGAAGAGCGGGACGGGCAGCCGGTGGCCGCGGGCGTCCAGCCAGAGCGAGGACGGGCCGGGCAGGATCCGGATGCCGTGCATCGGCCAGATCGGGTCCCAGTTCTCGATGCCCTCGGTGTAGTGCCACATCCGGTCGCCGTTGATCAGGTGGCCGCCGGCGTCCCCGGCGATGCCCAGCATCAGGCCGTCGACGTGGGCGGGCACCCCGGAGAGCATCCGCTCGGGCGGGGTGCCGAGGCGGGCGGGCCAGGCCTTGCGGACCAGGTCGTGGTTGCCGCCGATGCCGCCGGAGGCCACGATCACGGCCTGCGCCCGGAGTTCGAAGGATCCGGTGACCTCGCGGGAGCTGGACTCGCCGCGCTTGGCGGCGCTGGGTGCGAGGATCTCGCCGCTGACGGTGTCCAGGGTGCCGCCGGTCGCGGCGAGGGCGGTGACCCGGCGGCGGAAGCGGAAGTCGACCAGGCCCTTGCCGGCCGCGGCCTTGACCCGGCGGGCGAAGGGTTCGACCAGGCCGGGGCCGGTGCCCCAGGTGATGTGGAAGCGCGGCACCGAGTTGCCGGGGCCGGTGGCGGTGAGGCCGCCGCGCTCGGCCCAGCCGACCACCGGGAAGAACCGCACGCCGCGCTCGTGCAGCCAGGCGCGCTTCTCGCCGGCGGCGAAGTCGACGTAGGCCTCGGCCCAGCGGCGCGGCCAGGCGTCCTCGGGGCGGTCGAAGCCGGCGGTGCCGAGCCAGTCCTGCCAGGCGAGGTCGCGGGAGTCCCGGATGCGCATGCGGCGCTGCTCGGGCGAGTCGACCAGGAAGAGGCCGCCGAAGGACCAGTGGGCCTGGCCGCCGAGCGAGGCGGCGGGCTCCTGGTCGAGGAGGATCACCCTGCGGCCCGCCTCGGCCAGTTCGGCGGTGGCGACCAGGCCGGCGAGGCCCGCTCCGATCACGATCACGTCGGCGTCGAGTGCCATCCGGACGGTCCTCCAGGGCTGGGAGCGGCTTGTCGATCTCGGTGTGACCAGCATGGTGCGCCCCTGGCCGGGCGCAGGTCAACCGGCCGGTAACCCCGCTGCCGGAATTTCGCTCCACCGAGTAGTGGAAATGCCGAACGCTTCACCGTGGAGCGTAATTCGGGGCGCGATCCGACGGAATTTCAGGCGTGAATTGAGTGCCTAATATCTGGACAACTGCGTTAACGTGCCAGTAACTTACCGAGCAGTAACGCCCCCACCCCGCCCCGTTTCTCTTCCCCAGGAGGAACCGTGTTCAGCCGTGCCCTGAAGCGCTCGTCCGTCCTGGTCAGCGCCGTCCTCGCGACCGCCGCCGCAGGACTGCTCGGCGCCCCCGCCGCGAACGCCGCGGACGCGGGCGGCGACTACGTCGCCCTCGGAGACTCGTACGCGGCCGGCGCCGGCGTCCCCTCGCAGTACGCCGGGCTCTGCCTGCGGTCGAGCAAGAACTACGGCCACCTGGTCGCAGCCGAACTCGGCAGTGCCAGCTACCGCGACGCGACCTGCGGCGCCGCCAAGGTCTCCGACCTGACGGAGGCCCAGTACGACGCCTTCATCCGGGTCAACGACCCGCAGCTCGACTCCGTCTCGGCCGGCACCGACCTGGTCACCCTCGGCATCGGCGGCAACGAGCTCGGCACCTCCGACCTCGGCATCGGCGACGTCATCGCCACCTGCATGGCGGGTGCCGTGGTCAACCCCTTCGGCACCCCCTGCAAGGACGTCTACGCCCACGGCCACTGGGACTTCCGCACCTGGTCCTGGCAGTGGGGCGCGGACACCCTGGTCAACCGGATCGACGCGGCCGGCCCGCAGATCGCCGCCGCCCTGCAGAAGATCCACGCCAAGGCGCCGCACGCCAAGGTGCTGCTGGTCGGCTACCCGTCGGTGCTGCCCGACAACGAGCGCGACTGCATCGGCCGCCAGCCCATCACCACCGGCGACGTCGCCTACCTGCGCGGCGTCCTGCACCGGCTGAACGACGAGCTCGCCGCCACGGCCGCCGCCAACGGCGCCACCTACGTCGACACCCTCACCCCCACCCGCGGCCACGACGTCTGCTCCGACGACCGCTGGATCGAGGGCGCCCTGCCCGGCTCCCCCGCCGTGCCCTTCCACCCCAACGCCACCGGCGAGAAGGTGATGGCCCGGGCCGTCCTCGCAGCGCTCGGCAAGTAGCGGGACCGGCGAACGCCTGAGGGTGCCCGGCACCCTCAGGCGTTCGCCGCCAGGGCGCGCACCAGGCGGTCCAGCCACGCTTCCGGGGTGCCCGGGAAGCCCTGCCAGTCGACGCGGCAGTGCGGCAGGTCCGCGGGGCCGACCGGGTGCGGGGCGCGGCGCAGCACCCGGTGCAGCAGGCCGGCGCCGAGCGCGGTGGCCGGATGCTCGGCGAGCAGGACGGCGTCGTGGAGGTCCTTGCCGCGGGCGGCGCCGCCGCCGGTGCCCTCGGCGAGCAGCCACAGCAGCTTCCAGGCCAGCGAGAGCTCGCGGCTCGCGGTGGGCAGGACGGCGGGCGGGCCGCCGTCGGCGCGCGGCACCGCGGTGAACACCGGCGGCTCGGGCAGCGGTTCGTCCCACGCGCAGTCGATCCGCAGGGTGCCCGGCGGGAGCCCGGCGGCCGTCCACGGGATCGTCAGCCGCAGGCCGGTGGCGCCGCCGCCGTAGGGGGCGTAGTAGCCGCCGAGGCCCTCGTGCCGGGCGGCCCCGGCGTCGATCCGCAGGCCGGGCGCCGCCTCGGGGGCGTCGCGCAGCCGGTCGAGCAGATCGCCGTACGGCACGTCCTCCGGTTCGGTGTCGGGCAGCCAGTGCAGGCCCTCGGGCGGGAGTCGGACCCGCGGGCCGCGCGGCTCGGCGCCCTCCGGGTCCCAGAGTTCGGCGGCGCCCGCGCCGTGCGCGGTCTGCGGATCGCAGAGCACCGCGTCGGCGGTGTCGAGGTGCGGGTACGGGTCCAGCGGGTCGATCGGCACCGCGGGGACGGGTCGCAGCACGAAGTCGAGGTCGGCGGGCGGCCGGGCGCTCTCCGGGCACCAGGCGGCGAGGACGGCGCTGCCGCGCAGCACCAGGCCGTCGATCCACGGTGCGCCGGCGGCGGTCGCGAGCACGTGGTCGAGGACGGCCCGGTGGGCCTCGGCGGTCGTCCGGCTGGTCACGGCCGCACGCTAGCGGCCGGCACCGACAGCCGGACGGGCCGGACGGCCTGGGCGGACCGCCGGATCCGTTCCTTCGGACCGCCCCGACCGGCCGGCGAGTTCGGCCAGCACGGCGGGCCGTCCCGCGCCGGCGGCGGTCGAGCCGTGGAGCAGTCCGGCCAGGTCGCGGGGGTGAGCCCGTTCACCGGTCGGAGCCGCCGCGGAGATCCTGTCCAACCGGAAGCCGCGGCCGGCCCTGCGGATGCGGCACCAGGCGATCAGGTACCACCGACCCCCGGCCGTGAGCAGGCCGGCCGGTTCCACGACGCGGTCACTCTCCCGCCCTTCCGCGTCGGTGTAGGACAGCCGCAGCACCGTACCGTCGGCGAGTGCCTGCTCCACCGCGGTGCGGATCGCGGGGTCGCCGTGCCCGGGCAGGGCGACGACGCGGGCGGCGAACTCCCGCGCCGCGGCCGAGGCGGGACCGGTCATCGCGGCCGTGATCTTCTGGGCTGCGGTGCGGGCCGCACCCGCGTAGGGGGTGGCGGCGCCGACCGCGGCGAGCGCGGCGGTCAGCGCCGAGGCCTCCTCGGCGGTGAGGCGGATGGGCGGAAGCGTCGTCCCGGGGTCGACCGACCAGCCGCCGCCTCGTCCGGTCACGGCACGCACCGGGACGCCGGCCTCCATCAGGGTCTGGAGGTCGCGCTGCACCGTTCGCCCGCTGACCTCGAACCGCCCGGCGAGCACCGCGACCGTCAGGGGTCTCGGTGCCGCCGCACGCAACTCCTCGACCAGCGCGTACAGTCGGGCGGTTCGCTTCATGCCGTCGACGCTACCCTCACGCGGCGGCCAGGAAGTCCCGTTCCCGCCGCACCTCCCGCTCGGTGGCGGTCAGCGGGAAGAGGGTGAAGCCGTGCATCGCACCGGCGACGACGCCGAGGTGCGCGCGCCCGCCCGCCGCCCGCCACCGGGCGGCCAGGAACAGCGAGTCGTCGAGCAGCGGGTCCTCGGTACCGACGACGATCCGGGCGGGCGGCAGCCCGGTGAGGTCCGCGAACAGCGGCGAGATCTCCGGGCTGCGGCGCCCCTCCTCCCCCGCCCCGGGCGTGAACAGCTCGTAACTGCCCTGCAGGGAGTCGGTGTTGCTCAGCAGTCGGCGTGGGCCGAAGTTGCGCTGGCTCGGTGTCATCGACAGGTCGTAGACGCCGTAGCGCAGGTGGGCCGCGCGGAACGCTCCGGTGAGGCCGTGCCGGTCGCGCAGGCGCAGCAGCGTCAGCACGGCGAGGTGGGCGCCGGCCGACTCGCCGCCGATCAGCAGCCGTTCGGTGCCGAACTCGGACGCCGCGTGCTCCACCAGCCACGACGCTGCGGCTTCGCAGTCGTCGGGCCCGGCGGGGAAGGGGTGTTCGGGGGCGAGGCGGTAGTCGACGCTCACCACGGCCAGCCGGGCCTGCTCGGCGAGCCCCCACAGCCGCTCGTCCTGGCCGTCCGCGGAGCCGAACGCCCAGCCGCCCCCGTGGACGTGCAGGTAGACGCCGGTCACCTGCTCCGGGACGAAGACCCTCACCCGGACGCCGCCCGCGACGGTGCGGTCCCGGCCGTGCGCCAGCCTCACCGGCGGGGTGTCCCCGCCGAGCCGGTTGCGCCGCAGGTGGGCCAGTACGGCGGCGTCGGGTGCCCGTCCGCGGGCCGGGCGGCCCGCGGCGGCGGCCTCGAACTGCGCGTTGAACGCCAGGGTCTCGGAGAGGCAGTCCTCGTCTGTGATCGTCATGACCCCGACTGTGCCGGTTGCCCGCGACAGCGCCCTGTCACCCTTTTCCTGTGAACCGCGTCACGCCCGGGCCCTCTGACGGCGGAACGGGCGCGGGCGGCGGGCCGAGGGGAACGCCGGCGGGGCGCGGCCCGGGGAGGTCCCGGGCCGCGCCCCGCCGTTCAGCCGCGGGTCACGGCTTGATGCGCACGATCTGCGGGTCGTGGTCGCTCGCCTGGGAGGCGAACTCGCTGTTGACGTGCACCACGTCGTAGTCGACGTGCTGGCGCTTCAGGCCGGGGCTGACCAGGATGTGGTCGAGCACCTGGGAGTTGCCCTGGTAGACGTACGAGTAGCGCTCGGACGCGGGCAGCTCGTTGACCAGGTCGCGCAGCACGCCGCCCTCGGTGAGGGTCTGCAGCGCGGGCGAGAACTGGTAGTCGTTGAAGTCGCCGAGGGAGACCACGCGGGCGCCCGGGTCGGCGGCGAGCAGCTTGGCCACGAAGGCGTGCTCGACGGCGGCCTGCTTGGCGCGCTGCACCTCGGAGCTGCGGGTCGGGGCCTGGAAGCGGCTGTCGATGCCCTGGTCGCCGCCCTTGCTGTTGAAGTGGTTGGCGATCACGAAGATCGGCTTGCCCTTGAAGGAGAACTGACCGACCAGCGGCTTGCGGCTGGTGGTCCAGGCCTCGTTGCCCGGGTCGATGCGGCCCGGGGAGGCGGTCAGCGCGGTGGACTTGCCGGTGCCGGTGACGTCGACCGCGGTGGTGGAGCCGCCGCCGGGGATGTCGGTGAAGGAGATCCGGGCGGGGTTGAACAGGAAGACCTGGCGGATGTTGCCGCCGGGCTCGCCGCCGTCCTTGCCGTCGACCGGGTCGATGGAGCGCCACTCGTAGGCCGGGCCGCCGGCCGCCTTGATGGCCGCGACGAACTTGGCGACGGTGGCGCCCGCGGTGACGGTGCCGTCGTTGACCGCGCCGTTGTCGTCCTGGATCTCCTCGAGGGCGACCACGTCGGGCGAGCGCAGGTTGGTGACGATGCCCTGGGCGAGCTGGGCGAACTTCTCGTCGGGGTCGGACGGGTCGAGGTTCTCCACGTTGTACGTGGCGATGGTGGCCTCGCTCGGCAGCGGGCGGGCGGTGACCTCGCGCCCCAGCCCGTTGTCCTTGAGCGCGCCCATCGTGGTGGCCGCGACGGTGTAGCCGCCGAACTGGTTGTAGTCGAGCGGACCGGCGGTGGTGCCGGTGAGGCGGTCGCCCACGTTGGCGACCGGGAAGGCGCCCTCGGCGGCCGGGATCAGCGACTGCACCATCAGGCGGCCGGAGTTGGGCTTGTCGTAGCCGAGGTAGACCACGCCGCCGCGGCGGGTGGCCGGGTCCTCGCAGGAGGCGTCCACCCACAGCTCGTTGTACTTGTCGGTGGCCTGGACGACGCGGGCGTCGGCGACCTCGACCCGCATGCCCTCCAGCGACTCGTACAGGTCGAGCGCGTAGGTCGCGGGCTGCAGCGGCAGGTTCTCGATGGTGGCGCCGGCGGCCTCGGGGGCGTAGGCGGCGGGGATGCTGCGGCCGTCCAGGCGGACGGCGGCAGGCAGCGGGTTGCCGGAGGAGAGCACGGTGGTCTTCGGCGCACTCAGCTCGGTGACGGACTGGCTGCCGCCGGTGAACGACGGGTAGTACTCGGTGACCTTGGCGGTGACCAGCACCGAGTCGCCGACCTTGACGGTCGGGGCGGCGCTGCCGGTGTAGACGAAGACCGCCTCGCTGGTGGCCGGGTCGGCGTCCGGGGTGGCGTCCTGGATCCAGAAGCCCTTGGAGCCGGTGGTGCGCACGCCGGTGACGATGCCGGGGATGCCGGGGATGGTGCTGCCGGCCTTCGGGGATATCCGGGTGTTGCCCTGGATGTCGTGGATGCGGACGGTGCCGGGCTCGGTCGGGCCGGTGGAGCCCGAGCCGTCGCCGGCGTCGGCGGTCTCGCCCTTGCTGTTGACCGGGGTGGGCACGCCGGCCTTCAGGTCGGCGGCGTTGTCGTCGGTGTCGGGCAGGCCGGCGCCGCGGGCGACCGAGGCGGTGTTGCTCGCGCCGGCGGCGGAGGCGCTGCCCTCGTGGACGACGGCGGTGCCGAAGCCGACCAGGTCGCGGATCCGGGTGTCGGCGGCGCAGTCCGCGGCGGTCTTGCAGGTCAGCGGGGCGGTGCCCTGGACGAGCGCGACGGTGCCGGAGGTGCCGGACAGGGCGAGGGTGCCGGAGGCGTCCGGGGTGGGCAGGGCGACGGTGCCGCCGGTGCCCGCGGCCTCGGCGATCAGGAAGCGGCCGCCGGGCGCGATCGCGCCGCTCAGCGGGGTGACGCTCCAGGTGCTGCTGGCGCCCGGGGTGCCGGAGATGTACTGGACGCTCCAGCCGTCGAGGCCGAAGGCGGCGCCGCCCTTGTTGGCGAGCTCGATGAAGTCGTTCTTCAGCGTGGCGCCCGAGTTGCCGCCGCCGCCGTAGACCTCGGAGACGACCGCGTCGGCGGAGGGCGCGGCGGTGGCGAAGGGCAGCGGCACGAGGACCAGCGAGGCCGCCACGGAGGAGGACAGCACGGTCGCGCGCAGCAGTCTCCGGCGGGAGCGGGGGTTGCGGGCGGCGGTGGTTTCGGTCACCGGGAGGGGCTCCTTAATCTGCCGGCGGACGCGGGTCCACCGCGTGCGGGCAGCACGGTCACCCGGCGGACGTGGGCTCACCGGGTGTTGAGGGTGTGTCAGAGTTGGTGACTACTCGCGTAGATACCGTGCAGTAAGATACGCGCGTAGAAGGTGACACGACAAGACATCCTGCGTTAACTCTCGGCAGACGCCGCATGCCCTCCCGCCGCCGAGGCACCGTCAGGGTCCGCACCGGGCAGGCCGCGAGGGCCTGCCCGGTGCGGACGTCCGAGGCCCGGCTACCCCAGCCGCGCGTCCGCGGCGAGCGAGCCGACCAGCTCCTCCACCCGCCCCTCGGGCAGGCCCCGCGACACGAACCAGGCCCCCACGTTGCGCACGTCCCGCTCCAGGAAGGACAGCCCGCGCGGGTTGGCGACCACGTCGACGATCTGCGGCACGTCGATGATCACCAGTCGGCCGTCGTGGACGAGGATGTTGTACGCGGAGAGGTCGCCGTGCGCGTAACCGTCGACAGCGAGCAGCGACAGGCTGCGGCCGAGCTGCTCCCACAGGTCCTCGACGTCCGCCTCCTCGGCACGGAGCTGGGCCAGCCGGGGCGCGGCCGCGCCGTCCCCGTCGCCGACGAACTCCATCAGGATCTCCGTCCCGGTGATCTGCACCGGGTACGGGACGGCCACCCCGGCCGACCAGAGCCGGCACAGCGCGGCGAACTCGGCCCCGGCCCACTGCCCGGCGATGGCCTCCTTGCCGAAGGCGGTGCGCTTGGCCATCGCCCGGGTGATCCGGGACTCCTTGTGCTGACGGCCCTCCAGGTAGCCGGAGTCGCGGTGGAACATCCGGTGCTGGGCGTCCCGGTAGCGCTTGGCGGCCATCAGGGTGCGGCGGCCGGTGCCCGGCACCGCGCGCTCCAGCAGGAAGACGTCGGCCTCCTTGCCGGTCTTCACGATCCCGAGCTCGGTGTCCACGGCCGCGAGTTCGGTCACCACCCAGTCGGGGCGCGGCTCGGGCCCCTTCTCGGTGGGGGTGGACCGGTCCCAGGTGGACCAGCGGTCGCCCTCGGCCGGGCCGTCGGACACGGCCGGGGCGGGGTCGTCGAAGCCCTCCGGGAACGCGGCCGCGGAGGGGACGTACTCGGGCTCGAAGTCGTCGAACCGGTCGGACCGGCGGCCGCGCCGCGGCCCGCCCTTGGGACGGATACGGGAGAAGGAATCGCTGTCGGCAAAGCGCTCGCGCACTGCGGTGGCTCCTGAGGAGTGGCCCACCGGGTGCGTCGGACGCGACGCGCTGTCAGCCGGTGGGGAGGTGACGATCGAGGGAGGCGTATGGCGCGCACGCGAAGGCGCGCCGCGACACGGCGGCAACCATCCGGACACACCTCCTCGACGTCGGGTCCTCGCACGGCGTTCGCGAGGACGTCAGCACACTAGCCGCTCCTGCCGACGGCGCAACCGAATATCGAGCCGACCCGGCACCGCGTCCGCACCTCAGGCCCCCTGCGTACCCGTGGACACGGGGTCGATCAGTCCGGCGTAGGCGCGCAGCTCGGAGCTGTCCGAGTTCAGCAGGACGGCGAGTTCGGGAAGTGCCTCCCGCACGGCGTCGTAGCAGTGGACCACCGCTTCGGCGTCGATGAGCACGTGCGCCCAGCCGCCCTCGCGCCGGGTGCGCTGCTCGTCGTCCGCCGTCTCCGCGATCCACCGTTCGCGAGCAGCGCACTCGGCGGGTACCGGCCCTCCCGCACCCCCGCCCGCATCGCCCGGAGGTGTCCCGGGACGTCCTCGGCCGTGCCGTACGCGTGCTGGAGCCGGGCCCAGGGCACGTCGTCCAGGCCGGTGAGAGGGTCGGTGTCCGTCACGGCAGCAGATCCTGGCACGCCGGTACGGCATCCGGCCGGGCCGGTGCTCCGGGCGACTCCCCGTCAGCCGGCCGCGGGGCCGCGGGGCGCCGCCCGGCCGCGCTACTCGGCCTCGGCGGCGGCCGGCTCGCGGACGGCCGCCGACCACTTCTGCTCGACCTTGCCGAGCTTCCAGTAGGCGATCGCACCGGCCCAGGTGATCACGAAGAGGCCGACGATGGCGTAGCCGACCATGTTGAGGTCGAGTCCGGCGATCCAGCCGATCGGGCCGGCGGTGATGCCGAGCTTCTCGGCGAGCAGGCCGACCAGCTCGACGACGCCGATGACCAGGGCGACCAGTACCGACAGGCCGGTGACGGTGAGGTTGTAGTAGATCTTGCGGACCGGCTTGGAGAACGCCCACTCGTAGGCGAAGTTCATGAACGACCCGTCGATGGTGTCGAGCAGGCTCATGCCGGCCGCGAAGAGGACCGGCAGCACCAGCAGCGCGTACCAGGGCAGCGAGAAGGCTGCGGCGCCGCCGGCCAGGACGAGCAGCGAGACCTCGGTGGCGGTGTCGAAGCCGAGGCCGAAGAGCAGGCCGACCGGGTACATGTGCCAGGGCTTGGTGACGGCCCGGGTGACCCGGCCGAGGATCCGGTTGAGGAAGCCGCGCTTGTCGAGCTGGCGCTCCAGCTCCGCCTCGTCGAACTCGCCGTCCTTCATCCTGCGGAAGACCTTGAGGATGCCGTTGAAGGCGCCGAGGTTGATCAGGCCGATCAGCACCAGGAAGGTGCCGGAGACGGAGACGCCGATCAGGCCGGTGGCGGTGTGCAGCGCCGACTCGTCGGACTCGACCTGCCCGGCCAGCGAGCGGATGCCGAAGGCCAGCAGCGCGCAGAGGCCGAAGACGATGGAGGAGTGGCCGAGCGAGAACCAGAAGCCGACGGAGAGCGGCCGCTTGCCCTGGCCCATCAGCTTGCGGGTGGTGTTGTCGATCGCGGCGATGTGGTCGGCGTCGAAGGCGTGCCGCATGCCGAGGGTGTAGGCGGTCAGGCCCATGCCGGCACCGAAGACCTGGCCGCCGACGTCGTAGTGGCGCGGGGCGATCACGGCGAGCAAGGTGAACCAGCCGACGACGTGGAGGGCCAGCACGAAGCCGCCCATGCCGGCGAGCCGGATCCACTCCTCACGGGTGAGCCGGTCGCGCAGACGGCTTGGCGTTGACATGGGAGTCCTCCCGGCAGCGGACGGATGAGCCGGGCCATACTTTCGCCCCCAGGACTCAATTGCAAGTCATGTGCAACTGCTGAAGTGGGGCACACCGAGCTGCACCGATGCACCGGGGGCGCATTCCGCGGAGGACATGTCACACGACGTACCCGATCCCTTAACCTCCCGCGTCTTCCTCCAGCCTCTTCTACGCGCGGATACTCGGCTCGGTGCTCGGATCTACGCGCGGATACCCCAACCGTCCGCGTGCGGTTCCGGGCGCGGGTACCACTGCCCCCCAATCCCCCAACTCCCCACGGAGGAACGGCAGATGATCGGCACTCGCACCATCCGCACGAACGCGGCCCTGGCCGCCGGCGCCGTCCTGGCGGCCACCCTCACGGGCCTCGCGGCGCCCGCCGCCCCGGCCGCGGCCGCCACCCCCCACCGGGTGCTCTTCGACAACAGCAAGGCCGAGACCGCCGGCAACGCCGACTGGATCATCAGCACCAGCCAGCCCGACCCGCTCGGCCAGAACGCCGACCCCAGCACCGAGAAGAGCTGGACGGGCGCCCTCTCCGCCTGGGGCGTCGCCCTGCAGAAGGCCGGCGGCTACAGCCTCAAGACGCTGCCGTCCGGCTCGACCATCAGCTACGGCACCGGCGCCGCGCTCGACCTCGCCAACTTCGACACCTTCGTGATCCCCGAGCCCAACATCCGCTTCTCCGGCGCCGAGAAGACCGCCATCATGCGGTTCGTGCAGAACGGCGGCGGGCTCTTCCTCGTCTCCGACCACAGCAACAGCGACCGCAACAACGACGGCTGGGACAGCCCCGAGATCATCAACGACCTCTTCACCGGCAACGGCGTCGACAACACCTCGCCGTTCGGCTTCTCGGTCGACGTGAAGACCATCAGCACCGACAACCCGCGGGCGGTCAACGACTCCGCCGACCCGGTGCTGCACGGCGCCTTCGGCAACGTCACCGGCTCGATCCTGCGCTCCGGCACCACCTTCACCCTCACCCCCTCCGCCAACTCCTCCGTCAAGGGCCTGGTCTACCGGACGGGCTACAGCGGCAACACCGGCGCCTTCTTCGTCACCAGCACCTTCGGCAGCGGCCGGGTCGCCGCCTGGGGGGACAGCTCCCCGATCGACGACGGCACCGGCCAGTCCGGCAACACCCTGTACGACGGCTGGAACGACCCGGCCGGCACCGACGCGGCGCTCGCCCTGAACGCCACCGCCTGGCTCGCCAAGGCCTCCTGAACCAGCCCGCCCGGCAGCCCCGTCCCGCGGTGCGCGCCGCGGGACGGGGCACCGCCGACCGCCCGGACCGGCTGCGGCCCGGGTCGGCCCGGTGGAAATGGCGCCCGGCCGCGCCCATCCTGGGGAGGTCGGGCCCGCCCCGGGCCGCCGTACGACCCCACGGAGGGCCCATGCAGCAGCCGGCCCCGTACCCCTACCGCACCACCCGCGAGGACGTCCGGATCGCCATGCCGGACGGCACCCGCCTCGCCGCCCGCCTCTGGCTGCCGGTCACCGACCACCCGGTGCCCGCCCTGCTCGAACACCACCCCGGCGGACTCGGCGACACCACCGCCGTCCGCGACGCCCAGCGCCACCCCTGGTACGCCGGCCACGGCTACGCCTCGCTGCGCGTCGACGCCCGCGGCCACGGCAGCTCCGAAGGCGGCCCGGCCGACCCCGCCTCCCCCGCCGGCACCGACGACGGACTCGCCCTGCTCGACTGGCTCACCGCCCGGCCCTGGTCCAACGGCCGGGCCGGCACCTTCGGCATCGGCCGCGGTGGCACCGCCGCCCTCGCCCTCGCCGCCCGCGCCCCCGAAGCACTCGCCGCCGTGGTCGCCGTCTGCGCGGACGACCGCACCGCACCACGGCGGGACCTGGCCGGCGCGCCGCTCGCCGCCGCCGTGCACGGCGGGTCCGCCGCACGGCTCGCCGCCGCCTGCCGCCCGCCCGATCCCCGCTACACCGGGGACCACTGGCGGCGGCTCTGGCTGGAACGCCTCGCCGCCGTCGACCCCGGCGCCGACGACGAGGGCGGGCCGATCGACCTCCGGGCGGTCCGCGCCGCCGTCCTCGCCTTCGGCGGCTGGGCCGACCCGCAGGCCGGCACCGTGCTGCGCCTGGTCGAGGAACTCGGTCCGGACGCCCGCGGCGTCCTCGGCCCCTGGCCGCACCAGTACCCCGACCAGGGCCTGCCGCCCGGCCCGGCGATCGGCTTCCTCCAGGAGACCCTGCGCTGGTGGGACCACTGGCTCAGGGGCGCCGACACCGGCGTCCTCAAGGAACCCGCCCTGCGCAGCTGGATGAACGAGTCGGTGCCGCCCGCCCCCTCCTACGCCAACCGGCCCGGCCGCTGGATCGGCGACGACGGCTGGCCCTCCCCCGACGTCCGCGAGGTGCACTACGGCCTCGACGACGCGCTGCGCACCGCCGGGACGCCCTCCGGCGAGCGCTTCGTCCCCGTCCGCTCCCCGCAGCACACCGGCATCGACGCCGGGGCGCTCCGGCCGGCCGGCGGCGCGGCCGACCTGCCGCCGGACCAGCGCGAGGAGGACGGCCGCTCGGTCTGCTTCGACTCGGTGCCGCTGCCGGAACCCGAGGAACTGCTCGGCGGACCGGCGCTGCGGCTGCGGGTGCGCTGCGACGGCCGCCACGGGCAGGTCGCGGCCCGGCTCTGCGACGTGGCACCGGACGGATCGTCCACGCTGGTCACCCGGGGTGCGGCGGCGCTGGCCGGCGGCACCGGCCCGGTCGAGGTGGAGGTGGAGCTCGCCCCGGTCGCGCACGCCTTCCCCGCCGGGCACCGGATCCGGCTGGCGCTCTCCTCGGCGTACTGGCCCTGGCTGTGGCCGGTCGCGGAGACCGGCGGCTTCGAGGTGGACCCGGGCGGCTCGGTGCTGACGCTGCCGGTGCGGCACCTGGCCGCGGACGCCGGCAGCGGGCCGGTCACCTTCGACCCGCCCGAGCAGGCGCCCGTCCCCGCCGAGCTGCACCCCGAGCCGCTGGTCTCGCATCCGGAGCGGCAGGTGGTGCACGACGTGGCCGCGGGCGAGTGGCGGCTGCAGCTCGCCCGGCCGGCCGGGGCGACGGTGCACCCGGACGGCCTCGCCGAGGAGGAGCACGTGCTGGAGGCGTACCGGATCCGGGCCGACGACCCGCTGGGCGCCCGGGCCAGGACCGACCGGACGCTCCGGCTGGAGCGGACGGACATCGGCTGGGACGTCACCCTGCAGATCCGCTCCGAGGCGAGCTGCGACGCCGGGCACCTCACCGTCCACGACCACCTGCGCGCCCTGGAGGGCGGCGACGTGATCTTCGAACGCCACTGGCGCCGCCGCCTGCCACGGGGAAACCACTAGGAGCTGTCGTCACAGGGCGCCGGGTGGTCGATTCAGGGGCCCGTGGGGGCACCTGTGTGGCATCCGTACGCCTCTGAAGACACGTCCCAGGTGTCCCCGGCGCCCCTGGCGGTTCGCCCGGTCAGGCCACGGCCTCCGCCCGCGCGGGGTCGGGGAGCTCGTCGCGGACGACGCGTCGGCGGCGGGAGGGCATTCCCACGGTCGGGTTGGCGACGCCCCAGGCCGCGCCCTTGCAGATCAGCTCCTTGTAGAGGGCGGCCACGCGGCCGGTCAGGGCGCGGTCGACCGCCCGGTCGTCGGCGGTGACGAACTGGATCAGGCCCTCCTTGCGGCCGAGGGAGATGCACTGCTGGAAGTAGCGGACGGGGACGCGGGGGACCTTGGTGCCGGCGAGCCGGGCCGCGAGGGCGTCCGCGGCCTGCCAGGCCATCGGGACGCCCGAGGCGCAGGACATGCGCAGCGGCTTGCCCTCGGGGCCGATCGCCATCGCGGCGTCGCCGACGGCGTACACGTCCGGGTGGGAGACCGAGCGCATCGTGTCGTCGACCACGATCCGGCCGCCCTCGGCGAGTTCCAGGGTGGTGGCCGCGGCGATCGGGTGGGCGGCGAAGCCGGTGGTCCAGATGGTGACCGCGGCGGGGATGTCCCGGCCGTCGGCGGTCGTCACGCGGTCCGCCGCCACGGCGGTGACCGCGGCGTTCTCGTGGACGGTGATGCCGAGCCCGTCCACCACCTTCCGCAGGTGGGCGCGGCCCTTGTCCGAGAGCCAGTCGCCGAGGGCACCGCGGGCGGCCAGGGCGACGTCGAGGTCGGGGCGGGCCTCGGCGATCTCGGTCGCGGCCTCCAGGCCGGTCAGGCCGCCGCCGACGACGGTCACGGGGCGGCCGGCCTCCAGGGCGGCGAGCCGGTCGCGGAGGCGGAGGGCGCCGGGGCGGCCGGAGATGTCGTGGGCGTGTTCGGCGGCGCCGGGGACACCCCCGTCGTTCCACCCGCTGCCGAGGGCGTAGACCAGGGTGTCGTACGCCAGCTCCTCCCGGCCGTGGCCGTTGGCGGCGGTGACGGTCACGCTCTTGCGGTCCACGTCGACGGCGGTGACCTTCGCGAGCTTCAGTGCCACGCCGGTGCCCGCGAACATCTCGTCGAACGGCCGGGGCCTGAGGTCCTGGCCGGCCGCGAGCTGGTGCAGCCGGACCCGCTCGACGAAGTCGGGCTCGGGGTTGACGAGGGTGATGGCGACGTCCTCGCGGTGCAGCCGCTTGGCGAGGCGGCCGGCGGCGACGGCTCCGGTGTAGCCGGCTCCGAGGACGACGATGCGGTGCTGCATGTCCGTGCTCCTGTCTGGAGGTTCCGCCGCTGTCTCTGCGCGGTTTCGCCCCTTGAACCGGGCAGCCCGGGGTTTCCTGACAGGATCGGGGTGTGAAGCACGTCACATCGGGTCGGTGGGTTCAGAGGACGACGAGCGGGGCCCTCCCGTGGTCCCCGGCGGCCCACTGTCCGGTCGCGCGGACGAGCTTGTCGGGGTTGACCTGGCTGCGCACGGCGGCGATGCCGTCGGCGGTGACCTCCAGGCAGGTGATCCCGACGACCCGGCCGTCCACGACCGCCACGACGGCGGGACCGCCGTTGGCGATCGCGACGTGGATCTCGGCCGCGCCGCCGATGTGGGCCCGCTTGGCCTCGCTGGGCTTGAACAGGCCGCGCAGGAACTTCGCGACCGCGAGCGCGCCCTCGAACGCCTTCGCGCGGGCCGGGACCTTCCCGCCGCCGTCGCCGACCGAGACGGCGTCCTGGGTGAGCAGCCGCACCAGGGGTTCGGTGCGGCCGCTGGTCGCCGCGGCGAGGAACTCCTCGACGATCCGCCGGGCGGCGGCCTCGTCGATCTCGGTGCGCGCCCTGCCGTCCGCGACGTGCTTCTTGGCCCGGTGGTGGATCTGCTGACTGGCGGCCTCGCCGATGCCGAGGATCTCGGCGATCTCACGGTGCGGGTAGCCGAAGGCCTCGCGCAGCACGTACACCGCCCGCTCGTTGGGCGACAGGCGCTCCAGCAGGACGAGGACGGCGTACGACACCGAGTCGCGCTGCTCGGCGGTGTCGGCCGGGCCGAGCATCGGGTCGCCGGCGAGCAGCGGCTCGGGGAGCCAGGCCCCGACGTACGTCTCGCGCCGGGCGCGTGCCGAAGTGAGCACGTTGAGGCAGATGTTGGTGAGGACCTTGGTCAGCCAGGCCTCCAGCACCTCGATCCGTCCGGTGTCGGCGGCCTGCCAGCGCAGGAAGGTCTCCTGGACGGCGTCCTCGGCCTCGCTCGCCGAACCGAGCAACCGGTAGGCGATGGCCTCCAGCCGGGGCCTCGCGGCCTCGAACCGGTCCACGTCGCTCATGATCAGGGCCATGCCCGCGATCCTAGCCGCCCCCGGGCCGGAGCGGACCTGCGAGGACCACGCACAAGGGGCGCCGGGGGTACGCCCCGGTGGTGGCCGTGAGGGTTCCGGCGGCCGCCGCGGCCGGAACCCTCACGGGTCAGCGGGCGCGGTGGTTGCGGATGATCTCCGCGTACCGCTCGCCGCTGGCCTTCACGGTGCGCCGCTGGGTGTCGTAGTCGACGTGCACCAGGCCGAACCGCTTGTCGTAGCCGTACGCCCACTCGAAGTTGTCGAGCAGTGACCAGGCGAAGTAGCCGGCCAGCGGGGCGCCCTCGGCGACCGCGCGGGCGCAGGCGTCCAGGTGGCCCTCCAGGTACGCGGTGCGCTCCGGGTCCTCGATCCGGCCGTCCGCCGTGACGGTGTCGCGGTAGGCGGAGCCGTTCTCGGTGATGTAGATCTTCCGGACGCCGTACTCCTCGGTGAGGCGCATCAGCAGCTGGTGGATGCCCTCGGCGTCCACCTCCCAGCCCATGGCGGTGTGTTCGGCGTTGCGGCCGGGGGCCTGCCGGAACTGCGGCACGGCGCCGGTCGGGTCGTCCTCGACGAACTGGCGGAAGTAGTAGTTGAGGCCGATCCAGTCGAGCGGGGCCGAGATGAGTTCCATGTCGCCGTCGCGGACGGGGAGTTCGACGCCGTAGAGCTTGACCATGTCCTCCGGGTAGCCGCGGCCGAGGACCGGGTCGAGCCACCAGCGGTTGATGTGGCCGTCGGCGCGGACGGCGGCGAGGCGGTCGGCCTCGCTGTCGGAGGCCGGGATGATCGGGCTGAGGTTGTTGACGATGCCGACCTGGACGTCCGGGTGGGCCGCGCGCAGCGCCTGCACGGCGTAGCCGTGGCCCAGGTGCAGGTGGTAGGAGGTGCGGACGGCGGCGGTGAGGTCCGTCCAGCCGGGGGCCATCGTGCCCTCGAGGTGGCCGATCCAGGAGGAGCAGAGCGGCTCGTTGAGGGTGGCCCAGTGCTTGACGCGGTCGCCGAGGCGGTCGGCGACGATGGCCGCGTACTCGCCGAAGCGCTCGGCGGTGGCGCGCTCGGGCCAGCCGCCGCGGTCCTGCTGGGCCTGCGGGAGGTCCCAGTGGTACAGGGTGCCGTGCGGGGTGATGCCGGCGTCCAGCAGGCCGTCGACCAGGCGGTCGTAGAAGGCGAGGCCCTCGGCGTTGATCCGGCCGTCGGCCTGCGGCACCACGCGGGGCCAGGCGACGGAGAAGCGGTAGGCGCCGAGGCCGAGCCGCTTCATGAGGTCGATGTCCTCGCCGTAGCGGTGGTAGTGGTCGCAGGCGGTGTCGCCGTGGTCGCCGTTGTCGGTCTTCCCGGGGGTGTGGGAGAAGGTGTCCCAGATGGAGGGCGCGCGGCCGTCCTCGTCCACGGCACCCTCGATCTGGTACGCGGAGGTGGCCGCGCCCCAGACGAAGTCGTCCGGCAGGGCGTTGAGGTCGTTCACAACTGGCCTTTCAATCAGGGTCACTTGACGGCGCCGGCGGTGAGTCCGGCGACGAGGTAGCGCTGCAGCAGGAGGAATCCGGCGACGACCGGGACGCTGACCACCAGGGAGGCGGCCATGACCTGGTTCCAGTAGACGTCGTTGAGCGTCGCGTAGCCCTGGAGGCCGACGGCGAGGGTGCGGGTCTCGTCGTTGGTCATGACGGAGGCGAAGAGGACCTCGCCCCAGGCGGTCATGAAGGCGTACACGGCGACGGCGACGATGCCGGGGACGGCGGCCGGGATGATGATCTGCACCAGGGCCCGGACGGGGCCGCAGCCGTCGACCAGGGCCGCCTCGTCGAGGTCCCGCGGGATGGAGTCGAAGTAGCCGACCAGCATCCAGATCGAGAAGGGCAGCGAGAAGGTGAGGTAGGTGAGGATCAGTCCGCCGCGGCTGCCGTAGAGGGCGACGCCGGTGCTGTTGCCGATGTTGACGAAGATGAGGAACAGCGGCAGCAGGAAGAGGATGCCGGGGAACATCTGCGTCGACAGCACGGTGACGGTGAACAGCCGGCGGCCGCGGAAGCGGTAGCGGCTGACGCCGTACGCGGCGAGGATCGCGATGAGCACCGAGAGGATCGTCGCTCCGCCGGCCACGATGATCGAGTTGACGAAGTACTTGCCGAGCGGGACGGTCTTCCAGATGTCGAAGTAGGGCCGGACGGTGAGCGTGCTCGGTATCCAGCGGAACGGCCCCTGGACGTCCTGGAGCGGCTTCAGCGAGGAGCTGACCATGACGCCGACCGGGACGAGGGTGAAGACCGCGAGCAGGGCGAGCACGATCCGGCGGATCCACCGGAAGGACGCGGGCGGGTTAATCATCGGCGCCCCTCCGACGCGAGGTGATGAACAGGTAGACCGACGTCACCAGCAGCAGGAACAGCAGGAGCAGCACCGACATGGCGGAGCCCGCGCCGAAGTTCCAGGTGACGAAGGAGGACTGGTAGATGTGGATGGAGATGAGGTCCGAGGCCTCCGGTGCCGACTTGCCGAACAGCACGTACGGCGTGTTGAAGTCGTTGAAGGTCCAGAGGAAGAGGACCAGCACGAGCACCAGGTTGACCGGGCGCAGCGAGGGCAGGGTGATCCGGCGGATCTGCTGCCAGACGCCGGCGCCGTCCATCGCGGCGGCCTCGTAGAGCTCGCGGGGGATGTTCTGCAGACCGGCCGTCAGGGTGAGGAAGGCGAACGGCCAGGAGCGCCAGACGGAGACGGTGACGAGCGCGGTGAAGCTGTTGTCGCCGATCAGCCAGAACGGCCGGTCCGAGGTGAGGTGGAGCTGGTCGTGGATGATGTGGTTGACCAGTCCGGTGTCCCGCTGGAACATGAACGACCAGGTGATGACGGCCGCGTAGACCGGCAGGGCGTAGGGCAGCAGGAAGGCTGCGCGGAGCAGCCCCCTGCCTCTGAAGGCGTCCTGCATCATGATCGCCGCCGTGGTGCCCACCAGCCAGGAGAGGCCGACGGCGAGGATCGTGAAGGCGCAGGTCACCCAGAACGAGTTGAGCAGCGACTGGCCGACGGGGGCACTGAAGTCCACCGCCAGGTGGTAGTTCCCGAGGCCAGTCCACGGTGCGGACGACCAGTCCCGGATGAAGAACTGGGTGAGCTGTTTGAAGCTCATCACGATGCCGACCAGCATGGGCACCAGGTGGATCAGCAGCTCCAGGAGCAGCGCCGGGAGCAGGAGCAGGTAGGGCAGGCCCTTGGGGGTCAGGCGCAGTCGGCCGAGTCGCTGTCGCACGTCAGTTGGCCGGCATCTGCTGCTGGGCCTTGGTGAGTTCGGCCTTGACGGACTCGTCGGTGACCGGCTTGCCGGCGGCGGCCGCGGCGAGCAGGTTCTTGACGGCGGTGCCGACGAGGGTCTCGTACTGGCTCTCGTCGGCGACCTGCGGGAGCGGCTGGGCGCTGGAGCCGAGGACCTTGGAGAGGGCCTGGAGCTCGGGGGTCGCGAAGGCGGCGTCGCCCTGGGCGTCCTTGACCGGCGGGATCGAGCCGTAGGTCTTGTTGAGCTGGATCTGCTCGTCCTTGCCGGTCATGAACTTCACGAAGTCCAGTGCGCCGTTCAGGTTCTTGGTGTTCTTGAAGACGGCGAGGTTGATGCCGGCGACCATGGAGCTGGTGAGCTTGGTGCCGGAGGCGCCCGCGGGGACGGGGACGGGGGCGACGCCGTAGTCGTCCGGGTTCATGCCGTGCGACTTGAGGTTGGCGCCGGCCGACTGCCACATCATCATGCCGACCTTGCCGGTGGCGAAGTCGGTGAGGGTCTGGTTGTTGGCGTACTCGGCGTTGCCCGGGGCGGCGATCTTGTCCTTGGCGATCAGATCGACGTACTGCTTGATCGCGGCGACGGCCTCGGGGGTGTCGAAGGCGGGCTTGCCGGAGGCGTCGAACCAGTCGGCGCCGTGCTGCTTGCCGAGGGTGAAGGCGTGGTGGACGTTCTCGGAGACGTTGCCGCCCTCGACGGCGATGCCGTACTTGCCGTCCTTGGTGAGCTTCTGGCCGTCGGCGACCAGCTCGTCCCAGGTGGCCGGCGGGCGCTCGATGCCGGCGGCCTGGAACATCTTCTTGTTGTAGTAGAGGCCGTAGGCCATCGAGTACAGCGGGACGGCGGCCGGGTCCTTGCCCGCCGCACCGGCGGAGGCGATGGTGGCGGGCAGGAAGCGGTCCTTGCCGCCGATCTTGCCGAAGGTCGCCTCGTCGAAGGGCAGCAGGGCGCCGGTGGCCTGGAGCGAGGCGGACCAGGTGTTGCCGATGTTGAGGACGTCGGGGCCCTGGCCGGAGGTGGTGGCGGCGAGGATGCGGTTGAGCAGGTCGGACCAGGGGATGACCTCGAGCTTGACCTTGATGCCGGTCTGCTGCTCGAACTTTCTCAGCTCGGGCTCCAGGACCTGCTTGTCGTTCTCGAGGCTGGTGCCCTGGTTGCTGGCCCAGTACGTCAGCGTCTTGGGGCTGCTGTTGTCGCCGGAGCCGCCGGTGCTGGAGCCGCCTCCGCAGGCGGTGGCGGTGAGTGCAAGAGTCGCGACCACGGCGGTCGCGGCAGCCAGACGGTTGATACGCATGACCATGCCCCTCTCGGGCGGGTGGATGGCGTGGTGGGGGTGGAAGGGCCCCCGGCCGGGGTGCGAGCCCCGGATAGGGCTTTCTTCAGGCCGTGATTTAACGTGTGAGAAAAGCTGGCGTCAAGAGGACGTGCAGCGCTAGATTCGCTGCAGGAGGGAGAACCGATGGCAGAGCGAGGCAAGCAGACGGTCCGCGACCTGCGGCGCGGCAGCAGATCGACCCTTTTGCAACGGTTGTATTTCGAAGGGCCGCTCAGCAGGCAGGAGTTGGGCCAGATCAGCGGGCTCAGCGCCGGTTCGGTCAGCAACGTGATCGGCGAACTGCTGGCGGACGGGCTGGTCGAGGAGTGCGGATCGGTCGAGTCGGACGGCGGCCGGCCCCGCATCCTGCTGCAGGTGCCGCCCGAGCGGGCCCACCTGGTCGGCGTCGACGTCGGCGAGACCCAGGTGAGGGTCGCGCTCTTCGACCTGGGGCTCACCGAGCTCGCCGCCAGCGACCACCCGCTCTCGGACTGCGGGCACGACTCCGACCACGTGGTGGAGCTGATCCTCACCGGGCTCGCCGAGGTGCTGCACGCCACCGGCACCGACCCGGACACCGTGCTCGGCGTCGGCGTCGGCGTGCCCGGCATCGTCGAGCAGGGCGACCCGGGCACCGACGGCCTCGGCATCGTGGTGCACAGCCAGACCGTGGACTGGGACGCCGTACCGCTCGGCCGGATGCTGCGGGCCGGCACAGACCTGCCGCTCTACGTGGACAACGGCGCCAAGACGCTCGGCCAGGCCGAGATGTGGTTCGGTGCGGGCCGCGGCGCCCGGCACGCGGTGGTCGCGCTGTTCGGCTCCGGCGTCGGCGCCTGCGTGATCGCCGAGGGCGCCCGCTTCCGCGGCGCCACCAGCAGCGCGGGCGAGTGGGGCCACACCAAGGTGCACGTGGGCGGCCGGCTCTGCCGGTGCGGCTCGCGCGGCTGCCTGGAGGCCTACGTCGGCGCGGAGGCACTGGTCGAACGCTGGGGCCGGGCGCCTGCCGGGTCCAGCGAGAAGGCCGGGCTGGCCGCCCTGCTGGCCGCCGCCGAGGCGGGCGAGCAGGACGCCGTCGACCTGCTGGCCGAGGCCGCGGAGTACTTCGGCGCGGCCATCGCCGACCTGATCAACCTGTTCAACCCGGAACGGATCGTGATCGGCGGCTGGGCCGGGCTGATGCTCGGGCCGCGCCTGCTGCCCGCGATCCGGGACGCGGCCACCGCCTACGCCCTGCGCTTCCCCCGGGCGCAGACCTCGATCGACCTCGGCCTGCTCGGGCCGGACGCCGTCACCGTGGGCGCGGCCACCCTGCCGCTCTGGCACTTCCTGCAGTCCGGCGGCGAACTGCCCGCCCGGCTGTCCGCCGCGGCCGCCACCGGCTGAGCCGCACCCCCGCGACCTGCGCGAACCCGCCGTCCACTGCGCCTGGCGGCGGGTCAAAGGGCGCCCCGCACCGGCCGGTTGATCCGTATCGGAACTCCCGACCGGGGACTTGACACCCGAGATCGCAGCCCCACAGACTCCCTCCGGGGAGCGCTCTCTCGGCTCGGCCGCAAGGATTCCGGCCCCGCCCCGCCCTGTAGTTTCCGGCGCCCCTGCGCCGCGCCGGCCCGCCGGTCACGGGCCGGTCCCCACGCCGACGCACGACGTCCGCGCCCCCACGAAAACCCCCACCCACCCCCACCGCAGGAGAAGCCCGTGAGGCTCACTTCAGCACGCCCCGGCGCCCGAGCCGGCCGCCGCGGCTCCGCCGCCCTGCTCGGCATGGCCCTGCTCTCGGGCGCCGTCCTGGCGCTCCCCGGCAGCGCCGCCCACGCCGCCGACACCCTGATCTCGCAGGGCCGGACGGTCACCGCCTCGTCGGTCGAGAACGGCGGCACCACGGCCGCCTACGCCGTCGACGGCAACACCGGCACCCGCTGGTCCTCCGCCGCGAGCGACCAGCAGTGGATCCAGGTCGACCTGGGCGCCTCGGCGACCATCAGCAAGGTCGTGCTCCAGTGGGAGGCCGCCTACGGCAAGGCCTACCAGATCCAGACCTCCGCCGACGGCAGCACCTGGACGACGATCTACTCCACCACCACCGGCACCGGTGGCACCGAGACGCTCAACGTCACCGGCACCGGCCGCTACGTGCGGATGAACGGCGTCACCCGGGCGACCGGCTACGGCTACTCGCTCTGGGAGTTCCAGGTCTACGGCTCGTTCGGTGGCACCACCCCGGACACCTGCGCGACCACCAACGCCGCGCAGGGCAAGGCCGCCACCGCCTCCAGCACCGAGAACGCGGGCACCCCCGCCTCGGCCGCCGTCGACGGCAACACCGGCTCCCGCTGGTCCTCCGCCGCGGCCGACCCGCAGTGGCTGCAGGTCGACCTCGGCTCGGTCCAGCAGGTCTGCCAGGTCCAGCTGAACTGGGAGGCCGCCTACGGCAAGGCCTACCAGATCCAGACCTCCGCCGACGGCAGCACCTGGACGACGATCTACTCCACCACCACCGGCGCCGGCGGCAACGAGACCCTGAACGTCTCCGGCTCCGGCCGCTACGTGCGGGTCTACGGCACCCAGCGCGGCACCCCCTACGGCTACTCGCTGTGGGAGTTCGCGGTGCACACCGGCGGCGGCTCCACCGTCCCGCCCGTCCAGGGCGGCGGTGACCTCGGCCCCAACGTGATGGTCTTCGACCCGTCCACGCCGAACATCCAGGCCAAGGTCGACGAGGTCTTCACCAAGCAGGAGTCGAACCAGTTCGGCAACGAGCGCTACGCGCTGCTCTTCAAGCCCGGCACGTACAACAACATCAACGCCCAGATCGGCTTCTACACCTCGATCGCGGGCCTGGGCCTGAACCCGGACGACACCACCTTCAACGGCGACGTCACCGTCGACGCCGGCTGGTTCAACGGCAACGCCACCCAGAACTTCTGGCGCTCCGCCGAGAACCTGCACCTCAAGCCGGTCAGCGGCACCGACCGCTGGGCCGTCTCGCAGGCCGCGCCGTTCCGCCGGATGCACGTCGAGGGCGGCCTCAACCTCGCCCCCAACGGGTACGGCTGGGCCTCCGGCGGCTACATCGCCGACTCGAAGATCGACGGCCAGGTCGGCAACTACTCGCAGCAGCAGTGGTACACCCGCGACAGCTCGATCGGCGGCTTCTCCAACGGCGTCTGGAACCAGACCTTCTCCGGCGTCCAGGGCGCGCCCGCCCAGGGCTTCCCGAACCCGCCGTACACCACGCTGGACACCACCCCGGTCTCGCAGGAGAAGCCGTTCCTCTACCTGGACGGCAACGACTACAAGGTCTTCGTGCCCGCGAAGCGCACCAACGCCCGCGGCACCTCCTGGGGCAACGGCACCCCGCAGGGCACCTCGGTGCCGCTGAACCAGTTCTACGTGGTCAAGCCGGGCGCCACCGCGGCCACCATCAACCAGGCGCTCACCCAGGGCCTCAACCTGCTCTTCACCCCGGGCGTGTACCACGTCGACCAGACGATCAACGTGACCCGCCCCGGCACGGTCGTGCTCGGCCTCGGCCTCGCCACCGTCGTCCCGGACAACGGCGTCACCGCGATGAAGGTCGCCGACGTCGACGGCGTCAAGGTCTCCGGCCTGCTGCTGGACGCCGGCACCGTCAACTCCCCCGCCCTGCTGCAGGTCGGCGACGCCGGCCCGGGCGCCTCCCACGCGGCCGACCCGACCGTCATCCAGGACGTCTTCGTCCGGGTCGGCGGCGCCGGCGCCGGCAAGGCCACCAACGGCATGGTGATCAACAGCAACAACACGATCGTCGACCACACCTGGATCTGGCGCGCCGACCACGGCGCCGGCGTCGGCTGGGAGACCAACCGCTCCGACTACGGCTTCGTCGTCGGCGGCAACGACGTCCTGGCCACCGGCCTGTTCGTCGAGCACTTCAACAAGTACGACGTCTGGTGGAAGGGCAACGGCGGCCGCACGATCTTCTTCCAGAACGAGAAGGCGTACGACGCCCCCAACCAGGCGGCGATCCAGAACGGCAGCACCCGCGGCTTCGCGGCCTACAAGGTCGAGGACTCGGTCAACACCCATGAGGGCTGGGGCCTGGGCAGCTACTGCTACTTCAACGTGGACCCGACCATCGTCATGGACCACGGCTTCGAGGTCCCGGTGAAGTCCGGCGTCAAGCTGCACGACGTCCTGGTCAACTCGCTCGGCGGCAACGGCCAGTTCGCCCACGTGGTGAACGACACCGGCGCCCCGACCTCGGGCACCTCCACCACGCCGTCCAACGTCGTCTCCTTCCCGTGACGGACCGCCTCCCCCGCACCTGACGGTCCGCCGCACGGCTGCCGCCGCACCGGGACACCGGTGCGGCGGCCGCGCCGTGCGCGTGCGCGGCTCAGGCCTCGTCGCCCTCCGGGTTGATGTGCGGCAGGATCTTGTCCAGCCAGCGGGGCGTCCACCAGGCGTGCGGGCCGAGCAGCGTGAGCACCGCCGGCACCATCAGCAGCCGGACGACGGTGGCGTCGATCAGCACGCTCACCGCCAGGCCCAGGCCCAGCATCTTCACCACGATGTTGTCGCTCAGGATGAACGCCGCGAAGACGCTCACCATGATCAGCGCGGCACAGGTGATCACCCGGGCGGTGATCTCCAGCGCGTGCGCCACGCTGCCCTTGGCGTCCCCGGTGCGCGTCCAGTTCTCGTGCACCCGCGACAGCAGGAAGACCTCGTAGTCCATGCTCAGGCCGAAGACGATGGCGAACATCATCATCGGCACGTAGCTCTCGATCGGCACCGTGCCCGACACCCCGAGCGCCGGACCGCCCCAGCCCCACTGGAAGACCGCCACCACCACGCCGTACGAGGCCGCGATCGACAGCAGGTTCAGCACCGCCGCCTTGACCGCCACCAGCAGGCCGCGGAAGACCGCCAGGATGATCAGGAAGGCCAGGCCCACCACCACCGCGATGATCGCCGGCAGCCGGCTGGCGACGATGTCGCGGAAGTCCACCTGGGCGGCGGTCGTGCCCGTCACGTAGGTGATCGCCGGGGTGTTCGCCACGGCCTTCGGCAGCGTGGTGTCCTGCAGGTCGTTGACCAGCTGGGTGGTCTTCTCGTCCTGCGGCTGCTGGGCCGGGATCACCGTGGAGGTGAGCACGTCGTTGTCGCTGGACGGCACGAACGGGCCGATGCTCGCGATGTTCGGGGTGCCGGCCAGGGCCTGCTGGACGGAGGTGACCACCGCCTGCTGGTTCGCCGCCGGCACGTTCGTCTGGTCGATCACCACCGTCAGCGGGCCGTTGGAGCCCGGACCGAACGCGGCCGACATCAGGTCGAAGGCCTGCTTGTCGGTGAAGGACGGCGGGTCCGCGCCGTCGTCGATGTGCCCGAGCTGGATCGAGAACAGCGGGATCGCCAGCACGCACACCACGACCACGCCGGAGACCAGGAACCGCCACGGGTGGCGCTCCACCACCTGCGCGTACCGGTGCCAGGTGCCGGTGACCTCCTCGCCCGGCGCGGCGTTGCTCTCGGCGACCGGCTTGCGCACGTGCCAGCGGTCGATCGCCCGGCCGATGATGCCGAGCATCGCCGGCAGCAGGGTCAGCGCACCGGCGACCGCCGTCACCACGGTGACGCCCGCGGCCAGGCCCAGCTTGGAGATGAAGCTGACCCCGGAGACCGACAGGCCCGCCAGCGCGATGATCACCGTGCAGCCGGAGACCAGCACCGCCCGGCCCGCGGTGGACACCGCGTGCCCGGCCGAGCCCGCCGGGTCCGCGCCGTCCATCAACCCCTGCCGGTAGCGGGTCAGCAGGAACAGCGCGTAGTCGATGCCGACGCCCAGGCCGATCATGGTGGCCAGGGTCGGCGACACGGTCGCGAAGGTCGTCACCGCGGCGAGCAGACCGAGGCAGCCGAGGCCGACGATCACCGCGATCAGCGCGTTGATCAGCGGCAGACCCGCCGCGATCACGCTGCCGAAGCCGATCAGCAGCACCACGATCGCCACCGCGAAGCCGATCGCCTCGCTGCTGCGGTCGTCCGCCTTCGGCCGGGCCGCCTCGCCGAGCGGTCCGCCGTACTCCACCTGCACCCCGGCCTGGCGCAGCGGCGCGACCGCGTCGTCCACCTTGGTCAGGTAGTCGCTGCCGTAGGTGCTCGGGTTGGCGTCGGTCTTGAAGGTGATGAAGGCGGTCAGCCCGTCCGTGGAGAGCGGGCCGTTCGGGGTCTGGGTGGTCGGCTGGCCGGGCTGCGGCAGGGGGTTCTGCACCGACAGCACGTTCGGCAGCTGCTGCAGGTTGGCGACCGCCTGGTTGATCTGGCCGGAGAAGCCGGTCAGCGCCTGGGCGTCGTGCAGCACGATCTGCGAGCCGACGCCGCCCGCCGCCGGGTTGTGCGCCCGCAGCACGTCGAGGCCCTTCTGGGCCTGGCTGCTGGAGATGTTGAAGTCGTCCGAGAAGGTGCCGCCGACCGCCCGGTCGGCGGCCTGGATGGCGCCGAGGCCGACCAGCCAGGCGATCAGGACGAGGACGCCGTGCCGGGCGCACCAGGCGCCGAGCCGGTGCAGCACCCCGGGTCTGCGGGTCCGTTGCGCGGTGGCGGTGCTCGGCGGCGATGACGGCATGCGCCCTCCCGGGGGTCGGCACGGCCGGGGACGATCGGCGGTGCGTGGGGCTGTCGGGTGCCGGCACACCGGGGCGTCCGGCGGTGCGAAAGGTGATCAGCTGTTGACGGTCGGTGACGAGCGTAGGCAGCCGACGGGCCGCCGGACGGGCCGACACACCGCCCCGTCCCCCGGACGCCAGCGCGCCCCGGTCCGGGCGCGGCATCCGGCGACCATCCGTCAGGTCCACTGCCACGCGGGCCGTCCGTGCACATTCTTGACACCGCCTGGGGGCGTTCTGAGTGCTTTCTGGCAGTCCTCTACGATCAACGCGTGTTGAGCCTGACCGGACTGCCGCTGCGCGTCCTCGCCGTCGTCCTCGCCGTGGCCGCCTTCGCCGCCACCATGTGGCTCTGGCCGAAGCTGGCCGGCCGCGGCTGGAAGTCCTGGCTCGGCAGGTTCGGCGCGTTCTTCGGCACCCAGCTCGCCGTGTTCGCGGCGATCGGCCTGATCGCCAACGCCTACTTCGGCTTCTACACCACCTGGGGCGACCTGCTCGGCACCGACGGCAAGCCGGGCACCGTCGTCGACCACGAACCCGGCGGCCGCGCCGTGTCGGTCCTGGGGCAGCAGAAGATGTACTCCTCGCAGGGCTCCGCCCAGGACCGCTCCGGGGTGATCGAACAGGTCCGCATCCGCGGCGCCGCCTCCCGCCTCACCGGCACCCCCGCCTACGTCTACCTGCCGCCGCAGTACTTCCAACCCGCCTACGCGCACAGCCGCTTCCCGATGGCGCTGGTGCTCTCCGGCTACCCCGGCTCCGCGGAGAAGCTGATCTCGCTGCTGGAGTACCCGGACTCCACGCTGAAGGCGATCCAGGCCGGACAGCTGCCGCCCACCGTGCTGGTGATGATGCGGCCCACCCTGGGCGGCAACCGGGACACCGAGTGCATGGACGTCCCCGGCGGCCCGCAGGTGGAGACCTTCTTCACCGAGGACCTGCCGCGCGCGATGGCCGGCACCTACCGCATCCTCGACCGGCCCGAGGCCCGGGCCGCCGTCGGCGACTCCACCGGCGGCTACTGCGCCCTGAAGTTCGCCCTGCGCAAGCCCGACTCGTACCGCTCGGCGATCTCGCTCTCCGGCTACTACAGCGCCCCGACCGACCCGACCACCGGCGACCTGTTCGGTGGCAAGCCGCACCTGAAGCAGGAGAACGACCTGCTGTGGCGGCTGCGGACGCAGCCCGCCGCGCCGGTCTCGCTGCTGCTCGCCACCAGCTACGACGAGCACAACTACGGCGCCACCCAGAAGATGGTCGGCGCCTTCAAGGCGCCGACCAGGATGTCCACCATCACCCTGGACACCGGCGGCCACAACTTCCGGACCTGGACGCGGGAGATCCCGCCCGCCCTGGAGTGGCTCGGCCGCCGCCTGGCACCGCCCGCGCCCGCCGGCTGACGCACCGACGGCCCCGCCGGGACCGTCCCCCGGGGCCGAAGAAGATCACACCGGGCTCATAGGCCGCTCTCATCGGGCTCTCAGCCTGCGCCGCCAGCGTATCCCCCATGACCACGACCAGTTCCGTACCTCCGACCAGCGAACCGTGGCCCGAGGCCGCGAACTACCCGCCGCCGGCGCCCGCCGACCGGCAGGCCACGGTCGAACCGCTCTTCCCGCCGGCCGAGCTGCCGCCGCGCGGCCCCAAGGGGCCCGGGTCGTGGGCCGGCCGGCTGCGGACCCTGCCGGCCCGCGCCTGGCGCGGCCGCGCGGACGACCCGCGCTGGGTCCGGCCGGCGTTCCTGGCGCTGCTCGCCGCGACCGCCGCCCTCTACTTCTGGAACCTGACCGCCTCCGGGTGGGCGAACTCCTTCTACTCGGCCGCCGTCCAGGCCGGCTCGCAGAGCTGGAAGGCCTTCTTCTACGGCTCCTCCGACGCGGCGAACTTCATCACCGTCGACAAGCCGCCGATGTCGCTGTGGCCGATGGCCCTCTCGGTGCGGCTGTTCGGCCTGAGCTCCGGCAGCATCCTCGCACCGCAGGTGCTGATGGCCGTGGCGACCGTCGCCACCGTGTACGCCACCGTGCGCCGCCGCTTCTCCCCGGTCGGCGGCCTGGTCGCGGGCGCCGCACTGGCGCTCACCCCGGTCGCGGCCCTGATGTTCCGGTTCAACAACCCGGACGCGCTGCTGGTGCTGCTGCTCACCCTGGCCGCGTACGGCGTCGTCCGGGCGACCGAGACGGCGAGCACCCGCTGGCTGGTGTTCGCCGGCGTGATGTTCGGCTTCGGCTTCCTCACCAAGACCCTCCAGGCCTTCCTGGTGCTGCCGGCCTTCGCGCTGGTCTACCTGGTCACCGCCCCCACCGGCCTCGGCCGCCGGTTCCGGCAGCTGCTGTGGGCCGGCCTCGCCATGGTCGTCGCCGCCGGCTGGTGGGTCGCGATCGTCGAGCTCGTCCCCGCCTCCGCCCGCCCCTACATCGGCGGCTCCCAGGACGACGACTTCCTCTCGGTGACCTTCGGCTACAACGGCTTCGGACGGATCACCGGCAACGAGACCGGCAGCGTCGGCGGCGGCGGCCGCGGCGGCGCCGGCGGCGGCATGTGGGGCGAGACCGGCATCACCCGGCTCTTCGACGGCGACATCGGCGGACAGATCGCCTGGCTGATGCCCGCCGCCCTGATCCTGCTGGTGGTCGGCCTCTGGGCGACCCGCCGCCACCCGCGCACCGACAGCGCCCGGACCGCCTTCCTGGTCTGGGGCGGCTGGCTGGTCTGCACCGCGCTGACCTTCAGCTTCATGTCCGGCATCTTCCACCAGTACTACACGGTGGCCCTCGTCCCCGCGGTCGCCGCCCTCGTCGGCATGGGCGCCGACGGCCTCTGGCGGGCCCGGCACCGGCTGCCGTACGCCGCCCTGCTCGGCGGCACCGTCGCCGTCACCGCGGTCTGGGCGTACGTGCTGCTCGGACGCAGCGCCGACTTCGTGCCGTGGCTGCGGTGGGCCGTGCTGATCGGCGGCCTCGCCGCCGCGGTGGCGCTGCCGCTCGCCGGACGGCTGAGCGGGGCGCTCGGGGCACGGCTGGCCACGGTCGCCGGGATCGCCGCGCTGGCCGCGGCCCTCGGCGGGCCGACCGCCTACGCCCTGCAGACCGTCTCCACCGGGCACAGCGGCTCCATCGTCACGGCCGGCCCGCAGGTCCAGGGCGGCGGCTTCGGCGGCCCGGGCGGCGGCCGGTTCCGGGCGGGCGGCGGCATGGGTTTCCCTCCGGGCACGCAGGGCGGCCAGACCGGCCAGGCCCAGGGTCAGGGCGGCTTCCCCGGCATGAACGGGCAGGGCTTCCCCGGCATGAACGGTCAGAACGGCTTCCCCGGGACGACCGGCCAGAACGGCCAGAACGCCTTCCCGGGCATGAACGGGCAGGGCTTCCCCGGCACCGGGACGGGCGGCGACAGCCGGACCGGACGCGGCGCGGGCGGGCCGGGCGGCATGGGCGGACTGCTCAACGGCGCCCAGGTCAGCAGCGAGCTCTCCGCCCTGCTCAAGCAGGACGCCGACGAGTACACCTGGGTGGCGGCCGCCGTCGGCTCGCAGAACCAGGCCAGCTACCAGCTCGCCACCGGTGAGCCCGTGATGGCCCTGGGCGGCTTCAACGGCACCGACCCCTCGCTGACCCTGGCCCGGTTCCAGCAGTACGTGAAGGAAGGCAAGGTGCACTGGTTCATCGGCGGCGGAGGCTTCGGCGGCGGTGGCGGGGGCGGCATGGGCGGCTCCTCCGACTCCTCGCAGATCACGAGCTGGGTCCAGGAGAACTTCACCGCCAAGACCGTGGGGAACACCACCCTCTACGACCTGACGGCGACCGAGTAGGGAAGGCTCGACAGCAGGGCGAACCCCCCAGGGGCCGCCGGACACGTGGGGCAAGCCACTGGGGGCGCGGGGAACTGCGCGCAGCGGAAGGTACGGACCGTCACCTCCCGCCCGCACAGTGCCCCGCGCCCCTTTTTGCGGGTTCGCCCGCGCCGTCAGGTACGCCGTTCCCGGATTGCGCGGTTCCCCGCGCCCCTTCTCGGGTTCGCGGGACCTGTCAGCTGCACTGGGCGAGCATGGTCTGCTTGTCGGCCGGGGTGACCGGCAGGTCGTACTTGAGGGCGACCTGGGCGAAGCGGACGACGTAGGAGCAGCGGATCTTCGGGTCGGCGGGGAGCCACTCGGAGGGGCCGGAGTCGCCCTTGGCGGAGTTCTGCGGGCCGTCGGCGGGGATCAGGTTGAGCGGGTCGTTGGCGATCTTGACCCGCTTGGCCTTGTCCCACTTCGCGGCGCCCATCTGCCAGTCGTAGGAGAGCGGCATCACGTGGTCGATCTGGATCTTCGTGGCCTGCGCCTTCGTCCACTGCACGTCCTTCCCGGTGTACGGGTCGTGGATGGTCATGGACGTGACGGTGCAGGCGGAGCCGTCCTTGTGCTGGACGGAGCGGCCGTCCCGGGCGAGCAGGTCGTTGCGGGTGTCGCAGTTGTTGTGGCCGAGGGCGGTGCCGTCGACGTTGTCCGTCCAGGCGGGGCCGAACTGGTCGCGGTCGTAGCCGGTCCGGGGGCCGGCCGCGGCGGTGCGGACCTTGCCGATCAGGTCGCGGCCGGCCTTGTGGTCGGCGGCGGAGGTGAGCGGGGCGAGGCCGGGCCTGGTGCCGTCCGGGTTCTGCAGCGGGCTGGTGCCGACGGCGCCGCTCTGGGCGTGGTCCGTGGAGCTGCCGGGGGTACCGGAGGTGCAGGCGGTGAGCAGGAGGGCGGGCAGCAGCAGGGCGGACAGGGCGGTGGCAGGGCGGGCGCGCACGGGTTCTCCCCCGACGGTGTGGCGGTGACGGCGCACCAGCAGAGCAGGGCCCGTCGTACCGGGTCAAGCCGCGGGGGTGGCGGGGACGGGCCGGGTCAGCCGCCGATCGCGGACATCGGGCGGTCGGGGCGGACGAAGCCGGCCGTGTCGATGGCGTGGCCGGGGCCCTTGCGGGCGATGGTGGCCCGCCAGGCGGCCTCGATCCGGTCGTCGTCGGCGCCGCCGCGCAGCAGGGCGCGCAGGTCGGACTCCTCGGTGGCGAAGAGGCAGTTGCGCAGTTGGCCGTCGGCGGTGAGCCGGACGCGGTCGCAGCCGCCGCAGAACGGCCGGGTGACGGAGGCGATGACGCCGACGACGGTGTCGGTGCCGGCGATCCGCCACTCCTCGGCGGGGGCGTTGCCGTGCCGGCCGACCGGGACGAGCTGCCAGCGGCCGCCGAGGTCGGCGAGGATCTCGTCGGCGGTGACCATGCGGGTGCGGTCCCAGGCCCCCTGGGCGTCGAGCGGCATGGATTCGATGAAGCGCATCCGGTAGCCGTGCTCGGCGGCGAAGGCGACGAGGTCGCGGAGTTCGTCGTCGTTGACGCCGCGGACGGGGACGGCGTTGACCTTGACGGGGTCGAGGCCGGCGGCGCGGGCGGCGGCGAGTCCGTCGAGGACGTCGGGGAGCCGGTCGCGGCGGGTGATCTCGGTGTACCGCTCGGGGCGGAGGGTGTCGAGGGAGACGTTGACCCGGTGCAGGCCGGCGGCCTTCAGGTCGGCGGCGGTGCGGGCGAGGCCGATGCCGTTGGTGGTGAGCGAGAGCTCGGGACCGCCGTCCGGGCCGTCGAGGGCGGTGAGGGCGGCGACCAGACCGGGCAGGCCGCGGCGGAGCAGCGGTTCGCCGCCGGTGAGGCGGAGGTTGCGGATGCCGAGGCGGTGGACGGCGATCCCGGCGAGCCGGACGACCTCGTCGTCGGTGAGGAGTTCGGGGCGGGGCAGCCAGTTCAGGCCCTCGGCGGGCATGCAGTAGGTGCAGCGCAGGTTGCAGCGGTCGGTCAGCGAGATCCGCAGGTCGGTGTGGATCCGGCCGTAGCGGTCGACCAGCGGGCCGCCGGGGGGCTGCGCGGTGCCGGGAGCGGTGGAGCGGGGTGCCATGCGCCCAGTACAGGGTGCGGGCGGGGGTCACGGCCAGCGGCGGAAGTTCCGGTGTCCGCCGCTGACCTGCGAGGTCGCCTTGTCGGATCGTCCAACTGCCGTTGCGGCGGCCGGGTCGGGAGACTGGGGGCATGAGTGATCGGCGGATTCCGGCCCTGGTGCTGGCGGCGGGCGGCGGGCGGCGGCTGGGCGGGCGGCCGAAGGCGCTGGTGGAGCACCGCGGGCGGCCGCTGCTGGAGCATGCGCTGGAGGTCGTCCGGGCGGGCGGCTGCGGGCCGGTGGTGGCGGTGCTGGGGGCGGCCCGGGAGGAGGTGCGGGCGCGGGCGCGGACGGGGGACTGCCTGCTGGTCGACAATCCGGCGTGGGAGAGCGGGATGGGATCCTCGTTGCGGGCGGGGCTGGCGGCGCTGCCGGCCGGTGCGCCGGCGGTGCTGGTGATGCTGGTGGACACCCCGGGGGTGACGCCGGAGGCGGTGCGGCGACTGCTGGCGGCGCACCGGGCGGGCGGGCAGCTGGTGGCGGCGGCGTACGGCGGACGGCGCGGGCATCCGGTGCTGATCGGGGCGCGGTACTTCGCGGAGGCGGCGGCCGGGGCCACCGGGGACGCGGGGGCGCGCGCCCTGCTGGCCGCGCACGCCGGGGGGCTCCTCCTGGTGGAGTGCGGCGACGTGGCGGTGCCGGACGACCTGGACACTCCGGAGGACCTGGCCCGCTGGTCCGCGTCCGCCGGATGAACCGGCTTGCGGCGCAGGAACGTTGGCCCCTCGCGTACGCCTCGTTCACCAGCACCCCCGCTGTTCGGCGGGGGCGCCGCCGCCGACGGGTCGTACGCCCCCCGACTCCCCCCGAGGTTTGCCGTAACCCGTTCCACCACCTGCCCGGATCAGCGAAGATGGGGGTGACCTGCCCAGCCGACACCGAACGGACGGTGCCAGCCATGACCGCAGTGCCGCAGCCCGACGACTTCAGCGACCGGGTGCCCGGCCCCGCCCCGTCCGCGGGTGGCACCGCGATCCGCTGCCCGGCCTGCCGGGCCGAGCACGTGTACGAGGCGCCGAGCCTGCCGTGTCCGTGCGGGGCGCAGCTGCGGGTGCCGCTGCTGCGCGGCGGGGTGCCGGTACAGGTGCGCTTCCGCTCCTGGGAGGACTCCTGGTTGAGCATGCGGTGCCCGCACTGCGGCCGCAACGACCAGTGGCCGCAGCCGGAGTACACCTGCAACTGCGGGGCGACGGTGCGGCTGCCGGTGGACCGGGCGCCGCGGCTGCCCTCCGCGGGGGCGGCCGGCCGGCCGGTGGGTGCCCGCCCGTACACCACGGCGGTGCCGCCGGAGCAGCCGGCGTCGCCGTCGGGCCGGCACCGGCTGATGCGGCCGCCGTTCCGTCCGCAGCCGGTCCGCTCGCCCCAGGACGCGCTGCCGGCCGCGGCCCACTACCTGCAGTGGCTGGGCTTCGAGGACCTGGAGCTGACGGACGGCCAGGACCGCGAGGCGGTGACGCTGCTCGGCTCCCGGATGGTGGCCCAGGTGGACACCTGGCCGGACCCGGCGGACGTGAAGGCCGTGGAGTGCCTGTGGATGCAGACGCTGCACAGCGAGGAGATGGCGTCGGCGATGTTCACCCTGGCCGGCTACTCGCACCAGGCGGTGGTCCGCGGCGAACAGTTGCTGGTCGCGCTGTTCACGCTGGACGTGTCGGGCATCCCGCAGCCGGCGAACGGCGCCGCCGAGGCGCTGATGGAGACCGGCTGGACGTCCTGACCCCCGCCGCGGCGGAGGGTGCCACTCCGCAATCCGTGCCGCTCGTGATCTGGTGCACAAGCGCGCCCCCGTGTTGAATTGCGGCCACAGCGCGGCCGTGGGGACGGCCCGCGCCTGTCCTGCCGGATGGCGCACACAAGGAGGTGGCGTTGTCGGAGCACGGAACGGCCCCGGGGGGCGTCGCGGACGCCGTATGGCGGCTGCGGTCGCGCGGATGCTGGCAGGAGGCTGCGGAGTTACTGCGACCGCACGCCGGACGGGATCCGGCCGCCGCGCTGGAGCGGGCCGAACTCCTCATCGAGCAGTGCATGTTCACGGCTGCGAACTGGGCCGAGGCGGAGGCCGCGCTGCGCCTCGCCGAGGCGGGGGCGGCGGCACCCGGACAGCGTGCCGCCGCGGCCTGCGCCCGGGGGTTCCTGGCGTACGTGGCGAGCGTGCTGGGGCGGCGGGACCGGCTGGACGAGGCGCAGGCCGCGCTGGGGCGGACCTCCGCGCTGCTGCCCCCGGACGCGCCGGGCCGCCCGCTGCTGGACTTCCGGCGCGGCCTGGTCGCCGAGAACCTGCTGCACGACCCGGCGGCGGCACGGATCGCCTACCGCCGGGCGCACGACGCGGCGGTGGAGCGCCACGACGACCTGCTCTGCTCCTACACCTGGCGGCACCTGGCCGGGTTGGCGATGGCCGGCGGCGACCGGGAGCGGGCGCGGGAGGGGTTCCGCGCCTCGCTGCGGCTGCGCGAGGAGCTCGGGTTCACGGTGGGGGTGGCGCCGGCCCTGGCCGCCCTCGCGGACGTCGTCGAGCCGGCGGAGGCGGTCCGGTTGCGGGCCGAGGCGGCCCGGCTGGTCCAGGCCCTCGGCGGGGTGCCGGTCTGGCTGGCCGGCCGGTTGCAGGTCCCGCCGCAGGGCGCGGCCCAGGACGGCGCGGTGGTCCGGGCGCCGGGGACGGCCTGAGCGGGGGCGGGTGCGCGGTGCGGTCCGGGCGCACCGCGCGGCCGCTCCCCCGGTGCGCCCGGGCATCGACGGGTCCGATGCCCGACCGGGCGGCCTCGGCAGCGCGGCGGACGTGAGCTAAGGTAAGGCTTACCTGTCCGGGGCGAGCAGTGCCCCGGACGGGGTCCGCCGACGCCGTCCCCGGGCTCCGCCGAGCCCCGTCCGTACCGCTGGGGCCCGCATGACCCTGACCGCCGCCGAGGCCGCCCCGGTGCCGGCCCGCCCCGAACCGCCGCTCGCCGGCACGTACCGCAGACTGACCGGCGCCCATCCCGCCCTGCGCGTCCGGCTGGCGCCGCCGCCCTCCGGCGACGGCTGGGCCCGCGCCGGAGACCTGGCGGCCGACCCGGAGGCCGTCCGCGCCGCGATCGCCTTCGACGCCGAGGCCGGCGAGCGCGACCACGGCACCGCGCTGCGGCCCGACGTGGCGGCGGGGTTCTGCTTCCACCGCTGGGTGTGGCCGGTGGCGCTGGCCGTCACCCTGCCGTGGTTCCTGGAGCGCCGGGTGCCCCGGCTGCCGGTCGGCCGGGTCGCCTTCCACCGGGCGCGCGGCGAACTGACCGTGGAACCGGTCGAGTTGGTCGGCCTGCCGGGCGACCCGCTGGCCACCCAGGGCCTGCTGCGCACCGTGCCGGACGAGGCCGCGCTGCGCGCCGAGCTGCTCGACGCGGTGCACGAGCACGTGGCGCCGATGGTGGCAGCGTTCCGCCCCTGGGTGCGGCGCGGCCCGCGGACCCTCTGGGGCACGGCCACCGACGACGTGGTCGAGGGCCTCTGGTTCCTGGCCGGCCGACTCGGCGAGGAGGAGCGCGCGGTCGCGGAGCTCACCGCCCTGCTGCCCGGCGGCGGACCGGCCCCCTTCGTCGGCGGCGCCGCCTTCCGTCCGGGCGACGGAATGCGTACACGCACTCGGTCCACCTGCTGTCTGTTCTACACCGTTAGCCCGAACGAGCTGTGTTTCACCTGCCCCCGGCAGCAGGAAAGGTGATTGCCATTCGAATATTCGCCGATAATTCCCCCGCACCGGTGCATCGCCGGTAATCCGGCCCTGCGGCACCGGAATTCTCCGCCATCATGGACCAGCCGTCCCTACGCAGGAAAGCGAGGCTGGTTCAGGTCATGAGACTGTCCGACATACCACTGGGCTGGGGCGCGGCGGGCACGGCCCTCCTGGTGGTCGCCGCCGTCCTCGTGGCGTTCGCCCGCAACCGGGCCGCCGCGGCGACGGGCGGGTCCGATTCCTGGGAGCGCTCGGAGGAACGCCGCCGCCGCAAGGAATCCCTGTACGGGGCCGCCTCGTACACCCTGCTCTTCTGCTGCGCCGCGGTCGCCGCGGCGCTGTCCTTCCACGGCCTGGTCGGCTTCGGCGTGCAGAACCTCAACCTCTCCGGGGGCTGGGAGTACCTGGTGCCGTTCGGCCTGGACGGTGCCGCGATGTTCTGCTCGGTGCTCGCCGTCCGCGAGGCCAGCCACGGCGACGCGGCGCTCGGCTCCCGGCTGCTGGTGTGGCTGTTCGCCGGCGCCTCCGCCTGGTTCAACTGGGTGCACGCGCCGCGCGGCCTGGGCCACGCCGGGGCGCCGCAGTTCTTCGCCGGCATGTCGCTCTCGGCTGCCGTGCTCTTCGACCGGGCGCTCAAGCAGACCCGCCGGGCGGCCCTGCGCGAACAGGGCCTGGTGCCCCGTCCGCTGCCGCAGATCCGGATCGTCCGCTGGCTGCGGGCCCCGCGGGAGACGTACGCCGCCTGGTCGCTGATGCTGCTGGAGGGCGTGCGCACCCTGGACGAGGCCGTCGAGGAGGTCCGCGACGACCGCCGGACGGCCGCCGCCGACCGGGAGCGCCGGCGGCTCGCCAGCCGCCGGGAGCGGGCCGAGATCCGCGCCATCGGCCGCCACCACGGGGGCTGGCGCCAGCGTTCCGCCGCCCGGCAGTTGGAGGCGGGCGGCACGGAGCCCGTCATAGCCGTCGACGCCGCACCCGTCGAGGCCCGGCCCGCCCCGCAGCCGGGGCTGCCGGTCCGCCCGGCGCCGCCGAGCGTCGACCTGACCCCGGAGGAGGACACCATGACGCTCCCCCGCCTGGACTCCCTGGAGCAGAAGCTCAAGGACCTGGAGCAGCAGTTCGGCTGATCGGCCGGAGCGTGCCGGGGCGGCCCGCGCCCCGGCCTCAGTACCCCCGGCCGTCCGTCGGGGCGGGGCCCTCGGCGGACAGCTCGAACCACATCCGCTTGCCGGAGCCGCGGGGCTCCACGCCCCAGCCGTCGGCGAGCGCCTCCACCAGCATCAGTCCGCGGCCGGAGGAGGCCTGTTCGCCGGGCGTGCGGCGGGTCGGCCACAGGTCCGACTCGTCCTCGACCTCGACCCGCAGGCGGGCCCGGCCCTGGCCGGGCGCCTGGTAGAGCCGGGCGGTGAACATCGCGTCCCGGTCGGTGTGCCGGATCGCGTTGGTGACCAGCTCGGAGGAGAGCAGTTCGGCGGTGTCGATGAGGTCCGGCACCTGCCAGCGTCTCAGCGCGTCCCGCAGTTCGCCGCGGAGCTCGGAGATCCGGGCGAGGTCGGCCTGGCCGATCCGGCGCCGCAGCTGCTGGGCGGCGCGGCCGCCGGAGGGGCCGTCCCAGCGGAGCAGCAGCAGCGCTATGTCGTCCTCGCGCTCGCTGGAGTCGGCGGCCCGGGCGGCGACCCGGTCGGCCAGCTCCTCCAGCGGTTCGCGGGCGGACTCGTCGCGGGCCGGCAGCGGTGCGGCGACCGCCTCGCAGAGCCGGTCGAAGCCGGTGTCGAGGTCCATGCCGCGGGCCTCGACCAGGCCGTCGGTGCAGAGCAGCACGGTCTCGCCGGGGTCGAGGCTGAACCGGGTGACCCGGTACTCCTCGTCGGGGTCGACGCCGAGCGGCAGGCCGCCGGCGACCGGCAGGACGGAGGCCGAGCCGTCGGCCCGGCGGACCACCGGGTCGAGGTGGCCGGCCCGCACCGCGTAGACCACGCCGTAGTCGACGTTGACCTCGGCGTAGGTGCAGGTGGCGAAGTGGTCGGTGTCCAGGTCGGCGAGGAAGCGGGAGGCGCGGGCCATCACCGCGGCGGGCGGGTGGCCCTCGGCCGCGTAGGCGCGCAGGGCGATCCGCAGCTGGCCCATGATGCCGGCCGCGTGCACGTCGTGGCCCTGGACGTCGCCGATGACCAGGCCCACGTGGCCGCCGGGCAGCGGGACCACGTCGTACCAGTCGCCGCCGATCTGCAGGCCGGAGCCGGCCGCGAGGTAGCGGACGGCGGTGGTGACGCCGGGCACCGAGGGCACGGCGCGCGGCAGCATGACCCGCTGCAGGCTGGCGGCGAGCTCGTGCTCGGCGTCGTGCAGCTGGGCGCGGGCCAGGGACTGGGCGACCAGGCCGCCGAGGGTGGAGAGCAGGGTGCGCTCGTCGGCGTCGAGCTCGCGGTCGTCGTCGAAGCTGACCACGCAGACGCCGATCGCCCGGCCGCTGACGACCAGCGGGAGGAAGGCCCAGGAGCTGCGGCCGGTGCCGGCGCCGAGCTGCTCCCACGCCTCCGGGTAGCGCTCGCGGTACTCGTCGCGGTCGGCGATGAAGACGGGGGTGCGGGTGCGGACGGCGAAGGCCATCGGGTGGTCGGCGGCGAGCGGGGAGCGGTCGTGCCGGGCGATCAGCTCGCTGCGGTAGCCGCTGGCGCCGAGGATGGCGAGCCGGCCGGCCTCCATGGAGGCGAGCACCAGGCCGTCCGGCGGCAGGCCGGGCAGCGGCAGCTCGGTGAAGACGCGGGCGACGTCACGGACGGTGACCGCCTCGGACAGCGCCCGGGCGGCCTCCTTGATGAACCGGGAGCGCTCCTCGCGCAGCGCGGCGAGCTCGCCGGCCTTCTCGCGCTTGTGCAGCTCGACGGTGGCGTCCCAGACGAAGCCGACCATCCGGGAGGGGCGGCCGAAGGCGTCGGCCAGGACCCGGCCGCGGAAGCGCACGGCGTGCATCTCGCCGCCGGGGTGGACGGTGCGGTAGTAGGCGCCGCACTGGCCGAGCTCGGCGACGGCCCGCTCGACCCGGCGGCTGACGACCGGGGCGTCCTCGGGGTGGAGCAGGGCGAGGAAGGCGGCGGAGCTGCGGTCGAAGCGGTCCGGGTCGAGACCCAGGATGTCGCAGGCCCGCTGGTCGCCCTCGAGGATGTCGCGGCGGATGTCCCAGTCGAACGAGCCGATGCCGTTGGCGGCCATCGCCGGCTCGAGCCAGTCGGGGGTGGAGTCGCCGCCGCGGCCGGACAGGCCGCGGCCGGTCGGGGGGACGGGCAGGCCGGCGGTCGCGGTGCGCAGCGCGTGGCCCGCGGCGGTGCGCACCGCCTGGGCCGGTGGGCTCCGGCGCGCGGGCCCCTGCGGCTCGGGCTCTGTCGCCATGTGTCTCCTGCCGCTGCAGGCCGTGCCGTCCGGGGGACGGCACGGCCGGGTCGTGATCGGATTCGGTGTGCCGGCCGGTGGGGCCGGTCGGGAATCGGTTCTTCCCGCCGCACACCGCGCACACATTCTCACTAGCCTGTCGTATGTTCGGCAAGGCGGCAATCCCGGAGCACCGTCCGGGTGTCGCAAAGACGGGGCAAAGATGGGGTCGAGGTGACGGTTCGTACACGTTTCAGGACGGTCCGAGCTCGAACCAGGTGACCTTGCCCTCGCCGCGGAGCTGCACTCCCCAGCCGTCCGCCAGCGCTTCGACCAGCAGCAGTCCGCGGCCCGAGGTGGCGTACTCGCCGGGTGCGCGGCGCCCGGGCAGTCCGGTCGCGGCATCGCGGACTTCGATCCGGAGCAGGCCGTCCGGAGTGAGTTCCGCGTCGAACACCGCGCCGGCCCGGGTGTGCACCAGCGCATTGGTGATCAGTTCCGAGGCGAGCAGCTCCGCGGTGTCGGCCCGCTCCGGCGGTATCCCCCAGCGGTCGAGCACGGCCCGCAGCCGGCGGCGGACGGCGCCGACGGCGCCCAGCTCGGCCGGCTCCAGGACGGCGTGCAGCCGGCGGTGCAGCCCGCAGCCGACCTCCCGCGCCGCGGGCGGGGCGCCGTCGGGCGCGGCCCGCGGCGGCGGCGGACCGCCCGCCCGCACCGGACCGGCGGCGACCTCCGCACCGGACGCACCCGGCTCGGCGGAACCACCGTCCCGCACGGTGCGGCCGCCGGATCCCGTGCGCCCGCCGCCCGGCCCGGCGACCGGAGGCCGCCGGTGCGGAAAACGTGGCTGACCGTCCATCAAAACGCCCCCGCCCTGCTCAGGAACGCCCCACCCGTTCCCCCTCCGGGGGCGTCCAGCCGTCGGAAGTCCTCATGCCCATTCCCAGGGGCCCGCAACAGCCCGGTCCCGGCCACCCGGGGTGAAGCGGGGCTCGGGAGCGGCCGCGTGATCCTCCGGACACGGCCGACGAGGTTTGACGGGGCGCACGGGGCCGTACCCGGCCGCGCCGCGGGCGCCCCCGGCGCACGCCCGCACCACCGCAGGAGCTCCGCCGGAGCCCGGCCGGGCCGCCGCCGGAGCACCACCGGGCCGCCGCCGCCGCGCCGCCGTGCGGAGCACCCGCGGGCAGGCAACGCTGGACACGACGGCCGGGCCCGGGTTCAATGGGGCCCCGATGTTTGAACGCCGTTCTAACACCGTCCACCATCCACCGGCACCCGCGAGCGAGGAACCGTGCGACTGACCCCCACCGAACGGGACCGGCTGCTGATCTTCACAGCAGCCGAACTGGCCCGCGCCCGCCGCGCCCGCGGCGTGAAACTGAACGTGCCCGAGGCCACCGCGCTGATCGCCGACACCGTCTGCGAGGCGGCCCGCGACGGCCGGCGCCTCGCCGAGGCCATCGAGGCCGGACGCTCGGTGCTCTCCGCCGACGACGTGCTGCCCGGCGTGCCCGACGTGGTCACCGTGATCCAGGTGGAGGCGGTCTTCGACGACGGCACCCGGCTCGCCGTGGTCAACGACCCGTTCCGCGGCGCCGGCTCGCTCGGCGACGAGGCGCCCGGCGCCGCCCTGGCCGGGTCCGGCGACGGCTACGACCCCGTCGAGGAGACGGTCGTCCTGCCCGTCCACAACACCGCGGCGGTACCGATCTCGGTCACCTCGCACTTCCACTTCTTCGAGGCCAACCCGCGCCTCGCCTTCGACCGCGCCGCCGCCTACGGCACGCACCTGGCCGTGCCGGCCGGGTCCTCGGTGCGGTTCGACCCCGGGGCCACCGTCGAGGTCGGCCTCGTCCCGATCGGCGGCGCACGGGTCGCGATCGGCTTCGCCGGACTGGTCGACGGGCCGCTGGACGCGCCCGGGGCCAAGGAGGCCGCACTGGAGAAGGCGCGCGCCACCGGCTACCTGACCGGCTTCGACGACGCGGAGGTCGAATCGTGACTTCGATCAGTCCCCACGACTACATCTCCGTGCACGGCGCGCGGGCCGGCGACCGGATCAGGCTCGGCGACAGCGGGCTGATCATCCGGGTCGAGTCCGACTCGCAGGAGCCGGGCAACGAGTTCCTGGCCGGCTTCGGCAAGACCGCCCGCGACGGCCTGCACCTCAAGGCCACCGCGATCCGCGAGACCTGCGACGTGGTGATCAGCAACGTCGTCGTCATCGACGCCGTCCAGGGCATCCGCAAGACCTCGATCGGCATCCGGGACGGCCGGATCGTCTCGATCGGCCGGGCCGGCAACCCCGACACCATGGACGGGGTGGAGGTCGTCGTCTCCACGGGCACCACCATCGTCTCCGGCGAGGGCATGATCGCCACCGCCGGCGCCATCGACACCCACGTCCACCTGCTCTCGCCGCGGATCATGGAGGCCTCGCTGGCCTCCGGCGTCACCACGATCATCGGCCAGGAGTTCGGCCCGGTCTGGGGCGTCGGCGTCAACTCCCCGTGGGCGCTGCGGCACGCCTTCAACGCCTTCGACGCCTGGCCGGTCAACATCGGCTTCCTCGGCCGCGGCTCCTCCTCCGACCCGGCGCCGCTGATCGAGGCGCTCGCCGAGGGCGGCGCCTCCGGCTTCAAGGTGCACGAGGACATGGGCGCGCACACCCGCGCCCTGGACACCGCGCTGCGGGTCGCCGAGGAGTACGACGTCCAGGTCGCGCTGCACACCGACGGCCTGAACGAGTGCCTCTCCGTCGAGGACACCATCAAGGTGCTGGAGGGGCGCACCATCCACGCCTTCCACATCGAGGGCTGCGGCGGCGGACACGTCCCCAACGTGCTGAAGATGGCCGGCGTGGAGAACGTCATCGGCTCCTCCACCAACCCCACCCTGCCCTTCGGCCGGGACGCCCTCGGCGAGCACTTCGGCATGATCGTCTCGGCGCACGACCTCAAGGTCGACCTGCCGGGCGACGCCGCGATGGCCCGCGACCGGATCCGGGCCGGCACGATGGGCGCCGAGGACGTGCTGCACGACCTCGGGGTCATCGGCATCACCTCCTCCGACGCCCAGGGCATGGGCCGGGCCGGCGAGACGGTGCGCCGCACCTTCGCGATGGCCGGCAAGATGAAGGCCGAACTCGGCCCCATGGACGGCGAGGGCTCGTACGGCACCACAGCCGGGGGCGACGACAACGAGCGGGTGCTGCGCTACATCGCCAAGCTCACCGTCAACCCGGCCATCGCGCACGGGCTCTCGCACGAGGTGGGCTCGCTGGAGGTCGGCAAGCTCGCCGACATCGTGCTCTGGCGCGCCGACCACTTCGGCGCCAAGCCGCAGCTGGTCCTCAAGGCCGGCTTCCCCGCGTACGGCGTGGTCGGCGACCCCAACGCGTCCACCGACCGCTGCGAACCGCTCGTGCTGGGGCCGCAGTTCGGCGCGCACGGCGCCACCGCCGCGGACATCTCGGTCGCCTTCGTCTCGCAGGCCGCCGCCGGGGCCTCCTACCTGGACGTCGCCGGCGACCAACTGCCCACCCGCAGGCGCCGGGTGGGTGTCCGGGGCACCCGCGGCATCGGCCCCAAGGACATGGTCCGCAACGCCCGCATCGGCCGCGTCCAGGTGGAGGCCACCACCGGCCTGGTCTCGCTGGACGGCGAACCGCTGCGCTCCGACCCCGCGGACAGCGTCTCGCTCAGCCGCCTCTACTTCCTCTGACCCCCACCACTGCATAGGAACGCACCCTCATGACCACTCCCGCCGAGCTCGGCTTCCGGATGCCCGCCGAATGGCACCCGCACGAGCGCACCTGGATGGCCTTCCCGACCGCCAACCCCACCTTCGACAGCCCCGAGCACCTGCACGCCGGCCGCGAGGCCTGGGCCGCCGTCGCCAACACGATCGTCCGGTACGAGCCGGTGACCCTGGTGGTCAACACCGGCGAGACCGACGAGGCGCGCAAGTACGTCGCCCCCGAGGTGGAGATCGTGGAGCGGCCGCTCGACGACGCCTGGATGCGCGACATCGGCCCGACCTTCCTGGTCGACGGCAAGGGCGCGGTGGCCGCGACGGACTGGATCTTCAACGGCTGGGGCGCGCAGTCCTGGGCCCGCTGGGGCAACGACCAGGACGTCGCCGAGCACATCACCGGCCTCACCGGCGTGCAGCGCTTCGCCTCCCGGCTGATCAACGAGGGCGGCGGCATCCACGTCGACGGCGAGGGCACCGTCCTGGTCACCGACACCGTGCAGCTCGGCGAGGGCCGCAACTCCGACTGGACCCGCGAGGAGGTCGAGGCCGAGCTGCACGCCTTCCTCGGCACCACCAAGGCGATCTGGCTGCCGCGCGGACTCACCCGCGACTACGACGAGTTCGGCACCCGCGGGCACATCGACATCGTCGCCTCCTTCGTCCGCCCCGGCGTGGTCGTCGCCCACGTGCAGCCCGACCCGGCCCACCCGGACCACGAGGTCTGCCGGGAGCTGGTGGCGATCCTGCGGGCCTCCACCGACGCGCAGGGCCGGCCGCTCCAGGTGATCGAACTGCCCGCGCCCACCGTGCTGCTGGACGAGGAGGGCGAGCCGGTCGACTACTCGTACATCAACCACTACGTGGCGAACGGCGCCGTGGTGCTCTGCGCCTTCGACGACCCGCGCGACCAGGAGGCGGCCGCGATCCTCGCCGAGGCCTACCCGGGCCGGACGGTGGAGCTGGTCGACGCCCGCGAGATCTTCGCCAACGGCGGCGGCATCCACTGCATCACCCAGCAGCAGCCGCAGGGCTGACACAGGCTCGGTTTTCGTGCGCCGGGGCCGGCGCGGTACCGCGAGGCGCCGCGCCGGCCCCGGCGTTTGCGCATCCGGGCGCTTCGACCGGACGGATTCACCCGAACGGATTCACCCGAACGGATTCAGCCGCCGGCGGCGCGGGTGAGGACGGCGGTGACGGCGTCCAGGTAGTCGGACCAGCAGTCGCCGGTCGGCGGCGCGCCGGGGCCGCCGCCGTGGCAGCGGGCGCACCGCCCGCAGCGCCGGTAGCGCGGCACCTCGTCGGGCTCGGGCAGGGGTTCGCGGGACTCGCGGGATGCGGGGTCGGGATCGGGGTTCGGCTTCAGCACGGGTCCTCCTGGACCTCGGCCCAGACCACGGTGCGACCGGAGCCGTCACTGGCGCCCCAGCGCGCCACGGACCTCAGGACCCGCAGCACGGCGGCCCACTGCTCGTCGGTGCACCGCTCCGGGATCGTCACGGTGATGCGGACAGCGCCAGGGGCTTTGCCGGTGGTCGTCGCGACCTCTCCGGTGGCCCGTTCGAGGGCTTCGCGCAGGACGTTCGCACGCACGCTGACCTGCACCGCCCCTTCCCTAGCAACAGACTGGAACTGTACTAATAGACTAGTGGGCGGACGGATACTCTGTCACCTCGCGGTCACACAGTGAGAGGACACAGGATGAGTCAGGACAGCTCGCCGCCCCCGTACCTCCGGGTGGCCGAGCAGCTCCGCCAGCGCATCCAGTCCGGCGACCTGGCGCCCGGCGACCTCCTGCCCTCGCTCTCCGAGATCCGCGAGGAGACCGGGTACTCGGGCACCGTCGGCCAGCGCGCCTACGCCGTGCTCGTCGACGAGGGCCTGGTCGTCGCGCGGCCCGGCCGCGGCCACTTCGTCCGCTCACAGGAGGAGCGGCCCCTGCTGGTGCGCCGCCCGCGGGTCGCCGCCGGCGCCGGATCGCCGACCGAGGCCCTGCTCACCGCCCAGGGCGTCCGGGCGAGTTGGGACAGCGAGTCGACCACCGCCCGGGCCGACGCACGGATCGCCGAGCGCCTCGGCATCGCCACGGGCGACCCGGTGATGCACACCGCCTACGTCTACCGCGCCGACGGCGAACCGGTGCAACTGGCCGACTCCTGGGAGCCGATGGCCGTCACCGGCGGCACCCTGGTGGTGCTGCCGGAGGCCGGCCCCTACGCCGGCATCGGCGTCGCCGACCGGATGGCGCTGATCGGGGTCGAGGTCGGCACCCCGGTGGAGCGGGTCACCGCCCGCGGCGCCTCGCGCGCCGAGGCCGCCCTGCTCGGCACCACGCCCGCGGCCCCCGTCCTGGCCGTCGAGCGCACCTACTACGACCGGGCCGCCGGCCGCGCCGTGGAGACGGCCGACATCGTGCTGCTCGGCAGCCGCTGGGCCGCCGAGTACGGCACCCGACCCACCCCCGCGGACGGGTCCGCCGACACGCAGGGCTGATCGGCCGGGGCGGCCGACGCGGCGTCAGCACCCTAGTCGGGCACGGCCGGTGCCGTTCGTTGAGCGTTCACCGGTGTCCGGATTTCGGTCTGCCGACCGGCCCCCGTCGATGGGCGGTTCCGCGGCCTCGCCGCGCCTTGCCAGCATGGGGACCGCGCGGCGGCGCATATGCCACAAGCACGTGCCGCCGCCGACGCGTCGTCAGATCCGCTCCACCAGGGGGGAATCACCCATGTCCGAAGCCGGCCACCACGCCGAGCTGACCCGCCGCCGGATGCTCCAGGGCGCCGGCGTCGCCCTCACCGCCGCCGTCGGCACCGCCGTCCTCGGCCTCGCCGGGCCGACCGGCACCCCGGCCGCCGCGGCCGGACCCGGCGGCCACGACACCTTCGACGAGGTCTACCGCGGCCGCCGCATCCAGGGCCGACCCGCCGCATCCGGCCACCACCACGGCACCGACTACACCGTGCAGATCGACGGCGAGGAACTGCACGTCATGCGCAACGCCGACGGCACGTGGATCAGCGTCGTCAACCACTACCAGCCGCACCAGACCCCGCTCGCGCTCGCCCGCGCCGCCGTGGTCGAGCTGCAGGGCGCCACGCTCGTCCCGATCGTCTGACCGGGCCCGCCCCTCCCCGCACTCACCCACCAGCACCTCCAGGAGGACACCATGGCGGTCCGCAAGAACCAGGCGACCCTCACGGCCAAGGAGAAGCGCGACTTCGTCGACGCCCTGCTCCAGCTCAAGCGGCTCGGCCGCTACGACGCCTACGTCAGCACCCACAACCGCTTCATCGTCGGCGACACCGACAACGGCGAGCGGACGGGCCACCGCTCGCCCTCGTTCCTGCCCTGGCACCGCAAGTTCCTGCTCCAGTTCGAGCAGGACCTGCAGTCCGTCAACCCCTCGGTCACCCTGCCCTACTGGGACTGGACGGCCGACCGCACCGCGACCGCCGGTCTGTGGGCCGACGACCTGCTCGGCGGCAACGGCCGCTCCGGCGACAACCGCGTCACCACCGGCCCGTTCGCCGCCGGCGGCGGCCAGTGGACGATCACCGTCCGCCCCGACAGCCGCGACTACCTGCGCCGTTCGCTCGGCACCGGCGTCGCCCAACTGCCCACCCGGGCCGAGGTGGAGTCCGTCCTCGCCGTCCAGACCTACGACGCCGCCCCGTGGAACAGCTCCTCGGCCGGCTTCCGCAACCAGCTGGAGGGCTGGCGCGGCGTCAACCTGCACAACCGGGTGCACGTCTGGGTCGGCGGCCTGATGGGCACCGGCATGTCCCCCAACGACCCGGTGTTCTGGCTGCACCACTGCTTCATCGACAAGCTGTGGGCCGAGTGGCAGCGCCGCCACCCCCAGCAGGGCTACCTGCCGACCGCCGCCACCGCCAACGTGGTCTCGCTGAACACCGCGATGAAGCCGTGGAACGACACCACCCCGGCCGACATGCTCGACCACACCCGGTACTACACCTACGACTCGGCGTTCTGACCGCCGGTCCGGCCCCGGCCGGACGAGTGATTGTGCAGGACGCGGAGCCCGCCGAACGGTGTCCGGCGGGCTCCGCGCCGTCCCGCACGGTGTCATGAGGGCATGACCACACACTGGCTGATCACCTTCACCGACGAGCTGATGCGCCTCACCGACGACCTCGACCAGGAACAGGCCGCCGACTTCGTCCGCAAGGTGTACGAGGCCGGTCGCGCCGCCGGCCGGCAGGAGGAGGCCGAGGGCCAGGAGCACAGCGGCTGGTGAGACCGCCCACCGGCGCCGGACGGCGAAGCCCTAAGGTGGGGGCCCGACCAGCAGGAGGAACAGGACATGGCCGAGCCGCGGGCACGCCGGGCCGCACGGCCCCGCGAGGAGGTCTTCGCGACCGCCCGGGCCGCGATCGCCGAGCACGGCCTCGACAAGCTCACCATGGCGGGACTCGGCCGTGAACTGCAGATGAGCGCCGGCCACCTCCTCTACTACTTCGGCAGCAAGGACCAGCTGCTGCTGGAGACCCTCCGCTGGAGCGAGGAGCAGCTCGGCGAGCGGCGGCGCGCCGCCCTCGCCCGGCAGGACCTCACCGTCCGGGAGCGGCTCGCCGCCTACGCCGAGCTCTACCTGCCCGAGGGCCCCGGCGATCCCCGCTGGATCCTCTGGGTCGAGGTCTGGGGCCGCTCGCCCGCCAGCGCGGAGATCCGGCAGGGCCAGCTGGAGATCGAGGCCCCGTGGCAGGCCGACCTGGTCGCGCTGATCGAGGAGGGCGTCGCCTCCGGCGCCTTCCGCCGCCCGCCCGCCGAGGACGGCGGTCCCGCCGGGCGGGAGCCGCAGGACCGGGCGCGCCAGATCCGCGCCGTCCTCGACGGCTTCGCCGTCCCGCTGGCCGTCGGCCTGCCGGGCGCCGACCGTGCCGACGCGCTCGCCCAGGTGGCCTCGGTGACCGCCGCCCTGCTGGACTGAGCGACGGCCCGGACCGGCGGTCGGCCGCCGCTACTCCGTCCAGAGCGCGGCGGCGGTGCGGTCGTCGGCGTAGCCCTTGGCCCGCACCTGGACCTGGCGCAGGAAGTCGACGCTGCCCGGCGGGTGCGGGTGGGCCCAGTGGTTGGAGAGGAAGCGCGCCACCGCGGGCTCGTCGGCGATCGGGCCGGCCAGGCCGGCCGTGCAGAGCAGCAGGATGTCGCCGGTGGTGGCGGGCACCATCCGGAACCGGAACGGCTTGGGCGCCGCGGCCGGGGCCGCCGGCTGCGGCTCCCCGTCCGGGTGGTGCAGCAGCCGGGCCGCGTAGGCGTCGATCCAGTGTCCGGAACGCAGCAGGTAGAGCCCGCCGGGGCCGGTGCCGAACGCGGCCCGGTGCCCCGCCTCGCCGTCCAACGGGACGAGCAGGCAGTGCAGTGCGCCGGCCTCCCCGTCGCCGGGCTCCACCGCCGGCTCGCCGGACGGCCGGAGACGGGCCGCCGCACCGACCGTGAGCCGCTGCAGGCCGTAGCGGAGCCGGTCGCGGGCCCCGGCGCGCAGGTCGGCGGCGAGCTCGGCCCGGCTGCGGCCGATCGCCGCGGCCAACTGGCGGGCGGCCTCCGCGGCGGCCGCCGAGCCCGCCGCCGCGTCCGCCGAACGGGCGGGCGAGGCGATCACCGCGAGCAGCAGACCGTCCTCGCCCTCGCCGAACCGGGTCACCAGCAGGGCGTCGCGGCGCGGCTCGCCGCGGAACCGGGCGGAATCGCCCCGGACGGAGGCCGCCCGCAGTATCGCCGGGCCGTACTGGGCGCCCTCCAGGACGGTGTCCGGCACGATCACGTCCAGGTCCGCCGGATCGGCGGCGGGCAGCGCGGTGGGCTCCGGGCTGTACGTCGGGGGCCGCTCCCCCACGTGCGGGACGGGCGGCGCCAGCGGGACCCGCCGCGGGGCCTGACGGGACCGGTCCTCGGCGGGCTCCGCGGCAGCGGCCCCGGCCGGGGCACGGTCGGCCGGAACTGCGGGGGTGAACGGCTCCGCGCGGTCGGCGCCGGTCGGTGCCGCCGGCTTGCGCAGGACCACCGCAGGGCCGGGCTCCGGGGTGGACGGCTGCCCGGCGGGCCGCAGGTCGGCGGCGGACTCGGGCTGCGGCTCGAACCGTGACGCGGGCTCGGGGGCGGACGGGGGTGCGGGGGTCGACTGCGGCTCGGGCTGCGCACCGGACGGTGACGCCGGCTCGGGGGCGGACGAAGGTGCGGGGGCGGCGGGCCGGCGGACCGTCCCCAGGGTCATCGTCGGGTCGGGCTCGGCGTCGTCGACGGGCGCGGCCGCCACGGGGGCGGGATCCGGTGCCGGGCCGGGATCGCGTGCGGGACGGCGGACCGTCCCGAGCCTCATGGTCGGCTCGGGTTCGGGCTCCGCGTCCTCGGCAGCCGGGGCCGGGGAGGGGACGGCTTCCCCGGCGGTGGCCGGTGCGGGCCGCGGGCCGCCGATCACACCTGCGGCCATGTCGAACCAGTCGTCGACGCTCGGCTCGTCGATGCCGGTTCCCTCGGCGGCGGGGCCGGCGACACCGAACTCGTCGAGGAGGGGCTCGTCGACGAGGGGTTCCACCGCGGCGGGGTTCCGCTGCCCGGCGTTCCCCTTCTCCTTCTCCGCGTTCGCGGCCGAGGCCCAGTGCGGCCGGGACGGGGCCCGTCCCGGCGCCGGCCCCGGACCGGGCTCGGCGGCGGGCTCCTGCTCCGCCTTCACCGGCGGCGCCCAGTGCGGCCGGGGCGGGATGGGCGAGGCCTTCGGCGCGGGCGGTGCGGCCTGCGGGGGCGCATCCGGGGCGGCGTCCGGGCCGCCGGCCGAGCCGCCGGTCGGGGATCCGTCCTTCGGGGAGGCGGCGCGCTGGGGGCCGATCATGCCGGACGCGGAGTCGAACCAGTCGTCGACGCTGCCCTCGCCGGCGGCGGCTCCGGGGGCGTCGGGCAGGGTGCCCGCCGGGCCCGCGTAGACCGCCTGCCACCAGCCGTCCTCGGGCCGGTCGTGCGGGGATGCGCCCTGGTTGCTCACGTGGCGGCTCCTCGTGCCGTGTCTGCCGTCTGCCGAGCGGGCCGTGTGCCGGACTCGGCTGGTCATTCTTCCGAAGGAGAACGACGGTGTCCGGCTTTCGGGGACACCCGGCCACCCGTCGGGCGCAGCGGCGGTGTGATCCGCCCGGATTCGGCCATCCGTCCGGAGGGGGTGCGGACGTGCGGGGGGTGGATGTCCGGAGCGTCCTTTTTGGGGCCCTGAAATGGGCAGGAAGGGCCCTCCGGCCCGGGTCGGGAGGGCCAAGAGGGGGACCGTTTCACCCCTTCGGCTGATTAATATGTGCGCATGAGCGTGCCAGCATCCGCGACCGGTGAGCCGGTGCGGTCCGTCCGGGCGGGCAGCCGCCCGGCCGTGGTGCTGTGGGCGCTGCTCGTCGCGGGTCTGCTGACGCTGCTGCCGTGCGCGGGGACCGCGAAGGCGGTGTCCGGGCACGTTCCGGCCGCCCCCCGGGCCTCGGCCGCCACCGGTCCGCAGGCCGCCGACGCCGTCCCGGCCGCCCATGGCGCCGGGCACGCCGTGGCGCGCTGGTCGGACGAGGGCGGTGCGCACGTCTGGTGCTCCGCCGACGGCGACCACCCGGCCCCGGGGAAGGGCTGCACCAGCCATCCGTTCCGCGGGCTGGAGGCGCAGCTGCCGAACGCTCCCCCGCAGCCCGTCGCGGTCACCCTGCCGCAGCTGGTTCCGGCGCCGTCGCTGCCCGCCGCCGTCCCGCTCGACACGCTGGCCGGGCCGCCCCCTGCGCCCGACCTCCACGTACTGCAGGTCCATAGGTCCTGAGCGGAACCCACCGTCGGCCGTGACCCGTGCCCCGCGCACCGGACGGGCCGGCGGCTCCGCCGCCCCCTCCCCCTCTCGCCCCACCGCCGTGCCCGCGCGCACCGCGGAGACAAGGACAACACTCATGGGTTCCGCCTCCAGGCAGTCCAAGCCGTCCAAGCAGACCTCCGGCAACCCGGGCAACCGGCAGAGCCAGTCCGAGCGGCAGGCCGACCGTCGGACCCGCATCGCGGAGCTGCGTGCCGCCGAGCAGAAGCGCGACCGCCGCAACAAGATCATCGCGTTCAGCGTGGCCGGCGTGCTGCTGGCCGGCATGATCGGTGCCGGTACCTGGATAGCCCTCGACGCCAAGCACGACAAGGACGCGAAGGAAGCCGCCGCCAAGGCTCCGATCCAGGGCGTGCAGACCTGGGACAACCTGTCGCGCAACCACGTCGAGACCAAGGTCACCTATGCCCAGACCCCGCCGGTCGGCGGCGACCACAACCCGCGCTGGGCGAACTGCATGGGCGACGTCTACGACAAGCCGCTCGCCAACGAGAACGCGGTGCACTCGCTGGAGCACGGCGCGGTCTGGGTGACGTACAACTCGAAGGCGTCCGCCGACGACATCAAGAAGCTGTCGGAGAAGGTCAAGGCGACCCCGTACACCCTCATGAGCCCGTACCCGGACGAGAAGAGCCCGATCACGCTCTCCGCCTGGGGCACCCAGCTGAACGTGGACAGCGCCAGTGACCCGCGGGTGGAGCAGTTCTTCACCAAGTACGTCCAGGGTCCGCAGACCCAGGAGCCCGGCGCGTCCTGCAGCTCCGGCGTGATGCCGTGATGACGGGCGCCGAGGAGACCTCGGCCACCCGGACCGGGGAGTCCGGCGAGGGCGGTGCGCCGCGCCGGTCGCGGAAGCTGCTGTGGTGGCCGGCCACGATCGCCGCGGTGATCGCGCTCTGCCTCGGCGTGTCCGCCCTGGTGGCGGGCGGTTCGGACTCCGGCGGTTCGTCGGCGGCGGCGGCGCCCGCCACCGACTCGCCGGAGGCCGGGTTCGCCCGCGACATGGCGACCCACCACCAGCAGGCCATCGACATGTCCTTCATCGTCCGCGACCGCACGCAGGACGAGGAGGTGCGCAACCTGGCCTTCGACATCATCAACACCCAGGCGAACCAGCGAGGCATGATGTCGGGCTGGCTCGACCAGTGGGGGCTGACCCAGAGCACCTCGGCCAAGCCGATGGCGTGGATGGGCCACAGCTACGCCGCGCACGACGGCTCCCTGATGCCGGGCATGGCCACCAACACGGACCTGGCCAAGCTCCGCTCGCTGGGCGGCCGGGACGCCGAGGTGCTGTACCTGCAGCTGATGATCGAGCACCACAAGGGCGGCGTGGCGATGGCGCAGGCCTACGTGGACGTGGCCCGCAACGACGTCGAGAAGCGGCTCGCCCAGACCATGGTCAACGGGCAGAAGTCGGAGATCGACCTGATGACCTCGATGCTCGCGAAGCGCGGCGCACAGCCGCTCTCCTGAGAGTCTCGGCACGGCGGCGGGCGGGTCGGACGGCAGCGTCCGGCCCGCCCGCCGCCGTACGTGCGGGGCGCGCCGGGCCGGCCACCGGCGCCGGACGTCTGCCGTGGACGGCCGGCGTCAGCCGGGGACGCCGGACGTCAGCCGCGGACGGCGGGCCGGGGGCGGCCGGTCCGGCAGAGCCGGACGGCGGCCAGCGCGGCGGCGACCAGCAGCAGCAGGACGGCCCGACCGCCCGCGCCCGCCCCGGCCATGTGGACGCCGAGCACCGGCAGGGCGGTGCCGAGCGCGGTGCCGAGGCTGCGCACCATGTTCACCATGCCGCCGCCGACCGCGGAGCTCTCCGCCGGGATCGACCGCATCACCAGGGTGTTGTTGGCGGGCAGCAGCAGGCCGAGCCCGAAGCCGGCCACGGCCAGCGGGACGGGGGCGAGCAGCGGGGACACCGGCAGCACCGCGAGGACCAGCAGGCCAGCGGTGGTGACCAGGGCGCCGGCACGGCCGCGCCGGGCGTCCGACCAGTGCCGGGGCAGCAGGGCGCCGCCGGCGGTGGCGGCGATCGCGAAGGCGGCCGGCAGCGCGGTGATCACCAGGCCTGCGGCACCGGCGGACACCCCGGCCGAGTCCAGCATCACCGGCCCGAGCACCAGGGGGCAGAACAGCAGCAGGTAGCCGATCAGTGCGACCACCAGGCCGGCCCGGACGCCGGGGGTGTTGACCAGGCCGGGGGCGATGATCGGGGTGTCCGCCCGCTGCTCCTGGCGGGCGAGCGCGACCGTGAAGGCGCCCGCGGCGGCGAGCAGCACCAGCACGGCCCAGCCCGGCAGCGGCAGGCCGGCGGCGGTCGAGAGGGCGAGCAGCAGCGAGGAGGAGGCGGCCGCCAGCAGGACGAGGCCGAGCAGGTCGAAGCGCGACTCGCGGCGGGGGCCGCCACCGGGCCCGGCCGCCTCGACGGGGCGGGCCGGGGCGGCGGGGCGGGTCGGGGCGGGCTCGCGGCGGCTGCGCGGCAGCAGGAACCAGCCGGCCAGCAGGCCGAGCACCGCGATCGGGACGTTGACCCAGAAGGCCCACCGCCAGGACGCGTGCGCGACCAGCAGCCCGCCGACGGTCGGTCCGAGCGCCAGTCCTAGCGCCTGTGCGGCGGCCTGGATGCCCAGCGCGGTGCGCATGGCCCCGGCCGGGACCCCGCGGGCGACCAGTGCGACACTGTTCGCCTGCATCATCGCCCCGCCGACGGCCTGGACGGCCCGGCAGGCGACCAGCACCCAGAGCCCTCCGGCGAAGCCGGCGGCGAGGGAGGCCAGGGCGAAGACCGCGAACCCGCCGAGGTACATCGTCTTGCGGCCGACCGTGTCGGAGAGCCGGCCGACGGGGGCCAGCAGGGCGACGAGCACCAGCAGGTAGGCGAGCGCCACCCACTCGACGGAGGCGAACCCGGCGTCGAAGTGCTGCTCCAGGGCCGGGAAGACCAGGGCGGTGACGCTCGCGGTCAGCTGGCCGAGGAACGCGCCGAGGCAGACGGTGCCGACCGCGAGCCAGTGGGCGTGCGGCCAGGCGGCGACGGTGCGCGGCCGCGGCCGCTCGGTCAGCAGCAGGACGCTGTCGACCAGCCGGGTTCGGTGGGCGGGTGCAGGCACGGCCCCATACTATCTCTGCAACAGACATACTCGTAAACAGATCATGTCTGCGGACAGAAGGGTCCGCACCGTGGTACGCCCGTGAACGGTGGGGCGGGAGGCCACCGGCGAGCCGATACGCTGTCCGCCATGTCGGAGCCGTCCCACCCCGTACCGCCCACCGCGCCCGTGCCTCCCCCGCCCGGGGACGCGGCCGCCGCCTCCCCCCTGGAGGAGGCCGTGGCGATCGAGCGGGCCCAGCGGCTGACCGACGTGATCACCCGGCTGCGCCGGGCCCTGCGCAGCAGCATCCGCACCGACTACCCGTGGGAGTCGCTGCCGATGGCACAGGTGGAACTGCTGCAGACGCTCGCCGCGGCCCCGATGCGGGTCGGCGAGCTGGCGGCCCGGCAGCGGCTGGCCCCGAACACCGTGAGCGGCCTGGTCGGCAAGCTGCTGGAGGCGGGCTTCGTCGACCGCCAGGCCGACCCCGGCGACCGCCGCACCGCCCGGATCGCGCTGACCGAGGCCGGCCGCACCCAGCTGCTGGACTGGCGCCGGGCCCACGAGCGCCGCCTCGCCGACGCCCTGGAGAGCCTCTCGCCCACCGACCGCGACGCGGTGATGAACGCCCTGCCCGGCCTCGAACACCTCGCCCGCACGCTGGCCGGCGACACCGGCGCCCCGGACGACCGCAACTGAGGCCCGCCGCCCCCGGCAGGTCCGGCAGGTACGGGACGGCTCCTCGGCAGCGGGGCGGGCCTCAGAAGAGCGTGGCGCCGCGTTCGTGGTCCAGCAGCCAGCGCTTGCGGTCGACGCCGGCGGCGAAGCCGGTGAGGGCACCGCTCGCACCGACGACCCGGTGGCAAGGGCGGACCACCAGCAGCGGATTGGCACCGACGGCGCCGCCGACCGCCCGGACGGCCGTCGGGGGCAGTCCGGCCGCGGCGGCGAGTTCGCCGTAGCTGACGGTGCTGCCGTACGGGATGTCCTCCAGCGCCTGCCACACCTGGCGGCGGAACTCGCTGCCCTCGGGGTCGAGCCGCAGGTCGAACGTGGTCCGGGTGCCCGCGAAGTAGGCCGTGAGCTGGTCCACGGCGGGAGTCAGCGCCTCCGGGTCGGGCAGCCAGTCGGGCTCCGGTTCGGCCCGGGCGCCGCGCTGCCCGGGGGCGGTGACGGCGATCAGGGCGACCGGTCCGTCGCCGTCCGCCCGGCCGGCGAGCAGCAGGTCGCCGAGCGGGCTGGGCATGGTCGTGAACACCGTGGTCATCGCGCCACCTCCGGGGCGAGCGGTCCGGCCGCCGCGGGGACCGCTCCGACCGGTGCGGGTCCGGCCGCGACCGGGGCGGCCGGGCCCGGGGCGGCCGAGGCGAGCCAGAGCCGGTGGACCGCGTAGGAGCGCCAGGGCGACCAGGGGCGGGCGGCGGCCGTGGCGGCGGCCGCGTCCCCGGTCAGGCCGAGCCGCTGGAGTCCGTGCCGGACGCCGGCGTCGCCCGGCAGCAGGACGTCCGGGTCGCCGAGCGCCCGCATCCGCAGGTAGCCGACCGTCCAGGGGCCGATGCCGGGCAGGGCGAGCAGCGCGGCGGAGGCCTCCTCGCGGTCCACCCCGCCGTCGAGGCGGACGGTGCCGTCGGCGAGCGCGGCGCACAGGCCGCGCAGCGCGCGGCGCCGGGCCGCCGGCATGGCGAGGTCGCCGTCCTCGGCCCCGGCGAGCGCGGCCGCGGTCGGGAAGAGCAGCCGCAGGCCGCCGCCGGGTGCGGGCAGCGCGGCGCCGTACCGCTCGGCGAGCCGGCCGGCGAGCGTGCGGGCGGCGGCGACCGTGACCTGCTGGCCGAGCACGGCGCGGACGGCGAGCTCGTGCGGGTCGACGTGGCCGGGCGAGCGGACCCCGGGGCGGGCGCGGACGGCCGCGCCGAGCAGGGCGTCGGCGCCGAGCTGCTCGTCCACCGCGTCCGGGTCGGCGTCCAGGTCGAACAGCGCCCGCAGCCGGTGCACGGCGGTGGTGAGGTCGCGCAGGTCGGTGAGGGCGAGGCGGCAGTCCAGCCAGCCGCGGGTCGGCGGATCGGCGGCGGCGAGCCCGTCCACCTCGGCGACGGCGTGGCCGTACGGGAGGGCGAGCGTGCGGCGGTAGGTGCGCACCCCGGGGCGGCCGCCGGGGACGACCTCCTCGACGCCGGGCACGGCGCGCAGCGCGAGGAAGTCGAGCAGGTGGTCGCTGTCCAGCGCGCCGCGGTAGGCGAGCCGCAGAGCGAGGGTGCCGGCCGTTGCGGGCCTGGTCCGCCGGCCGGCGGTCTCCGCCCGCAGCGCGGTCGGGGTGCGGTCGTACACCTCGCGCACGGTGTCGTTGAACTGCCGCACGGAGGCGAAGCCGGCCGCGAAGGCGATCTCGGTGACCGGCAGCTCGGTGGTCTGCAGCAGCAGCCGGGCGGTCTGCGCGCGCTGGGCGCGGGCCAGGGCGAGCGGGCCGGCGCCGAGTTCGGCGGTGAGCTGGCGCTGCAGCTGGCGGGCGCTGTAGCCGAGGCGTTCGGCGAGGCCGGCGACGCCCTCGCGGTCGACGACGCCGTCGCCGATCAGCCGCACCGCGCGGCCGACCAGGTCGGCGCGGTGGTTCCACTCCGGCGAGCCCGGGACGGAGTCCGGGCGGCAGCGGCGGCAGGCGCGGTAGCCGGCGCCCTGGGCGGCGGCCGCGGTCGGGTAGAAGGTGCAGTTGACGCGCTTGGGGGTCACCGCCGGGCAGCTCGGCCGGCAGTAGATCCCGGTCGTGCGGACAGCGGTGAAGAAGACGCCGTCGAAGCGGGAGTCGCGGCTGTCCACGGCCCGGTACCTGGTCTCGTCGTCGATCACGCCCTCCAGTCTGCGCCACCCGGACGGCCCCGACCGGCGGAAATCGGACATCGCCGTCCGGGCCCGGAAGGAGGCCCGGTGTCCGACACGACCCGATTCTTGGGAGCGCTCTCAATAGACTCGACGCACCCGATAGGCTCTGATGCGAACAGATCCGTGAGAGGAGCCCAGGGTGTCGCAGCACCAGCCCACCGGCGACGGACCACCCGCCGCGCCCTCCGGCGGCGCACCGGCCCGCGGCGGATCCCACCCCGGCCCCGGCCCCGCCGGGCGGGGCGACACCGCGGGCGCCCTGCCCAGACCGACCCTGGAGTCCGTCGCCGAACGGGCCGGCGTCTCCCGGGCCACCGCCTCGCGGGTGGTGAACGGCGGCGCCGGCGTCCGCGCCTCGCTGCGCGAGAAGGTGCAGCGCGCCGTCGACGAGCTCGGCTACGTCCCCAACCTGGCGGCCCGCACCCTCGTCACCCGGCGCAACCAGGCCGTCGCCGTGGTCGTCTCCGAGCCGGAGAGCAGGCTCTTCTCCGACCCGTTCTTCGCCAAGCACCTGCGCGGCATCTCCCGCGAGCTGTCCGCCGCGGACAACCAGATGGTGCTGCTGCTCATCGAGGACCAGGCCGACTTCGAACGGGTCGGCCGCTACCTCGGCGGCGGGCACGTGGACGGCGCCCTGCTCTTCTCGCTCCACCACAGCGACCCGCTGCCGGACATCGCCCGCCGGGTCGGCCTGCCGTTCGTGATAGGCGGACGCCCCGGCTGGCCCGGCGCCGAGTCCGACCGCGAGCTGACCTACGTGGACAGCGACAACCGCGGCGGCGGCCGGATCGCCGTCCAGCACCTGCAGTCCCTCGGCCGGACGCGGATCGCCACCATCACCGGCCCGCTCGACCAGACCTCCTCCGTCGACCGCCTCGACGGCTACCGCGACCTGCTGCCAGACGGCGACCCCGACCTGATCGCCGAGGGCGACTTCACCCCGGACGGCGGCGGCCGCGCCATGGCCGAACTGCTCGCCCGCCGACCCGACCTCGACGCCGTCTTCGCCGCCTCCGACTCGATGGCCTCGGGCGCGCTGCGGGTGCTCCGCGAGGCCGGCCGCCGGGTGCCGGAGGACGTGGCCGTGGTCGGCTTCGACGACGTCGAGCAGATCGCCGCCTGGACGGACCCGCCGCTGACCACCGTCCGCCAGGACATCGAGGACATGGGCCGTCTGATGGCCCGTCTGCTGCTGCGCCGGCTCACCGGCCAGGTCGACACCACCGGCCGCCGCGGCCCCACCTCGGTCATCACGCCGACCCGGCTGGTCGTCCGCGGCTCGGCCTGACAGCATCCGGGCGCATGATCAGCGCGCAGTGTCGGTCAAGGGCAGCGGCGACGGCCGCCGCCCCATGCAGAAGCCCCGCCACTCCTGGCAGGGCTTCCCGTCGACTGATGCCAGCCAACCCGACATCCACTCGCTGCCCGTCCTGCGCCGAGATCTACCGGCGGGAAACCCACCAGCTCATCACCGCCGGCCACCACCCCCGCGTATTCGCGACCTTCACCTCGCCACCCTCGGTCCGGTTCACAACCGCCCCACCGGCAGCCCGAACATCTTCCACCGTTGCCGATACGGCCAGATCCACGCCGAGGACGACCCTGCCCTCGGCTCGCCCCTCGCCCCTGACCGCTACGACTACCAGGGCACGGTGCTCTGGAACGCCCACGCACCCACCCTGTGGGCCCGTTTCATGCTCAACCTCCGCCGAGAGGTCGCCCGCCTCACCGGTCTCCCGCAGCGGAAGCCGTCCTCGGCCGTCAAAGTCTCGTACGCCAAGGTCACCAAGCATCAGTGACGCTGCTTCGTCCACTTCCACGCCGTCATCCGCTCGACTGATCGGAAGGCAACACGTCCCTCCCCCCGACCCGGCCACCGTAGACATGCTGACCAACGCGATACGCGCCGCCCCTGCACGCGCTGCCGCGATCGGGCCTGAACTGGGCAATGGGACAACCACCTTCGAGTTCGGCAGCCAGCTCGACGTACGCCCGATTCGGGGCACCGACTTCGACGGCGGTACCCGGATCACCGAACGCGCAGTCGCCGAGTACATCACCAAGTACGCCACCAAGAGAGCCGAGGGGCCGCTGGCATTCTCGACCAGCCTCGTTGCTGCGCGGCCGGCAAGTGCTGCTTCAAGCGGCTCCCCGCTGACCCTGGCCTACGTCCACTCTGCGTTCCAGTCCGCCTTGGAGCACGCCGTCCGTGAGATCGCCGACTCCAACGTGCTCAGCTGGCTGCTGCCCGTGCTCGACGCCCTCGACCAAGCCCGGCGCGCCAGTGAGGTGATCGACGGCTTCGGCGCCGTCGCCGACCTCCTGGAGACCGAGCTCGGCTCCCTCGGCCTGCAGTCCTTCGGCGAACCCGGCGAGCCTTTCGACGCCCTGCACCTCGCCATCGGGCTACACCCGCTCCGCCATCGTCACCGGTCCGATCTGTATCGAGGTCGTCCGCAGCGGCTACCGCGTCGGCGACTGGTTACTACGCCCCGCCGAGGTCGTTGCCGCCGAGCCGCCGCCGAACAGGTGAGGTCGAACGTGGTTGACCGCTTCGCGGCCCACTGCTGCGGTGCAAGTCTTACTCGTGTATGCACTCTGCGTCGGCCCTCCAGAAGCGAACTCTCGAATTGTGGCAGGAAGATCTCAACTCAGGGCACTGCATGGCCGTCATCTAACGATGGGCCCTCACCGGCGGCTGAGGACCCGTTCCGCCCAGGCAACGCTTTCATAAACCAAGAAGCCCCACCGGATGCTGGATCCGGTGGGGCTTCTTGGATATTTCATGACAGCAGCTCTGCGAGCCCGGATTGAACTCCCCACGTTCGGATCATTCGTGGCGGCGAACAGCCGAGCTATCGGGCGACCGTGCAGCTAGCGCAAGTTCAATCAGGAATCCCCGCCTGGCCAGTGCTAATCCACCGCGAAAGGGATTCACGCTCCTCGGGCGACAGCGAGTCGCGCGCCAGCATCCGGGTCACGCTTCGAACTACGGGCCTCGCACGGTACAGATCGGGGATTCCACGAATTGCAATCACCCCCTCCCCCTCCCAAGTCATTCCCGCAATTGCAGAGCTTCCGTCTACTGAGAGCATCACGAATCCAGGACGCCCGCGCGGCCCCCCGAAGGTTCCGCTCTCAGTTCCCGCCCCCATGACGTCCCAATCTTCGCCAAGCCGGACCCGCGCCCATCGCAGGACGGAAGATTCACCCTCGTCGGCCAGATCTATCGAGAGCAAGAATTCTCGATCGACTCCGATGAGCCCTATTTCTTGGGCCATCTTGAACCAAGCTCGATTTGCAGCATTGATGAGATCGGCTTGGGAGAAGTCGAAGAAGGAATCCACAGCCCCATCTTGCTCGCCGCAGGCGCTGACCATCCAGATCGGATCCGGGGGGAGCGTGACAGAAATAGCCTGGATTTCTATGAGCTCCAAACCTGCCAAGGAGAGGCGGCGGTTCAGCTTCTCATTCACTAGTTGACTCCGATCAACGTCAGCACGGCGGCCGGAAGGTCTTGATGCTATCGTAGTTGTGACCGCGACCTCGCACGCCGCCGTACGGTTCGACCCAGCCAATTGTTCCGTCACTTTTGACGAGGAGCCGGTAATCGTTCCCTCCTCCAGGGATATCGTAGATCTTGGCGCCACCCCAAAAATTCCTAACTCGCGCCGCAACGTTCCGACCCTCGTAAAAATCAAGAACTTGGCGGCCGGTGACGCGGTCCCTGACGACCCGCTGACTTAGCTCCCCGTTCTGGTATGCCAGAATTCCATTGGCAACGATAGGGGGTGGGATGTCCGCGCCGGCATTATGCACAAGGACCGGAACGTTTCCGACCAGTACATAATACGTGTGCAAGTCTTCGACCGTCAGGTTGTGCGCGGCGAGAAGAGCTTGCCAGTGGCTGGTGGCCGAGATTCGCACGGTCGCACCCTGGCTTGTCCGGAGTGTGTCCCCGGGCTCCAGGTCCGCAGCATCCACCCAGACCCGACGGCTTTCGGACCAGAAGGGGTGATGGTCGGTCGCAGTGATCTTTTCGGTGGAACCGTTCGGCTGCTGGACTGTGAGGGTGGTGAAGTCGCGGTCATCCGGGGTGAGGATGGCCGCGTCGATCCTGCGAGGGCCTGTCTCGCCGGTTTCGGGGTCGGTGGCGAGAACCTCGTCACCGACCTTCAGATCCTCGATCGGCACGGCTGATCCGTCGGCCCTGAGGACACGCGTTTCGGCCGGAAAGCTGTTCTTGCAGAGGATCTTTCCGAGAACCCCGCGGATACCCGCTGAGGCAGGGGCTGCTTCCCCGGTTCCAGCTGCCGCACCCGCGAGGATGCCCTTGGCCCCCTTCACAGCTGCACCCACAGCCGAGCCCAGGACGTTCAGGGCGACGTCAATCGCGAAGTCCTTGCAGTGGGTCTGATTGACGAAGCAGTCGTATCCGTTCATGATGCCGAACGGGTCGCGGGCGTCCCGGCCGTCGTCGATGAGACGCGAGTAACGGGCCGATTCGCAGAAGGGCGTCTTGTTGTCCGGACTGCAGCGGCGTTCGGCCCACTGCTTGAACTGCGCCCCGTAGTTGTTCCACATGGTGGGGAACTGGGCGTTGAGTTCCTTCTGGTTGGGCAGCCGGATGGTCTTGTTGAAGATCCAGACGTCGCCGTCGTCGTCGACGGTGACGTCGGGCGTCGGCCCCGGGCTGCCCCCGCCTTCCGTGTTGTCGCCGCTGCCGCCGGGTGCGTCGCCACCGGAGTGGCCGCCGGTCGGGCAGTTCGCGCGGTCGCCACCGCAGTTCAGCATGAGGCCGCTGGGGTCGCTGAAGGTGAGCGGGTTGTTGTCGCTGTAGGCGTAGCCGTTGAGGGACTGCGGGTCCGTGGGGGCGAGGAGGGGGTCGATGCTGGTGAAGCGTGCGGTGGTGGGGTCGTAGTCGCGGGCTGAGAGGTGGGTGAGGCCGGTGGGTTCGTTGGTGCCACCGAGGAAGCCTCGGGTGCCGGCCCAGTTGGTGGGGGCGGTGCCGCGGGTGGCGCCGAAGGGGGTGGTGCGGCGCTGGTCGACGGCGCCGGTGGTGGCGTTGATGCCGATCTCGGCGGTGCCGTGGTGGTCGTTGATCTGGAAGGTGAGGGTGTTGTCGTCGGTGCGCACGCCGGTGGCGGCGCCGAGCGGGTAGTAGCGGGTGCCCTTGGCCTTGGTGGCGCCCTTGGTCAGGGTGAGTTCGGTGCCGCCGAGGTACAGGGTCCAGTTCTCGGCCGCGGGCTGGGCGGTGTCGAGGTTGTGGGCCAGCAGGCGGTTGCCGGTGGCGTCGTAGAGGTAGTCGGTGGTCTTGTTGGTAGTGGTGGTGGTGGAGCCGCTCGTGGTTTTCACCGTGTCGGCGACCTGGGCGAGGTGGCCCTCGGTGTCCCAGGTGAGCTTCTGGTCGCTGCTCTGGTTGGCGGTGGGCTTGAGGTGGCGGTCGGTGGTGTTGCCGGCCGGGTCGTAGCCGTAGGACTGCGGGACGGGGGTGCCCAGGGCGCCGGTGACGGTGCTGGTGCCGGTCAGCGTGTGCGGCTGGGCCGCGTTGTTGTACCCGTAGGTGGTGGTGGCGTCCTGGCCGGTGTTGCCGGCCGCGTCGTGCTGGGTCTCGCTCGCGCGGGTGCCGTTGGTGTTGTAGGTCCAGCTGGTCCAGTACGGGGCCGGGCCGCCCAGGGCGGCGCCGGTCGGGCCGGCCGGGCAGCTGCCGGCGGTCGGCGTGAACGCCTCGGTGAGGCGGGCGAGGTAGTCGTACTGGTAGCACTGCCGGTCGGTCCCGCTGGAGGACGTGTCGGTCAGTGAGGTGACGTTGCCGGCCTGGTCGTAGGTGTATTCGGCGGCCCGGACCGGGGTGGCGATGCCGTACCGGTCGGTGCGGCTGGACTTCAGCCGCTGGGTGCCGAACTCGTAGCCGTTGGTGACGTAGACCTGCTTGCCCGCGGTGCCGTTGGACAGCGTGGACTGCAGCGGCTTGCCCACGAAGTCGTAGGTCTGGCCGGACAGGTAGGCGATGCTGCCGCTGCCGGTGGCCGCGGTCTGCCGGTGCAGGGTGTCGTAGGTGAAGGAGACGCTCTCGCCGGCGAGGTTGCCCGCGGCCGGGTAGGAGACGGACTTGGGCAGCCCGTCCAGGCCGTAGGTGGTGCCGGACAGGTAGCTGCCGGCGAGGGCCTCCTGGCCGGGAACCGAGGGCACGGTCGTGGTGGTGCGGCCCGGCCGGTACAGGGCGTCGTACAGCGTGAACGCGGTCTTGTACTCGTAGGCGGTGCCGCCGACGGTGCTCCAGCGGCTGGTGGAGGCGAGCTGGCCCTTGAAGCCGGTCGGGTCCCACAGCTGGGAGGTCAGCAGCGGGCCGGTGGCCGATCCGTCGCGGGTCTCCAGCACCCGGCCGAGGTTGTCGTAGACGGTGGCGACGGTCTTGCCGCGTCCGTCCGTGGCCGTGGTGGCCTCGCCCCGATTGTTGTACGTCTTGGTGCTGGTGCCGGAGTCGGGGTCGACGGCCTTGGTCTGTCGGCCGAGCTGGTCGTACAGCCAGGTCCACTCGGTGCCGGCCGGATCGGTCAACTTGGTGAGGTGGCCGGCCGGGTCGTACGCGTAGCGGGTGGCGTCGTAGGCGCCGGTCGGCGTCGCCGCCTTGTACTGGCGCAGCTCGGTGGTGCGTCCGGCGGCGTCGGTGACGGTGGTGGTGGGTGTTGCGCCCTGGGGCGGGGTGACGGTGACCCGGTCGCCGCCGTACTCGGTGAGCGTGGTCGACAGCGGAGTGCCGACACCGTTGCCGGACAGCACCGTCGACTTGACGATCCGTCCGAGACCGTCGTACTCGGCCGCGGTCTGGGTCTCCACGCTCGTATCGGCGTTCTTCAGGAGGTCCCTGGACGGCACACCCGAAGCGTTGTGCGGAGCGTACGTACGGACAGCTTGGCCGCGCCCGTCGTAGAACGTGTCCGCGAGCATGCGGCCGCCGTTGTCGCCCGGTGCCTGGGTCTGCCTCACCCGGCCGAACCCGTCGAACAGCGTGTAGGACGTGTCCTGCGAACCGTCGTTGTTCAGCGACTTCGACGCGACCGCGGCGATGTGCGTGTCGTCCGCCGCCAGGTAGGCGTACTCGTAGTTGGGAGTGTCGTTGCCGGCCTTCGAGCGGTTCGGCAGCCAGACCTTCAGCGTCCGGCCGAGCGCGTCGTAGAGGAAGTAGGTGGACTTGGTGTTGGCGTCGACGACATCGACGGCCCGACCACGGACCAGGTCGAAATCGGTCGTGACGGTACGAGTCGTTGTCGAGTCGCCGGCCTTGGACGGGGGTGAGGTGATCACGGACTTCGTGGCCCGGCCAGTGGCGGGGCTGTAGACCGTGCTCGTGGTACGCGTGTCGTTGGTCAGCGCCAACCGACCGATCGGAGCGTCCGTGACCGCGTCGAGCGTCGTGGAGTAGGCGAGTTCGGTCGAGTCCAGCGTTCGACCGTAGGTGTCGTACGTGGCCGTGTTGTCCAGGTACGTTGCCGTGGTGGCCGAGCGCGTCTTGAGCATGTGCGTGGTGGTGACATTGCCCTTGACCGGGGCCTCACCGTAGGCAAGACCGTCATAGCGCAGCCGGACGTCCGAAAGGACGGCCGACGTCCCGTCGGGCTTGGTCACCCGGTCGACGGTGGCAGCGCAGTTGGCCGCGACGGTCTCGGAGCGGATGACGCCGGTCAGGATCCATGCGGTCGTGTTGTCCGCGTAGGTGACACGTTCACACTGGTCGTCCTCGGGCACGGCCGCGTCGAAGAGATTCTCGATCTGCTTCACTCGGCCGTAGTCGTCGAACGTGGAATTGGTGCGTGTCTCGCGCCAGGTGACACCGGCCCCCTTGTCGAGGGAGGTGAAGGTGCGGACCTTCTCGGTGCCGGTGAGGTCGGCGGTGGTGGTGCCCCAGTCGCGGACCCGGGTCGCGGTGGTCTTCTTCCACGGCGTGTTCACGGTCTTGGTGAGGACCTTGCCGCCGGGCTTGTCGAACTGCTCGGTGCGGTACTCGTACCCGGCCCAGGCCTGGTCGTCGGTGAGGTCGGTGCCCTCGCCGTCGGGGACGGTGACCGAGCGCTTCTTGGTCTTGTCCACCGGGTCGGTGCGGTCGTCGTTCATGCCGCGCAGGAAGAAGTGGTCGGCCTGGGTGGACATCCCGGACGTGCCGCCGGTCTCGACCCGCACCTGACCGTAGCCGCGCCACTGCGACCAGGTCTTCAGCTTCTCCTTGGTGATCCCGTCCAGGTCGTCGAAGTGCCAGGCCGCATCACCCAGGTAGGTGTAGTGCGTCACCGCGTCCGGCGCGCCGCCGGTACGGTCGGTGCCGATCACCGACTCCACGACGTACTTGTTGAACCACTCCGTGGTGACCGGCATGTCGTTGTTCGGCTGGTACTGCTGCGGGAAGCAGCGCGTCGTGTTGGTCTGCGGGGTGGGCAGGCTGTTCTCGTTGCAGGCCGCCGCCGAGTAGTTGACGTCGATCTGCCCGCCCATCTCGTCGTGGACGGTGCCCAGGCGCTGCTTGATGAACGGCAGCCGGCCGTCACCGGTCCTGTCGAGCCGGTTGACCAACTGCTTGTACTCGAGGGTGGTCTTCGGCAGGGCGATGGACGGGGTGGCGGCGTTGCCGGTGTGCTGGATCGAGGTCAGCAGCAGCTGGTAGTCGTAGTCCGCCGTGCCCCAGCCGTAACCCAGGTCCCAGGTGTCGACGGGCTGCTGGGTGCCGTCCGCACGCAAAGTGCTGGCGACGACCTGGGTGAGCCGGGTCCGGGTGAAGAACGCGGGGGCGTACACGCCGGTGCAGTCGGTGCCGTCCTTGCAGTTCTGGTCCCACGGGGTGTCGTACCAGTACTGCCGGTTGGTGTCGATGTTCGCCGGGTCGCACAGCGCGGTGTTGGTCTCCAGGCAGCGCTCGGCGGTCTTGAAGTCCACCCGGGCCATCGGCTTGACCGTGGCCGAGTAGATGTCGCCCTGCTGCTGGCCGTACTCGATGTGGTCGAGGCGGCCGCCGCGCACGTACGGGGTGCGGTCGCTCGCCTTCAGGTTCCGCCCGTAGTTGTTCGTCTCCGGCGTGTACCAGTACGTGATGTCGTTGCCGTGCGCGTCGACGACCATGTCCAGGTTCCACCGCCAGCCCTGCTGGCACCACGACGAGCCGAACCCGACCGAGTTGTAGCAGGGCTCACCGGCGTTGTTGCCGAACACCGGCACCGTGTAGACCGACTTCGTCTCCGGCTTGCCGGACGACCAGTTCGTCAGCCGGTTGAAACCGAACCAGTAGCTGGTGCCGTCCGACGTCGTTGCCTTGAAGTACTCGCCGTCGTTGTCGCCGTTGCCGCGACCGGCGTCGCGGACCCGGACGACCTTGGTGTTGTCGTCGCCCTTGATCCGCCACTCGTCCGCCGACACCGGGATCAACTCACCGCTGTGACCGGCGAACGCGATGACGGCGTTGTCGGTCGCCCAGCACAGGTCCCCGGGGGAAACCCCGTTCGTCTTCGGCGCGCCGTCGTCGGCGCACGGCTTGTAGGTACGCTCCACGAAGCCCGGGTCCAGGTTGAAGCCGTCGCCGGCCCAGGACGCCTGGTTGTTCGAGTTCGACGTCCGGCCGTCGACCGCGCCGGAGCTGTACGACAGTCCGATCTTCGGGCTGAGATCGCCCGGCATCCCGGTCAGCGGCATGTCGTAGGACCAGGTGAACGATCCGCTGTTCAGCGAGGTCGACCAGGTCGAGGCCGAGGAGAGCGGCGTCGCCGCGTAGTCACCCGTCGGCCCGGACGACCCGGTGGTCGCCGCCAGCACCGTGCCGCCCGTCGCGGACTGCACCCGCAGCTGCCCCGTCGGCGCCTGCGGCGCCGTGACCGCCACACCGTCCGCCGTCACCGTCTGGTGCTCGACGTCGTTGCCGCCCTTCAGGGGCGTCTGCACCCGGCACTCCGGCTTCTCCGGCGTCGTCAGCACGCACGCCGGCAACTGCACCAGCCGCAACCGCGCACCGAACCCGGCACCCGCCGCCTGCGCGAAGGCGCTGTAGTCCACGCTCACCCTGGCGTGCACGCCCGCCGGGCCGCTCCCGGCCACGCTCAGCAGCACACCCGAAATCCCGGCCCTGCGCGCCGCGTCCTGCCCCAGCACCTGCACATCGGCGGTCTGCGGCGCACCACCGGCGACCGCGGACAGCGTCACCGGCAGGTCACCGGCCTTCGCGGTCTTCCCCGTCTCCCCCGGCACGGCGACCCGCGCCGCACCCGCCTTCGGCCACGCCGCGTGCTTCACGGCCGGTGAACTCACCGTCGTAGCGGGCTTACGCGGCTTGACCTCCGCGTTTGCGCCCTTGGCCGTCTTCCCCGGCGACGGCGAGGCCGGCGGGGTGTACCCGGCGGCGACAGCCCTCGCCGCCAACGGCAGTGTCGGCAGCAGTGACCCGATCAGAGCGGCAGCCACCGAGGCGGCCACTCTCGAACGGGACCGCCGCACGGCAGCCCTTCCTGAACCCATCGGAGTCGTCTTCCTCGTGTCGACCGCCCTCGTCGCCGAGAGCGGTGGTGGGCGGCGCCGCACCGGCGCCGCGGGTCCGCGCGCACGCAGGCGGCGGAAGTCGAAAGGGACAGGCCGGGCAGCATTGCGCTGCCCGGCCTGTCAGCGGCGCCGGATCAAGGACCGGTCGTGGTGTCGATCACGGTGCCGTAGTCGGCCAGCCGCGTGATCTGGTCCTGGGTCAGGACGCCCTGGTAGGCCCAGACGTCGTCCAGCTGTCCGGAGAACTGGTCGCGCCAGGCCCCGGCCGCCTTCGTACGGCCGAAGTCGACGCGGGACGTTCCGGCGGCCGGAGCGGCGGAGTCGAACGGACGTCCCGGCAGCAGGGCGGTGCTGCGGCCGAGGCAGTTCAGGTCACTGCCGGTGCAACCGGTCCGGTCCGACTCCCCGTTGACGAACAGCGAGAGCCGGCCGGAGAGGCCGTCGTAGACGACCGCCAGGTGGGTCCAGTTCTCGTAGATCGGGCTCGGGCTGTTCGAGACGACGGTGACGGTGGCGGTGGCTGCGTCCTTGTCCGCGACCGCCGCGCGCCACTCGCCGACCACCTGCTGGGTGTCCGGGTCGGTCTTGACGTAGTGCCAGCTCAGCGTGACCGCCGCACCCGTGGTGCCGGGCGCCGAGAGGACCGCCATGTCACGGGTGGGCAGGCCTGCCGTGTTGGCCCACGCGGCGAGCGTGAAGCTGCGGTCGGTGTGCAGCGGGGTCGTGGTGCTCTCCGCGTACCCCGCGACGCCGTCGAGGTTGAGGACGCCGTCCATGAGGAGGCCGGTGTCGGGGGCGGTGGTGGCCCCGCTGGCAGCGATCAGCGCGTGTGCCGCCGCCGGCGACTCGTCCGGTGTGGCGAGCGGGTTCCCCGTGGTGGTGTTGAGCTTCCAGCGACCCGCGAGCTGCGGCTTGGCGATCACCAGGTCGGCGATCTCCGGTTTGGTGACGACCCGGTCGAAGACGTGGACGTCGTCGATGTCGCCGTTGAAGAACTGGCTGTACACACCGTTGTGCTGGACCGCGCCGACCCTCAGGGCGCCGGGAGTCGGCCAGGGCGTGGTCTGGGTGTAGTCGGACTCGCCGACCAGGTAGCCGTTGATGTACAGCCGCAGCTTCTTGGCCGTGGCGTCGGACACGCCCACCAGGTGGGTCCACTGGTTGTCCAGGCCGCTGAAGCACGGCACGCCGTTGACCGTGCTTCCCGGGGTGCAGTCCGCCTGCATCGTCCGGACGAGCGTGTCGGTGTCGGAGTCCTCCTTGTAGCGGCCGAAGATCCACCGCTTCCAGTAGCCGGAGTAGTAGAGGATGAACTCGTCGCTGTGGACACCGCTCTGGGAGAGGGCCATCCGCACGTTCGTGTCGGTGTCCGCCATCTTCGGGGACTTGACCCACGCGGAGACCGTGAAGCTGCGGGTGCCGTCGATCTGCGGCCGATCGGTCTTGCCGTAGCCGGTCGCCCCGTTGAAGTGGACGGCGTTGCCCGCGATGCCCGCAGCACCCGTTCCGGCGTCGCCGGACAGGGCGAGCGCGTCGACCTCGGCGGCGCCGCTCACCTGGGTGGCGCCGGAGGCCTCGTCGAGGTGGAACACCGCCTTGGCGGGCCTTCCGGTGGCCAGGCCCTGATCGGCGGCGATCTTGGTGATCTCACCGGCGTCGAGCGACCGGTCCCACAGCCTGATCTCGTCGACCGCGCCGGCCCACGGATCGACCCACTGGCCGTTCCAACGGGTGCGGCCGATCTCCATGGGGCCGTGGCCGTCCCATCCGGAGGCGACGCCGGACGACGCCGCCCACTGCCCGTTGACGGACAGCTGGATGAACCCGCCGGTCTGGTTGTACGTGCCCGTCAGGTGGGTCCACTGCCCGACGGCGGCGACACCGGGTGAGGCGGCGACCACCGTCGTGGCGTCCTGGTCGCCGGGCTTGGTCTGGATCTTGAAGCTCCAGTGGCTCGCGCCGCCGACGTTCTCCACGCCGAGCGTGTAGGCGTAGTAGTTGGGCCCGTTCTGGCTCACGGCACTGGCCGAGTAGTGCCCCTGGCCTCCGTCGTAGCGGACCCACGCGGACACCGTGAAGCTCTTGGAGGTGTCCAGCACCGCGGCGGTCGTCTCCGCGTAGCCGGTCGCGGCGTTGTCGTTCAGGGTGACGGCCTGGCCCAGGTGGCCGGGCGATCCGGCCACCGCGCTGCTCCCCAGCGTCGCGTCGGACCGGAACCCGGTCGCGGCGAGGGAGGCGGCGCCGCCGGTCTCGTCCATGGCCCAGCCGGTGCGCCGGCCCTGCCCGTTGCGGACGTTGAAGTAGTACGTCTCGGGCTGGGACGCCGTGCCGGCCGCGTTGATCGACTTCACCGTCAGCGTGTGTGGACCGGGTGTCTCGGGCAGCACGTTGACGGTCTGGGCGGCGCCGCTGGTCGTGGCGATCTGATGGTCGGCGGAGGCCGGGGCGTCCAGGCCCCACTGGTAGGCGACGATGTTCGTGGTGGCGGCCTTCAGCGTGAACGCCCCGTAGCGGCCGACACCGTCGGTCCACGGGAGCGGTGCCGTGACGTCGGTGGAGACCGGGTAGGAGGCCGAGGTCACGGTCGGGCCGCTCGGGATCGCGGTGTCGACGTTGAAGAGGCACGAGGTCGGGTCGCCGTTCGACGACCACGGTCCCCACTGGGCGCCGTCCCAGGCGCGCATCTCCCAGCCGTAGTTTCCGCTGGCGGAGGTGGTGAAGCTCGGGAGCTGGAGCGAGAAGACCGATCCGGAGGCCTTGAAGGTGTTGGAGGCAGGCGGTGTGGCCTCGTCCCCGGTCGACCACCAGCGTCGCTTGTAGGTGGTGCCGTCGCTCCAGTCCACGGCGAACTGGACGCCGATGGCGTCGCCGTCCGGGTCAGTGGCCTTCGCGGCGATCTGCGGCCACTTGTTGACGCTGGTGATCGTCGAGAGGCAGCTGCCGCCGGGCGACATGGTCAGGTCCGACATGGCCGACTGGCGCGGCGGGACGTTGTAGTAGACCTGGAGGTAGGCGGAGGTGAAACGCTTCCAGGCGTAGGTGTCGCTCTCGTTGGTCGCCCTGAGCCCGAACGTGGTGGTCGGCCAGTTCCAGTTCGCACCGTCCTGCACCAGGTTCTTCACCGCGTCGGAGGGGTTCGCCGCACCGGATCCGAATTCGACCCACGCTCCGTCGCCGCAGCCGTTGTAGCCGTTCGCGGCGTCCACGGCCTGCAGCTTGCGGCTCCAGAAGTTGGCCGCGTTCTGCGAGTTCCACGTGGTGCTCTTGGAGATGTAGCCGGTGCCCCACAGCTCGACCGGCTTCTTCGTGCACGAGTAGGAATGGTTCTCCCAGGCTCCGAAGGTCGCGGTGAGGATCTGCTTGCCGACGAACTGGGCCGTGGGCACCTGGAAGAAGATCCGCTTGACGTCCAGCGGCGCGCAGCGGCTGGTGTCGCCGCAGTAGCCCACGCCGAAGTCGTTGACCGGGGTCGAGGTGTAGGTGTAGTGCCAGTAGGCCTGGTCGGGGAAGGTGCGGGAGACGCCGGCCCAGTCGGCGGCCTGCGGGGTGTTCCAGGCCGGGTCGATCATGACGGGGAAGACCGTGTCCGGGGCGTCCAGCATCCGCCGGTCGGGGGTGAGGACCAGCGCGTCCTGGGCCGCCGGGAAGTCGACGGCGAGCTTGGCGAGCTTGGCTCCGGGCAGCGGCGCCTGGACGGCGCCCGACGGTGCGGCCGCTTCGCTCTTCGCCGGCGTACCGGCAGCCGCGCCCTCCGGGACGTCCGCGGCAGGTGTGCTCTTCGCCGAGCTCTCCGCAGCGGGCGCGCTCTTCGCCGACTTCCCCGCGGTGGGGGCGGTCGTCGGTGACGCCTGGGCGGCGGGGGCGGTCCGGCCGGAGTCCCACATCACCGGCGCGGGCGCCTCGAAGACGGTGCCGCCGCCGGCCTTGTCGACGGCCGTGAGCGACCCGTCGGCAGCCTCCTTGACGACCAGGCCGTCGCCCTTCATGCCGAGGCGCAGCACGTCCAGCTTCGGGTTCTTCGCGGCCTGTGCCGTGTGCACCACGATGACCTGCGTGAAGCCCGTCCTGGTGGCGGTGAGCCGCAGGTCCACGTCGGGGAGGATCGACCGGTACTCGGCGGTGTCGTCGGACACCACCGGCCTCGGCAGCCGCTCGGGCCAGGTCAGCCTCAGTTCCTTGCCCGCGCGGGCGATCCGCACCAGCGGCTGGCTGCCGCCGCCGGAGAACCTCACGTCCGCGGTGACCGCCCGGGGGGCGACGCTTCCGTCCGCGGCCACCTGCAGGGTGGCGTCGATGTCCGCCCAGCGGCCGCCCTGCCGTACGCGCTGCGGCTGGGTGAAGACCGTGGCCTTCAGCCGACCGTCGGGCTGTGCGACCACGTCGCTCAGCTCGGTGCGCAGCGCGGGGACGTCCACCGGTTTGCCGGTCCGCTTCGCCTCGGCGACCGCCAGGGTCTCCGGGGTCTCGGCCGGAGCCGTGGCTCCCGTGTCCTTCGCACTGTTTCCGGAGTCCGCCGCGACGGCCCGACCGGCCGTCACCGCCCCCGTGCTCGCGATCAGACCGGCGGCAAGACACACCACGAGCACTCTTCGTGCCGCGGTCCGCCCCCACCGGCTGTGGTCGCCCACAACCAGGCTCATCCGTGTTGCCCCCCAAGATCTACGATTCGACTGGGTAGCTTCGGACACCGGCGAACGGACCGTCAAAGGCGAAGAGCGGCAGGCCTCGGGATCGAACGACACGGTGGGCGCCACAGGCACGGTCATTCGCGGGCCAATCGGGCGCAGACGCACATAAGGCCGTGTCGAACGTCACAGGGATGATCGCTGCGGATGCGGAACCGAACGGCGGCCGTGCGCATCGCGCCACGGGAAAGCCATATCAGACTCGTCGTCAGCAGCCTTCCCTGCGAATCCCCCACCATGCCCATGATCTGATCGCACGTCAAATTATCCGCCGAGAAGGTTCGTACCCGTGCGATGATGGCGCCATGTGGTCACGACTGCCCTTCGGGGAGCGGCTGAGGGCCGAACTCGGCACGCCCCGTGGAGCCCGCCGGCTGGGCAGCAGCCCCCGCTCCCGGGTGTGGCGGGCCGAACTCGCCGGCACCCCCGTGGTCGTCAAACAGCTCCGCGACGGGCCCGGCGCCGACGACCGGTACGCCCGCGAGACGACCGCCCTCCGCCTCGCCGCCCGCACCGACCCGCCGGTCGCCCCGAAGCTCCTCGGAGCGGACCCGGCGGCCCGGGTGATCGTCCTGGAACACCTCGCCGACGGCACGCCCCGCGCCGACTGGGTGATCGACTACGCGGCCGCCCTGGCCCGGCTGCACGCCGCGGCCGGCCCCGGCGGCGCCGACGGCCTGCCCGCCTGGTCCGGGCCCACCGGCGAGGACGTGGCGGCCTTCCTCCGGCTGGCCAGGACGCTCGGCGTCGTCGTACCGGCCGGGGCACGCGCCGAACTCGACGGCATCGTCGACCGGTTGGCCCGGCTGCCCGGCCGCGCCCTGCTGCACGGGGACCCGTGCCCGGGCAACGACCTGCACACCGGGGACGGCCTGCGCTTCGTCGACTTCGAGCAGGCCTCCCGCGGGCCCGGCGTCGTCGAACTCGCCTACCTGCGGATCGGGTTCCCGACCTGCTGGTGCGCCACCGCCCCCGCCCGGGAGCGGCTGGCCGCCGCCGAGGCCGCCTACCGCGCCCAGTGGCGCGCCGACACCGGCACCGAGGTGGACGGCGACCTCGCCGACGCCTGCGCCGGGTGGCTGCTGCGCGGCGACGCACTCGTCCAGCGCGCCCACCGCGGCACCACCGACCACCTGGCCCGGATCCCGCACCGCGACTGGGCCTGGGGCACCGCCACCGCCCGCCAGCGCCTCGCCCACCGCCTGCGGACGGTCGGCCGCCTCACCGCCGACACCCCCGCCTCCCGCGACCTGGCGCGCCTCGCCACCGCCATGCACGAGGGCATGCTCGCCCGCTGGCCCGCCCTGCGCCCCCTCCCCGAACGGCGGCCGTAGGCCGTCGACCGCGGCGGCGGCCCGGCCTCAGCGGTAGCGGGGGAACCGGCCGGTGTCGATCAGCCACCGCCCGACGGGAACCTCCTGGCCGTAGTCGAACGTCCGGATCTTGCGGTAGGTCGTGCCGTCGGGCTCCTCGAGCACCTGGGCGGTACCGCGGCCGGGGTCGACGATCAGGTACAACGGGATGCCCATGGCCGAGTAGTCCGCGATCTTGTCCCGGTAGTCGTTCTCCGGGTTGCTGCGCGAAACCACCTCGATGACCAGGGCCACGGCCCTCGGGTCGACGGCCTCCTCGGGCTGCTCCTCGATCAGGTCCTCGGGCAGGACCATCACGTCCGGCACACGGAGGCGACCGAGCACGGCGTCCTGCATGTCCGTGTCCATCAGGGCGTACATGTCGGGCGTCTGCGCCATGATCTGCCGCGCGAGGTTCATGGCGGTGAACCCGTGCGGTGTCGTGGGCGACATCATCATGACCAGGCCCTGCGGACCGATCTCCACCCGGGGCTTGGCCGGCAGCGCGGACAGCTCGTCCGCGATCTCGCGGAGGCGGGCGAACGTGGCGGGATCGATGCTCATACCCCCACGCTACTGAACCCGGGGAGGCGGCGCCGGGAGGTCCGTCGGCGCCCCCGCACGGGCGGGCGCCCCGCGCCCCGGCAGGGAGCCGGGGGCGGGGCGCCGCGGTGGAACCGCCGGGGCCGGGGGGTCAGCCGACGGTCCACTTCTGGGCCGTGGTGCCGTTGCAGGTCCAGGTCTGCAGCCGGGTGCCGTCGGCCGAGGAGCCGTCCTTGGCGTCCAGGCACTTGTCCGCACCGACGTTGGTCAGGTCGTGCGCGGCGGTGTACGTCCACTTCTGGGCGTTGGTGCCGTTGCAGGTGTACAGCTGGACGACGGCGCCGGCCGCGGTGGAACCGCCCGCGACGTCGAGGCACTTGCCGAGGGCGCGGACGGTGCCGTCGTTGCCGACCGTCCACTGCTGGGCCGCGGTGCCGGTGCAGTTGTGCAGCTGGATCGGGGTGCGGTCGGCGCTGGAGCCGCCGGCCACGTCGGCGCACATGCCGCCGATGCCGCGGATCGGGCCCGACGCTGCCGGGCCGCCGCCGGAGGTGGAGGCCCGCACGTAGTCGACGACCATGGTCTGCGGGAAGGCCGTCGAGCCGTCCGGGCTGCCCGGCCAGTCGCCGCCGACCGCCAGGTTGAGGATGACGAAGAACGGGTGGTCGAAGACCCACTTGTTGCCGTGCGTGTCGGCCGGGGTGCGGGTCTCGTACGGGGTCCCGTCGACCGACCAGACGATGGAGTTGGGGCTCCAGTCGACGGAGAAGACGTGGAAGTCGTCGGCGAAGGCCTTGCCGCCGGGCAGGCTGTACGCGGCGCCGAGGCCGCCCGCACCCGAGTAGCCGGGGCCGTGGATGGTGCCGTGCACGCTGTTCGGCTCGCGGCCGATGTTCTCCATGACGTCGATCTCGCCGCTGTTCGGCCAGCCCGCCGAACCGAGGTCGTTGCCGAGCATCCAGAAGGCCGGCCAGACGCCCTGGCCGCGCGGGATCTTGATCCGGGCCTCGAACCTGCCGTACGCCTGGGTGAAGGTCCGGGCGGTGTTCAGCCGGGCCGAGGTGTACTGGCACTGCCCGTACCAGCAGCCGAGGCCGGGGTCGGTGTTCTTCTTCGCGGTGATGACCAGGTGGCCCTGGCCGTCCAGCGAGGCGTTGGAGGTGCTGTTGGTGTAGTACTCCAGCTCGTGGTTGCCGAAGCCGCCGCCACCGGTCTCCAGGGTCCACTTGGCGGCGTCGGGGCCGCGGCCCGCCGGGCCGTCGAACTCGTCGGACCAGGTCTGTGCGGCGGTCGCGGCGCCGGCCCGCGGGGCCACGGCGTCGTTGGCGGAGACCAGTGCCGCGCCCACGAGGGCCGTGGTGAGCGTGAGCACGAGTCCGCCGAGCGACCAGCGGCGTTTGCGGTGGGAGGCCATGACAGGCACACCCCTTCCTGGGGACGTGGGGGTGGGGCAGGGAAAAGACCGCGCGTACCCGAAGGAGCGAGAGCGCTCTCTTCGCGACCGGGGCGGCTCCGGTGGGCCCACACGCTACCGACGGGTCACCCCCGCCGACAATGCCACCCCTCATCGACGCCAATCCCCTGACCTGCGACGATACAAATCTCCGCAGTCCCTTAAGCGTCTCTTAGGGCCCACTTGACCTGTGGACATCATCCGCGGGGCCCGCCGCACCGGAAATCGCTTGCCCGGCGGCTGCCCCGGGGCGCGGCCCGGCCGGAATCCGGATGCCCACGACCGACCGCCGGGCTAGTGCCGTGACCGGGATGGTTCGCCGGGTTGGCGGCTCGATGCTCGGCCGACCGGATTCGAGGTAGTGAGAATTTCAGCGGTGTCGAGCCAGGTAGCGGGCTAGGCTCCCGGCATGGCTGGTCCAACCCTGGTGATCGAATTGGCGGAGCCTGTCTCCTCGGCTGCGCTGGCTGAGTTCAGTGTGCTGATACGAGAGCTCTCCACCCACTTCGAGCAGCGGCGCCTCGGATACTTCGACGTCAACGTGCCCGTGGAACGGCTGGGCATTGATGCGGCGACGGTGCTCGATGCGCAGGAGGTGGACGGTCGTCGGCCCTTTCTGGTCTACCTGATGGGGCCTGGGGTCGGTGACGAGAGCATCTTCGAGGCCGAGCACGCGGACGAGCCCGAGGTGGAAGCAGTCCTCGGCTTCAAGCCGACTCATGCCGTGAATGTCAGCGCCAGCTGCAACCGTGGGATCGACCACACGGCCACTGCTCTGCTCACCGCGGCAGTCATCGACGTCCTCGGAGGGGTGGTCAAGGCCGAACTTCTGGAAGGCCAGCAGGCGGTGGTCGCCGGGCTTCCAGGGGTGCTGGGCCTCACCGACGAGGAGTATCCGATGGTGCTCGGCACTGCGGAATTCCTGCGGGCCTGGGTCGACCAACCCGGCTTCCGGCTGGTCAAGTAGCCCAGCGACGGAGCCGGCGCCATTGTCACGTGGCAGCAGCGGGTCTGCCGCCCCAGCGGATGCCCTTCTCGCTGCGGATACGGGCCCGTTCGCGTCGCTGGGCGGCAAGGACGTCGGGGTGCCGGGCGTTGGTGTTGCGCCATCGCAGGTAGGCGTGCAGGGCCCGGGTCTGGACGGTGTGGTTGCGGTGGTGAGAGTTGGCGACGGTGAACTGCCGCAGCGGCCCGAAGTGGGCTTCGATCGGATTCGCCCAGGACGCGTAGGTCGGGGTGAAGCACAGCTCGACGCGGTTCTTCTTCGCCCAGCGCCGGATGGTCTGGCCCTTGTGGGCGGACAGGTTGTCCAAGATGACGTAGATCGGGGCACCATCCGGGCGGGCCGCGCGGATCGACCTGAGCGCGGCCAGGGTGTTCGCGGCGCCTTTCTTGCGGCGGTTCACGCCCCAGAGCTTGTCGTCGCCGACCGAGTAGCAGCCGTGGAAGTAACGGACTCCGTGGGTGCGGTGGTAGGTCGCGGGGTGCCGCTCGGGATGGCCGGCGGGAGCCCAGCCCGAGCCCATCGTGGGCCGGATGCCGAGCGGACCGAACTCGTCGAACGCGAAGACCCGATCGGGGAAGCGGTCCAGGACGTGCTCGATGCGGTCGAGCTTGGTGTCACGGTCGGGGTCGGGTGATTCCTTCCAGGTCTTGGTCCGCTGGAAGGTGACGCCGCGGCGGGCGAGCAGGCACCGTAACGCCTCGCGGCCGATCCGGATGACGCGGCCGTGGACTTTCCGCAGGTAGGCAGCGAGTTTGCGGATCGACCAGCGGGTGAAGGGCTGGCCGAGCTTGGTCGGGCGGGTGGTGGCCGTCTGGACGACGAAGTCCTCGTCGTCAGTACTGAGCAGGCGGGGACGGCCTCCCGTCCACCGAGGGTCCAGAGCGGCCAGGCCGATCTCGTTGAACCGGTGAATCACGTCGCGAACGGTGTCCTCGTCGGCCTGCACCAACTGCGCGATCACCGGAACCCGATTCCCGCCGACCGAGGCCAACAGCATCATTGCACGCCGGAACCGCACCGAACTGGTGCTGCCCCGCCGCACGATCTGCTGCAGCTTCTGCCCCTCCTGGTTGGTCAACCTGCGTACACGGACAGGTTCCGCCACCACACCCCCAACGGTCGGACCCACGGACATCACCGCACATCCAACCGCCCCCAACACCAACCCGGCGAACCATCCCGGTCAGAGCACTAGCCTGACCGGATGGACCACGCCAGCCACGAGGGCCTGCCCAGGGCCGAGTTCGCCTTCCCCGGCCCGCTGCGCGACGCACTCGTCGCGGCGATCCTGGACGGCTCCAAGACCAGCACCACCGGCTTGGTCGCGGAGTACGAGAAGCTCGGCGAGAGCATCCCCGGCCCCGGGTACCGGGAGGCCGTGGTCGACTCGGGCGGGCAGGTGGTCGCGGTGATCGAGCTGACCGAGGTGCGGATCGCCCCGCTCGCCGAGGTCGGGCTGGCGCACGCCGTGGCCGAGGGCGAGGGCTATACCTCGGTCGCCGAGTGGCGGGCCGGCCACGAGAACTTCTGGCACAGCCCGGAGTTGCGGGCCGTCCTGGAGGACCCGCACTACACCGTCGACGACACCACCCCGCTCGTCCTGCAGCGGTTCCGGCTGGTCGACCGCGTCAAGTAGTCCGCAAGCAGAAGTAGTCCGCGGCCGGAGGTAGTTGGTCGACGACCTGCTACGTTGGCGCGCATGACCGATGACGCGAGCGGAACCGAACGGATCAGGCCCCGGCACTTCCACGAGAGCGAGGGCGTGCAGGACTGGCGGGTGCTCGGCGAGGGCGCCTGCGCCTACTTCCGCACCGGGTCGTTCGCGGCCGGCGCCCGGTTCGCCCAGGAGATCGGCGAGTTGGCGGGCCTCGGCGGTGACGCCCCGGACGTCGACCTGCGGCCCGAGGGTGTCACGGTACGGCTGATCACGCTCACCGAGGACTACTACGGACTGACCGCGCGGCACGTCGAACTGGCCCGGCAGATCTCGGCGGTGGCCCGCAAGCTGGACCTGCCGGCGGACCCGTCGGCCGTGCAGACCGTCCAGGTGACCGTCGACGCCCTGGCCGGCCCCTCGGTGGTGGCGTTCTGGCGCGCCCTGCTCGGCTACCGCGAGCGCGCGGGCAGCCCCGAGGACCTGGTCGACCCGCGGCGCCGCGGAGCGCCCTTCTACTTCCAGCAGATGGAGGAGCCCCGCCCGCAGCGCAACCGGGTGCACGTCGACGTCTGGGTCCCCCACGACCTGGCCGAGGCCCGGGTCGCCGCCGCGCTCGCGGCCGGCGGCCGCCTGGTCAACGACGAAGCCGCCCCCGCCCTCTGGGTGCTGGCCGACCCCGAGGGCAACGAGGCCTGCGTCGGCGCAGCCGGCCCGCCCGACCCGGTGCCCGCCGGGCGGTAGGCCGGACGCGCAAGAGCTCCCCGTCCGCCCCGGCGATGCGCGCGGGACGGACGGGGAGCGGGCGTTCGGGCGGTCGGCTCGGGGACGCGTGGAACCACTCCCACGCCCCCTGGAGCCCGGGACTAGTTGAACGGGATGCGCAGGACGGAGGCGCTGCCCTGGGTCTGGGTGGCGCCGACCCTCAGCTGGGCGGGGGCGCTGCCGATGGCGGACCAGACCTCGATGCGGACGGTTCCGTGGTCGAGGGTGCCGAGGGTGCCGGTGGCGGAGGCGAGTCCGGCCGCGGTGCCGGAGTAGCGCTCCCAGCCGGCGACCGGGTCGGTGGCGAAGTACCGGTAGGTCTCGACGCGTTCGAAGGTCCCGTCGCCGGTCAGGTCGTAGGAGATCCTGGCCTGCTGGCCGAGGCCGACGGCGCTGCCGGCGTCGACCCAGAGGTCGAAGTCGGTGGCCGCGCCGGGCTTCACGGTGCCGCTGAGGTTGCGGATCTCGTAGACCTTGGCCTGGTACGGGGTGCCGTCGTGGTTGGTGCCGCCCGCGGAGGGCAGCGTGTCGGTGGCGGCCGCGCTGCCGTAGGCGGTGGTCAGGGCGCCGCCGGGCTGCAGGTAGAAGGTGTTGCCGGTGGTGGCCGTCGCGGTCGGGGTGGGCGTCGGGGTCGGGGTGGGCGTGGGCGACGCGGTCGGCGAGCCGGTCGGGGTGGGCGACGGGGTGACGCCGCCGGTTCCGCCGTCCTGCCGGCTGCCGCGCTCGCTGGCGGTGGAACGGGCGGGCACGGTCAGCGCGTAGCCGTCCGAGAAGTGCACGGTGCGGGCGGTGGTGGTGTAGTTGTGCGCCACGTGGGTGCGGGTGCCGCCGCTGGTGAAGACCGCCGCGGTCGGGGTGTCGGCGGTGGTCGCCGGGTCGAGGGTGCCGAGCGAGGCCAGGGTGTGGATCCAGTGGTAGGTGTGGGCCTTGGACTCGCCCTCCTCCGGGGTGTAGCCGGCGTTCCCGGCGTCCCAGTCGGCCTTGGCGGCGGCCGGGTCTTCGAGGGCCTCCGTCTCCCAGAGGAGGTCCCGCCAGTCGGTGAAGGCGCCGCCGTTGTTGGCCTTGAGTTCGGCGAGGTTGGCGCGCAGGTCGTCCTGGCGGCGGCCGAGGTAGAGCGATCCGCCGTTGAGGGGCAGGAAGTTGATGCCGTGGATCATGCCGGGCGAGGCCGTCCACCAGGTGGAGTAGGCGGCGCCGCTGCCCCAGACCATGCCGACGGTGGCGTGGCCGAAGGTGCTCGGGAAGACGCTGTGGTCGGCGTCGAACCAGTACTGCTGAACGGCGTTGGCCTCGGTGGTGTACAGGTAGACGCCGAGGTCGCGCAGGGTGGTGTCGCCGGTGGCGGAGCCGTAGAGGATCAGCGCGGAGCTGAAGTTGAGGCCCTCGGAGGAGGACTCCTGGTTGTTGCCGGCGGCGAAGCCGGCGTGGCCGGAGGCCCAGCCGTGGCCCGCGTAGACGTCGAAGTTGCGCAGGAGCGGGAAGCGGCCGTCGGTGCGGTCTGCGTTGGCGGCGTCCTTGGCGAGCAGCTTGACCATGCCGCCCCAGGCGGAGTCGGCGGCCCAGGCCGCGTCGTAGCGGGCGACGGTGGCGGCGGCCTGGACGAAGTAGCCGTAGTGGAAGTGGTGGTCGTTGAGTTCGGCGTCGGTGCCGTAGGAGGCGGGGTAGCCGATCAGCGTCTTCCAGGTGGGGTCGTAGGCGAAGACGGACGAGCCGGTGCCCTTGAACCAGGTTTCGAGCTTGCCCTTGAGCAGTCCGATCAGCTTGTCGCGGGTGGCGGTGTCGCCGAGCTGGTCGGCGACGGGCACGAGCTGGGCGAGCCGGCCGAGGGCCTTGCCCGTCCAGTAGGTGTCGGTGGCGCCCTGCCACGGGTCGGCGGCGTTCGCCTCGGCCTTGACCATGGTGTCGAGCGCGGTGCGGTCGTAGGCGCCGAGGTCGGGCAGTGAGGGCAGCACGCCGGTGACGGCCTGCGCGGTGGTGAACGAGGCGCCCTCGCGGACCTTCATGGTGCCGCGCGGCGAGGTGTAGGAGTGGGAGGTCAGCGGGTCGGCGGTGGCCTGCCACTGGTGCGGGTAGAGGGCGAGCAGGGTGCCCGTCCCGGTGCCCTCCTGCGCGGTGGTGGTGGCGGTGTAGGTGGTGCTCAGCGTGCCGGCGGCCTCCTGGTAGGTCCAGGTGGCCTTGGTGTCGGTGACGAAGTTGTACGCGTAGGTGCGGTACCGGGCGAGGTCGGCCGGCGAGGGCAGCACGGCGACGGAGTAGTAGTCCTTGCCGCCGAGGGCGGCGGTGAGGGTGCTGCCGCTGACCGTCCAGTCGGTGCCGGTGGGGGCGAAGAGGCCGTAGTGGTGGCCGCCGACGGTGATGCCGAGGACGTTGCCCTGGTCGGAGAAGACGGTCGGGGTGCCCGCGGTGGTGATCTGGGCGGCGCCGCCGGTGGCGTGCGCGTAGACGTACGGCAGGCCGTGGCCGACGGTGGCGCTGAAGGTGTGGCCGCCGTCTGCCCAGTAGGGGGTGACCGTCCAGTCGGACCAGCCGTCGACCTTGGTGTCCGGGGAGTTGAGGCCGGCCACGCCGAGGGTGAGGTCGCGGGTGTGGGTGAAGTCGTACTGGCGCCCGTCGGAGGTGATGGTCGGCGTGGTGGGGTAGCCCACCTCCAGGCCGCTCGCGTTCGCCTTGAAGGTGAGCGGGTGGGCGTACATGTTCTCGGAGTACGGGTTGCCCGCGTAGCGCTGGTAGATCAGCGAGGACCACCAGTCGTTGGTGGGGGCGGCCTTGCCGGCCGCCCGGGCGGTGACCTTGGGGGTGACGGGGGCGCCGTCGGAGTTGCTCGGCCCGACCGTGCCGGCGGGGCGGGTGTCGGCGTATCCGCCGAGGCCGACCGGGACGGTCGCGGCGGCGGCACTGCCGGCGGCGACGGTCGCGGTGAGGGCGGCGGCGGCCGCCAGGGCGAGGGCGGTGACCGCCGCGGCCGGGCTGCGCAGGGATCTGAGCTTCATCGGGTCCACCTCGGGTGGGGGTGGGGACGGGTGAGTGTGAGGGTGAGTTCTGAAAGCGCTCTCAGCGATCGGACGGTAGGGCCGGATCCGACGGAGTGTCAATGCGCTGAACCGAATCCGCCGAACGGCCGCACCGAAGGCGGGAAAGGCCCGTAGGGCCGGGGCGGAGGGCCGGGCTCCGAGGTTACGGTCAGGTTTCGACCCCTTGACGACCACCCGCCGATCCCGGCACTCTCCTTGCATCGCTGAGAGCGCTCTCAGAAATGAGGCACCGGGCATCGACATGCCGGCGGCCCGCGGAGAGCGCTCGCTCGTCAGTGCTCCCCTTCGCAGACTCCAGCCACCCACCCTGTCCGGTCAGGAGACATCCCCATGCGCCCGTTCAGAGCCCGCCGTACGGCCGCCCTCGGCACCGCCGCCCTCGCGGCGACCATGCTGCTCACCGCCTGTTCCTCCGGCGGCACCGCATCGAAGGACGCCGCCGACGGCAAGGTCACGCTGACGATCGACCTCTTCGGCACCTTCGGGTTCAAGGAGACCGGCCTCTACGACGAGTACATGAAGGCCCACCCGAACATCACCATCAAGCAGTCCGACACCCAGGACGAGGCCCAGTACTGGCAGGCCCTGCAGACCAAGCTGGCCGGCGGCGGCGGCGTGGCCGACGTCCAGGGCCTGGAGGTCGGCCGGGTGGCGAGCGTCGTGCAGAAGCAGGCCGACAAGTTCACCGACCTCAAGACCGTCGGCATCGGCGACGTCAACGACGGCCTGGTGGGGTGGAAGGGCGCGGCGATCAAGACCGCCGACGGCAAGGTGCTCGGCGCGGGCACCGACGTCGGCCCGGAGGCGATCTGCTACCGCACCGACCTGTTCAAGGCGGCCGGCCTGCCCACCGACCGCACCGAGCTGGCCGCCAAGTGGTCGACCTGGCAGGGCTACCTGGAGCTGGGCAAGCAGTACGCCGCCAAGGCGCAGCCCGGCAACGCCTGGACGGACAGCGCGGCGGGCATGTTCACCGCCGAGGTCGGCCAGCAGAAGGTGCGCTACTCCGACGAGGGCGGCAAGCCGGTGTACGAGACCAGCCCGGCGGTCAAGACCGCGTGGGAGGACTCCACCAAGCTGGTCGCGGACGGTCTGTCGGCCAAGCTGCCGCAGTGGACCCCGGAATGGAACAAGGCCTTCTCCACCGGCAAGTTCGCCACGCTGAGCTGCCCGGCCTGGATGATCGGCTACATCAAGGGCCAGGCCGGCGACGCGTCCGCCGGCAAGTGGGACATCGCCGCGGGCCCGGGCAAGACCGGCAACTGGGGCGGCTCGTACCTGGCGATCCCGCGGACGGCCAAGCACCCGAAGGAGGCCGCCGAGCTGATCAAGTGGCTGACCGCCAAGGAGCAGCAGGTGAAGCTCTTCACCAAGCAGGGCTCCTTCCCGTCGAGCACGGCGGCGCAGGCCGAGATCAAGTCGGTCCAGGACCCGTACTTCAACAACGCGCCGATCGGCCAGATCTTCAGCGAGTCCGCGGCCGCGATGCCGGCCCAGGTGCTGGGGACGGACGACGGCGTGATCGGCAAGGCGTTCACCGACGCGCTGGGCGAGGTGGAGCGCACCAACACCGCTCCGGCCACCGCCTGGCAGCACGCGCTGGACAACGTCAAGAAGGCCAACGGCAACTGATGCTCCGGCAGTGACAGCCGCCTGATCACCGGCCCCCGGCCCGTCCGGCCGGGGGCCCCGTCCGAGGACTCCCCATGGCCATCTCCTCTCCCCCGGCCCCGGCCGCCGGGCGGCGCCCCGGGCAGCCGGCACCGGCCGCCGCGGCGCGCCGGTCCGGCCCGCGTGCGGCGGGGCGGCTCGCCCCGTACGGGTTCGTCGCGCCGTTCTTCGTCCTGTTCGCCGCCTTCGGGCTGTTCCCGCTGGTGTACACCGCGTACGTGTCGCTGCACCGGGTGGAGCTGCAGACCTCGGAGCAGATGGACTGGCTGGGCCTGCAGAACTACACCCGGCTGTTCGAGGACCACTTCTTCTGGAACGCGCTGGGCAACACCTTCACCATCGGCGTGCTGTCGACCGTGCCGCAGCTGCTGATGGCGCTCGGCCTGGCGCACCTGCTCAACTACAAGCTGCGCGGGCGGACGTTCTTCCGGGTCGCGATGCTGATGCCGTACGCGACCTCGGTGGCGGCGGCGACCCTGGTCTTCGCCCAGCTGTTCGGCCGCGACTACGGTCTGATCAACTGGCTGCTCACCTCGGTCGGCCTCTCCCCGGTGGACTGGCAGGCGAGCACCTGGGCCTCGCAGCTCGGCGTGTCCGCGATCGTCACCTGGCGGTGGACGGGCTACAACGCGCTGATCTACCTGGCCGGCATGCAGGCGATCCCGGGCGAGCTGTACGAGTCGGCGGCGATGGACGGCGCCTCGCGCTGGCAGCAGTTCCGCCACGTGACGATCCCCGGTCTGCGTCCGACGATCGTCTTCACCGTGGTGGTGTCCACCATCGGCGCCACCCAGCTGTTCGGCGAACCGCTGCTGTACGAGGGCAACTCGGGCGGCGGCATCTCGCACCAGTACCAGACCCTCGGCCTCTACATGTACGAGCAGGGCTGGACCTTCTTCCACCTGGGCCGCGCGGCGGCCGTGGCGTGGGTGATGTTCCTGCTGATCGTGGTACTCGCCCTGCTCAACGCGGCGATCGCCGCCCGGCGCAACCGTACGGACCGGTGATCGAGATGATGCTCGCCAAGCGCTCCCCCCTGCAGGGCGGCCCGCTCGCGTACGCGGTGCTGGGCACGGCCACGCTGCTGTTCGTCTTCCCGTTCTACTGGACGGTGGTGGCGGCCAGCCGGACCAACTCCGAGCTGAGCGCGGCGACTCCGTCGCTCACCCCGGGGCCGAACCTGTTCCACAACTTCGGTGAGGCGCTGCAGCAGGCCGCGATCGGCACCGCGCTGTGGAACTCGCTGCTGGTGTCCGCCGCGGTGACCGCCGGCGTGGTGCTCTCCTCGACGCTGGCCGGCTTCGCCTTCGCCAAGCTGCGCTTCCGCGGCCGCGGGCTGCTGCTGGCCGTCACGGTCGGCACCATGATGATCCCGCCGCAGCTGGGCGTGATCCCGCTGTTCATGGTGATCGTGAAGATGGACCTGCAGAACAAGCTGCCGGCGGTGATCCTGCCCTCGCTGGTCTCGGCGTTCGGCGTGTTCTTCATGCGGCAGTTCCTGATCCAGGCGCTGCCGGACGAGCTGATCGAGGCCGGCCGGGTCGACGGCGCCTCGGCGCTGCGGATCTTCCGCTCGATCGTGCTGCCGGTGGCCCGTCCGGGCATGGCCGTGCTCGGCATGCTGACCTTCATGGCCACCTGGAACGACTTCTTCTGGCCGATCGTCGCGCTGAGTTCGCAGAACCCGACGGTGCAGGTGGCACTGAAGTCGCTCGGTCAGGGGTACGTGCCGGACCAGTCGGTCGTGATGGCCGGCACCCTGCTCGGCACGCTCCCGGTGCTGCTGGTGTTCGCGCTGCTGGGCCGGCAGATCGTCGGCGGCATCATGCAGGGCGCCGTCAAGGGCTGAGCCGCCCCCGCACCGCCCCCGTGCATCCCCAACCACTCTCCCCGGAAGGCGACATGTCCGTCGAAGCCCTCCCCTCCCCCGTCCGCACCGGTTTCCCGGCCGGCTTCGTCTGGGGCGCGGCGACCGCCGCGTACCAGATCGAGGGCGCCGCCGCCGAGGACGGCCGCACGCCGTCCATCTGGGACACCTTCAGCCGCACGCCGGGCAAGGTCCGCAACGGCGACACCGGCGACATCGCCGCCGACCACTACCACCGGTACCGCGAGGACGTGGCCCTGATGGCCTCGCTCGGGCTCGGCGCGTACCGCTTCTCGCTGGCCTGGCCGCGGATCGTGCCCGGCGGCCGCGGCCCGGCGAACGAGGCCGGCCTGGCCTTCTACGACCGGCTGGTCGACGAGCTGCTCGAGGCCGGGGTTGCCCCGGTGGCGACGCTCTACCACTGGGACCTCCCGCAGGAGCTGGAGGACTCGGGCGGCTGGACGAACCGCGACACCGCGTACCGCTTCGCCGAGTACGCGCAGGTCGCGGCCGAGCGCCTCGGCGACCGGATCGGCACCTGGACGACGCTCAACGAGCCGTGGTGCAGCGCGTTCCTCGGGTACGGCAACGGCATCCACGCGCCGGGCCGCACCGACCCGGCGGCCGCCCTGACGGCCCACCACCACCTGCTGCTGGCGCACGGCCTGGGCACCGCGGCGCTGCGCTCGGCGCTGCCGGCGGCGGCCCAGGTGTCGCTGACGCTGAACCTGGCGGCCGTCCGCCCGCTGACGCAGGACGCGGGCGACCTGGACGCGGCGCGGCGGATCGACGGCCTGGCGAACCGGATCTTCCTGGACCCGGTGTTCCACGGCCGCTACCCGGCGGACGTGCTGGCGGACACCGCGGGGGTCACCGACTGGTCCTTCGTCCACGACGGCGACCTGGCGGAGATCTCCCGCCCGATCGACTCGCTGGGGATCAACTACTACACCCCGACCGTGGTCGCCGCGGACGACCCGCAGAACCCGGCCGCCCGCCAGGACGGCCACGCCGGCGACCTCTCGCCGTGGCCGGCCGACCGCGGCGTGCGCTTCCTGCCCGCCGAGGGCAGCCGCACCGCGATGGGCTGGCCGGTGGACGCCGACGGCCTGTACGAGCTGCTCACCCGGCTGCGCGACGACCTGCCGGGCCTGCCGCTGCTGGTCACGGAGAACGGCGCCGCGTACGAGGACTACTGCGACCCGACGGGTGCGGTGCGCGACCCGGAGCGGATCGCCTACCTGCACGGCCACCTGGCCGCCGTCCGCCGGGCGATCGCCGACGGGGCGCCCGTCCGGGGCTACTTCCTCTGGTCGCTGCTGGACAACTTCGAGTGGGCTTTCGGCTACAGCAAGCGGTTCGGCATCGTCCACGTGGACTTCGCGAGCCAGCGGCGCACCCCCAAGGAGAGTGCGCGCTGGTACGCGGAGGTGATCCGGACGGGGGACCTGCCGGCCTGACGGGCCGGCCGAGAACGCCGTGCGGCTGCCGGGGGCTGTGGGGGCTCCGGCAGCCGCACGGGCACGTCCGCCCGCCCCGGTCGGGGCGGGCGTCCGGCCGCCGGGCCCGGCGGGGCCCGGCGGCCCTCCGGCTCAGCGGGTGCGGCGCGGGTCGTGCCGGGTGGGGCTCGACGAGCCCCGCATCGACTTGGTGACGGCCTTCCACTTCCTGGCCCGCTCGGCGGCGACCCGGGCGTCGCTGCGCGAGGCGATCCACTCGTTCTCGCGCTGGAGCTTGAGGTAGCTGTCCATCCGGCGCTGCGGCAGCGTGCCGTCCTCCAGCGCGGCGGCGACCGCGCAGCCCGGCTCGGAGCGGTGGCTGCAGTCGTCGAAGCGGCACCGCTCGGCGATCGCGGCGATGTCGGCGAAGGCGAGGTCGACGCCCTCGCCGCCGTACAGGCCGACCTCGCGCAGCCCGGGGGTGTCGATGACCACGCCGCCGTCCGGCAGCGGGATCAGCTCCCGGGTGGTGGTGGTGTGGCGGCCCTTCTCGTCGACCGAGCGGGTCTCCTGGACGGCCATCGCGTGCCGGCCGGCGAGGGCGTTGGTGAGCGTGGACTTGCCCGCGCCGGACTGGCCGACCAGGGCGGTCGCGCCGGACAGGTGGGCGCGCAGATCGTCCATGCCCTCGCCCGTCTCGGCACTGACGGTGAGCACGGCGGCGCCCGGGGCAATCTTCTCCACGTCCTCGCGGATGAAGTCGGCGTCGTCGACCAGGTCGGCCTTGGTGAGGACGACCAGCGGGACGGCGCCGCTCTCCCAGGCCAGGGCGAGGAAGCGCTCGATCCGCCCGAGGTCCGGGTCGGCGGCGAGCGAGACCGCGATCATGACGGTGTCGACGTTGGCGGCGAGCACCTGGCCGTCGGAGCGGCCGCCCGCGGTCTTGCGGACGATCGCGGTGCTCCGGCCCAGCAGGGCGGAAACGGTGGGCAGGGGCTGCGCGGCGAGGTCGACGGCGGCCCAGTCCCCGGTGCAGGGGCACTTGACCGGGTCGGGGTCGCCGACCGGCCGGGTATCGGCGCGGACGGTGCGCAGCTCGCCGGACTCGGGGTCGGCGAGCAGGACGTCGCACCGGCCGCGGTCGACGCGGGAGATCAGGGCGGGGGTGAGCCCCGCCTCGGCGTGGAAGGCGAACTCGGCCGCCCTGTCCTCGTTCCAGCCGTGGGCGGAGAGCGGGAGGGCGGCGGAGGTGGAGCTGGTCACGGTGGGGTGGGCCCTTCGGCGAGGGTGGCCCCGGCGGTGCGCGCCCGACGGCGCGTCAAGGAGTCGTGGAAGTCAGCCGGTGGCCACGGGGGTGGGAGTGAACGACGTACGGACGCGGGCAGCGTCCAGCGCAGCGACGGTCATCACGGTCCTCACCTCCGGGTGTGCAGGGCTGGCTCGACGGGGGACGGCCCTCGACGGGCCCTCCCGAACGGCACCACGGTAGCCACGGCCGGCGGGGCCGCGCCAGCGAATATTCCCGCGGCTGCGCGGGGGCTCGGCCACCGGTCCCGGGCGGTCCCACCTGGGAGGGTGCCGGGCCGGGCCAAGTGCGGTTCCGCCGATGGACGTTGACGGACCCTTGACACCCGATATTGGTCTAGTCCATCTTGGCGATGCACGCGGCCTGCACGGCTCCCCCGCACCCCTGCGGCCGCAACCCCCATCCCCCACTGGAGGTCCTGTGCGTTCCCGCAACCGCCTCGTGGCGGCGCTCGGCGCCGTCGCGCTGGGCTCGGCCGCGGCCGTCGCCCTGCCCGCTACGGCCCAGGCGGCCAACCTGCTCACCAATCCCGGCTTCGAGAGCGGCACGCTCAGCGGCTGGTCCTGCACCGGCGGGCTCGGCTCGGTGGTGGGCTCCCCCGTCCACTCCGGCAGCAAGGCGCTCGCCGCCGCGGCGAGCGCGAGCGACACCGCGCAGTGCACCCAGACCGTCTCGGTGCAGCCCAACACCACGTACACGCTGTCCGGCTGGGTCCGCGGCAACTACGTCTACCTGGGCGTGACCGGCGGCGCCTCCACCTGGACGCCGTCCGCCGCCTCGTACCAGCAGCTGTCGGTGACCTTCACCACCGGCGCGAGCCAGACCAGCGCGCAGATCTTCACCCACGGCTGGTACGGCCAGGGCACCTACTACGCCGACGACATCAGCCTGGACGGCCCGGGTGGCGGCGGGGGCGGCGGCGACGCCCAGGCGCCGACCGCGCCGGGCGGCCTCGTCGCGACCGGCACGACCTCCTCGACCGTCTCGCTGTCCTGGAACGCCTCCACCGACAACGTCGGCGTGACCGGCTACGACGTCTACAGCGGCTCGAACGTGGTGGCCAGCAGCACCGGCACCTCGGCGACCGTGAGCGGCCTGGCCGCGAGCACCTCCTACACCTTCACCGTCAAGGCGCGCGACGCGGCGGGCAACACCTCGGCCGCCTCCAACGCCGTCTCGGCCACGACCGGCTCCGGCGGCGGGGGCGGCGGCACCGGCTTCAAGCAGGCCGCGCCCTACCTCTACATGGGCTGGGGCGAGCCGCCGTCCGCGACCACGGTGATGAGCGCCACCGGCATCAAGTGGTTCACCATGGCGTTCATCCTCTCCTCGGGCGGCTGCAACCCGTCCTGGGACGGCCAGCGTCCGCTCGCCGGCGGTGTCGACCAGCAGACGATCAACGCGATCCGGGCGGCCGGCGGCGACGTCGTCCCGTCGATCGGCGGCTGGCAGGGCAACAAGCTCGGCCCGAACTGCGCCACCCCCGAGGCCCTGGCCGCCGCCTACCAGCAAGTGATCAGCGCGTACGGGCTGAAGGCGATCGACGTCGACATCGAGAACACCGACGAGTTCGAGAACACCGTCGTCCAGGACCGCATCCTCGGCGCCCTGAAGATCGTCAAGCAGAACAACCCGGGCCTGCGGACGATCCTCACCTTCGGCACCGCGACCACCGGCCCGACCTACTACGGCAACCGGCTGATCGAGCAGGCGAAGGCGCTCGGCGCGGACATCGACGTCTTCACCATCATGCCGTTCGACTTCGGCGGCGGCGCCGACATGTACGGCAGCACCGTCAGCGCGGCGAACGGCCTGAAGTCCAAGCTGAAGTCGACCTTCGGCTGGGACGACGCCACCGCCTACGCCCACGTCGGCATCTCCGGCATGAACGGCCTCTCAGACAACCAGGAGACCACCACGCCGGCGACCTGGACGAGCATCCGCGACTGGGCCAACACCAACCACATCGCCCGCCTCGCCTTCTGGTCGGTCAACCGCGACCGGCCGTGCGCCGGCGGCGGCGTGGCCGAGAACTGCTCCGGCATCAACCAGAACAACTGGCAGTTCACCTCGATCACGGCCGGCTTCACCGGCTGACGACCGCAGGTCCGCAGAACCGCGAGGCAGCGGAACCGCAGGTCCGCAGAGCCGCCCCCGCCCACCGGCGGGGGCGGCTCCCGTGCGTCCGGGCAGCCTCTCCCGGGCAAATTGTTAGCGCTAACAGTCTGCCCGTCAAGCAGCCTGCACAGCGCTTCCATATCTATGCCCGCACGTGACCCGATGGTGACTCCAGCCCCTCTTGACGGGCTTCTTGTGAGCGTTAACACTCAGGTAACGCCAGGCCAGGGCCCCGGACAGGAACCTGACCGGACCGGTCGGCCCCCTGGCGCCCACCCCCCTGCTCGACACCTGCCCACGAACCACCGCTCGACCGACCCGGCGCTCCCCGCCCGCCCCGGTCGCGGCACACCCCTGGAGGAACTGTGCGGAAGCTCTCTACGGCCCTCGCCGCGGCCGGTCTCGCGCTGTCGCTGGCGGCCTGCGGCCAGAGCGCCAACGGCGTCGGCGACGGCAACGGCGCGTCGAAGGACGGCGCCAAGGGCGGGCTGGTCGGCATCGCCATGCCGACCAAGTCCTCCGAACGCTGGATCAACGACGGCAACAACATGGTCAAGGAGTTCCAGGGCAAGGGCTACAAGACCGACCTGCAGTACGGCGACAACGTCGTCGAGAACCAGGTGTCCCAGATCGAGAACATGATCACCAAGGGCGCCAAGCTCCTGGTCGTCGCCGCGATCGACGGCTCCTCGCTCACCGACGTGCTGCAGAAGGCCGCCGACGCCCACATCCCGGTGATCTCCTACGACCGGCTGATCCGCGGCACCAAGAACGTCGACTACTACGCCACCTTCGACAACTTCAAGGTCGGCGTGCTGCAGGGCACGTACATCGCCGACAAGCTCGGCCTCAAGGACGGCAAGGGCCCGTTCAACGTCGAGCTGTTCGCCGGCTCGCCCGACGACAACAACGCGCAGTTCTTCTTCAACGGCGCGATGAGCGTCCTCAAGCCGTACGTCGACAGCAAGAAGCTCGTCGTGCAGAGCGGCCAGACCGCCTTCAACCAGGTCGCCACGCTGCGCTGGGACGGCGGCGTCGCGCAGTCCCGGATGGACAACCTGCTGAGCAAGTCCTACACGAGCGCCCACGTGGACGCGGTGCTCTCGCCCTACGACGGCATCTCGATCGGCATCCTCTCCTCGCTCAAGGGCGTCGGCTACGGCAGCGCCGGCAAGGCGCTGCCGATCGTCACCGGCCAGGACGCCGAGCTGGCCTCGGTGAAGTCGATCATCGCGGGCGAGCAGACCCAGACCGTCTACAAGGACACCCGCGAACTCGCCAAGGTCGCCGTCCAGATGGGCGACGCGGTGCTCACCGGCGGCAAGCCGGAGACCAACGACACCACCCAGTACGACAACGGCGCCAAGGTCGTCCCGGCCTACCTGCTGCAGCCGGTCAGCGTCGACAAGGAGAACTACGCCAAGGTCCTCGTCGACGGCGGCCAGTACACGGCCGACCAGCTGAAGTAGCCCCGGGCCCGCACGGGCCGCCGACCCGGCGGCGGGGCGGGACCTCCCCCGCCCCGCCGCCCCCAGAGATACGGAAGCACCCCCATGGCCGGACCTGTCCTCGAGATGCGTTCGATCACCAAGACCTTCCCCGGCGTCAAAGCCCTCTCCGACGTCGAGCTCAGCGTCGCCGCCGGGGAGATCCACGCGATCTGCGGCGAGAACGGCGCCGGCAAGTCCACCCTGATGAAGGTGCTGAGCGGGGTGTACCCGCACGGCAGCTACGAGGGCGAGATCCTCTTCGAGGGCGAGCCCTGCCGGTTCAAGGACATCCGGGCCAGCGAACAGCGCGGCATCGTGATCATCCACCAGGAGCTCGCCCTGGTGCCGTACCTGTCGATCGCCGAGAACATCTTCCTCGGCAACGAGCACGCCACGCGCGGCATCATCAGCTGGCACCGGACGCTCACCCACGCCGCCGCCCTGCTCAAGCGGGTCGGCCTGCACGAGAACCCGCAGACCCGGATCGCCGACATCGGCGTCGGCAAGCAGCAGCTCGTCGAGATCGCCAAGGCGCTCGCGAAGGAGGTGAAGCTGCTCATCCTCGACGAGCCCACCGCGGCGCTGAACGACGAGGACAGCCGCAAGCTGCTCGACCTGATGCTGGAGCTCAAGGCCCAGGGCATCTCCTGCATCATCATCTCGCACAAGCTCAACGAGATCGCCCGGGTCGCCGACTCCGTCACCGTGCTGCGCGACGGCCGCACCATCGAGACCATCCCGGTCGGCGCCGACGGCATCGCCGAGGACCGCATCATCCGCGGCATGGTCGGCCGCGACCTGGAGCACCGCTACCCCGAGCGCACCCCCGCGATCGGCGAGGTCGCCTTCGCCGTCGAGGACTGGACCGTCCAGCACCCGATCGACCACCACCGCAACGTCGTCGACGGCGCCTCGCTGACCGTCCGCGCCGGCGAGATCGTCGGCATCGCCGGCCTGATGGGCGCCGGCCGCACCGAACTCGCGATGAGCGTCTTCGGCCGCTCCTACGGCCGGTACACCGGCGGAAGGGTGCTGGTGCACGGCCGGGAGGTCTCCACCCGGACGGTGCCGCAGGCGATCGGCCACGGCATCGCGTACGTCACCGAGGACCGCAAGCACCTCGGCCTCAACCTCATCGACGACATCAGCCGGAACATCACGCTGAGCGCGCTCGGCAAGGTCGCCCGGCGGGGTTGGGTGAACCGGCACGAGGAGACCAAGGTCGCCGAGGCCTACCGGGCGTCGATGAACATCAAGGCGCCCTCGGTGTTCGCCGAGACCGGCAAGCTCAGCGGCGGCAACCAGCAGAAGGTCGTCCTCAGCAAGTGGATCTTCGCCGGGCCGGAGGTGCTGATCCTCGACGAGCCGACCCGCGGCATCGACATCGGCGCCAAGGCCGAGATCTACCAGGTGATCGCCGACCTCGCCGCACAGGGCAAGGCCGTGCTGGTGATCTCCTCCGAACTCCCCGAACTCCTGGGCCTGTGCGACCGGATCTACACCATGGCCGAGGGCCGGATCACCGGCGAGGTGGCCCGTGCCGACGCCGACCAGGAGTCCCTGATGCGCCTCATGACCGTGAGCGCCGCCCCGCAGACCGCCCTCCCGCAGGCAGCATCCCCGCAGGCCGCGGCCCCGCAGACCGCAGCACCCCGACCCGAGCAGGTGTAAGGCATGGCCCAGACCCAGACCACCCCGACGACCCCGCCGGGCCCGGCGGCCCCCGCGCGGACCCGCTCCACCGGCGCCGTGCTGGCCGACGCGCTGCGCGGCAACGTCCGCCAGTACGGCATGCTGGTCGCCCTCGCGCTGATCGTGGTGCTGTTCCAGATCTGGACCGACGGCACCCTGCTGAAGCCGCTCAACATCACCAACCTGATCCAGCAGAACGGCTACATCCTGATCCTGGCGATCGGCATGATGATCGTCATCATCGCCGGCCACATCGACCTGTCGGTGGGATCACTGGCCGCCTTCGTCGGAGCGGCGGCGGCGGTGATGATGGTCAAGCACGACCTGCCGTGGCCGCTCGCCCTGGTGCTGGCCCTGCTGATCGGCGCGGTCGCCGGCGCCTGGCAGGGCTTCTGGATCGCCTACATCGGCATCCCCTCGTTCATCGTCACCCTGGCCGGCATGCTGCTCTTCCGCGGCGGCACCCAGATCCTGCTCCAGGGCCAGTCCATCGCGCCGTTCCCCAAGGGCTTCCAGAAGATCTCCAGCGGCTTCCTCCCCGAGGTCGGCCCGCACACCAACTACCACAACCTGACCCTGCTGCTCGGCCTCGGCGTGCTCGCGATCGCCGTGCTGCAGGAGGTCCGCGGACGCCGCCAGGCCGCCTCCTACGGCCTGGAGCTGCTGCCGGTCGGCTTCTTCCTCGCCAAGCTCGCCGCGATCACCGCCGCCGTCCTCGTCTTCACCCTGCTGCTCGCCAGCTACCACGGCGCCCCCATCGTGCTGCTGATCCTCGGCGCGCTGCTGGTCGGCTTCGGCTACCTGATGCGGAACTCGATCATCGGCCGGCACACCTACGCGATCGGCGGCAACGAACCCGCCGCGAAGCTCTCCGGCGTGAAGAGCAAGCGGGTCGTCTTCCTCGCCTTCGTCAACATGGGCGTGCTCGCGGCCCTGGCCGGCCTGGTCTTCGCCGCCCGGCTCAACGCCGGCACCCCGCAGGCCGGCATCAACTTCGAACTGGAGGCGATCGCGGCGGCCTTCATCGGCGGCGCCTCCGCCTCCGGCGGCGTCGGCACGGTGCTCGGCGCGATCATCGGCGGCCTGGTCCTCGGCGTCCTGAACAACGGCATGTCCCTGGTGGGCGTCGGCACCGACTACCAGCAGGTCATCAAGGGCCTGGTGCTGCTCGCCGCGGTCGGCTTCGACGTCTGGAACAAGCGCAAGGTCGGCTCCTGACCCCGACCCCGCGCGAACGGCTCCGCCCGGTGTGTGTGCGCACACCGGGCGGAGCCCTTTCCCGGGCTCGCGTGGACGGGCTCGCCCGGGGGCGCGTGGGGGCACCCGGTTGCATGCCTGCCGGGCGCCTCCGGGTGCGTGCCCGCCGGGCGCCCCCGGTCGCGGCCTGCCGCGCGCCGGGTGTCGCTGCCCGTACCGTGGGCGCATGAGCGAACGTCAGAGCGGCCGTCCGACCGGTGCCAAGGCGTACCTGGCCGCCTCCGGCGTCTTCGCGGTCTGCATGGCCGGCACCACCCTCCCCACCCCGCTGTACTCGCTGTACCAGGAGGAGCTGGGCTTCTCCGAGCTGGTCGTCACGGTGGTCTTCGCGGTGTACGCCTTCGCGGTGATCGGGGTGCTGCTGGCGGTCGGCAACGTCTCGGACACCGTCGGCCGCAGGCCGGTGCTGCTGGCCGGGCTCGGCTTCGCGGCGCTGAGCGCCTTCTGCTTCCTGTTCGAGGGCGGGGTGCCGCTGCTGTGCCTGGGCCGGCTGATGTCGGGTCTCTCGGCGGGCCTGTTCACGGGGACGGCGACCGCGTACGTGCTGGAGCTGGCGCCGGCCGGCCGGGAGGGCCGGGCGGCGTTCGCGGCGACGGCGGCGAACATGGGCGGCCTGGGGCTGGGCCCGCTGCTGTCGGGCGTCCTGGCCGAGTACGCGCCGGATCCGCTGGTGCTCCCGTTCGTGGTGCACCTGGCGATGGTGGCGGTCGCGGTGGGCGTGCTGCTGGCCCTGCCGGAGTCGGTGGCGGGGGCGAAGGGGCTGTCGGCGGCGCGGGTGAAGGCGCCGAGCCTGCCGCCGGAGGTGCGCGGGGTGTTCGTGCCGGCGGGGGTGGCGTCGTTCGCCGGGTTCGCGCTGCTCGGGGTGTTCACGGCGGTGTCGCCGGCGTTCCTGGCGCAGACCCTGGACGTGCACGACCGGGCACTGATCGGCCTGATCGTCTTCGCGACGTTCCTGGCGTCGACGGGCGGCCAGCTGGCGGCCGGGCCGCTGGGCGCGCGGCGGGCGCTGCCGCTGGGCTGCGCGGTGCTGCTGGTGGGGTTGGCGCTGCTCGGCGGGGCGCTGTTGGCGGAGCTGCTGGCGCTGCTGGTGCTGAGTGCGCTGGTCGGTGGTTCGGGCCAGGGGCTGGCGCTGCGCGGTTCGGTGGGTGCGGTGGCTGCCGCGGCGCCCGCGGAGCACCGGGCCGGGTCGATCTCCTCGCTGTTCGTGGTGGCGTACACCGGGATCTCGATCCCGGTGATCGGCGTGGGTGTGCTGTCCGAGCCGGTGGGGCTGGAGGACGCGGGGGTGGTGTTCATCGTCTGTATGGCGCTGCTGACGGTCTTCGCCGGCCTGTACCTGCTGCGCCGCCCGGTGCCGGGCCGCTGAGGGCGCACGCGGACGGGCCCGGACCCCCGCGGGACGCGGAGGCACGGGCCCGTCGGCCACGGCCGGTGAGCGGGGCTCAGAGGGCCTTGGCGAGGCGGTGGTAGGCCTGGTTCCAGCGCAGTTCGCGGGTGAAGCGGCGCATGGTGGTGTCGGCGTCGACGAGGACGAGTTCGACGGAGAGCATCTCGGCGAGGTCGTCGAGCTCCTCGGCGCCGAGGGCCCGGGTGAGGACGGTGTGGTGGGGTCCGCCGGCGGTGAGCCACGCTTCGGTGGAGGTGCGCAGGTCGGGGCGGGGCTTCCAGACGGCGCGGGCGACCGGCAGGTGGGGCAGCGGCTCGGTGGGGGCGACGACGTCGACCTCGTTGGCGACGAGGCGGAAGCGGTCGCCGAGGTCGGCCATGCCGACGACGACGGCGGGGCCGGGTTCGGCGTCGAAGACGAGGCGGACGGGGTCCTCGCGGCCGCCGATCGACAGCGGGTGGATCTCGCAGGAGGGGGTGGCGGCGGCGATGGTCGGGCAGACCTCCAGCATGTGGGCGCCGAGGATGAGTTCCTGGCCGGGCTCCAGGTGGTAGGTGTAGTCCTCCATGAAGGAGGTGCCGCCGGGCAGGCCCGCGGCGGCGGTCTTGAGGGTGCGCAGCAGGACGGCGGTCTTCCAGTCGCCCTCGCCGCCGAAGCCGTAGCCGTCGGCCATCAGCCGCTGGACGGCGAGGCCGGGCAGCTGGCGCAGGCCGCCGAGGTCCTCGAAGTTGGTGGTGAAGGCGCCGAAGCCGCCGTCGGTGAGGAAGGTGCGCAGGCCGAGTTCGATGCGGGCGGCGTAGCGGAGCGAGTCGTGCCGGTCGCCGCCGGCGCGGAGTTCGGGGGCGAGCCGGTAGAGCTCGTCGTACTCCTTGACGAGGTCGTTGACGTCCTCGTCGGTGGCGGCGTCGACGGCGGTGACGAGGTCGTTGACGCCGTAGGTGTTGACGGAGACGCCGAGGCGCAGCTGGGCCTCGACCTTGTCGCCCTCGGTGACGGCGACGTCGCGCATGTTGTCGCCGAAGCGGGCGAGCTTGAGGGTGGCGAGTTCGGCGCGGCCGGCGGCGGCGCGGGCCCAGGAGGCGACGCGGCGCACGACGGACGGGTCGCTGGCGTGGCCGGCGACGGTCTTGCGGGCGACGCCGAGGCGGGACTGGATGTAGCCGAACTCGCGGTCGCCGTGGGCGGCCTGGTTCAGGTTCATGAAGTCCATGTCGATGGTGGACCAGGGCAGCCGGCGGTTGGCCTGGGTGTGCAGGTGGAGCAGGGGCTTGCGCAGGGCGTCGAGGCCGGCGATCCACATCTTGGCCGGGGAGAAGGTGTGCATCCAGGCGATCAGGCCGATGCAGGTGTCCTCGGCGTTGGCGTCGAGGCAGGTGCGGCGGATCGCGGCGGCGTCGGTGAGGACGGGCTTCCAGACGATGCGGACGGGGATGCCGCCGTCGGCGGAGAGCGCGGCGGCGACCTCGCGGGACTGCTCGGCGACCTGGCGCAGGGTGTCGTCGCCGTAGAGCCCCTGGCTGCCGGTGAGGAACCAGATCTCGCGGGTGTCGGCGGGGTGCGTCATGGGGTGGTTCTCCTTCACCGGGCCGCGGGCGCGGTCTGCTGGCCGTATACGTTCTGGTAGCGGTGGTTGAGGTGGTCGATGTCGGCCTGGGCGATGGGCTGGGGTTCGCCGAGCTGCCGGGAGATGTGGACGGTGCGGGCGACGTCCTCGCACATGACGGCGGCCTTCACGGCGGCCTTGGCGTCCTTGCCGATGGTGAAGACGCCGTGGTTCTTCATCAGGACGGCGGGCGAGCGGTGGCCGCGCAGGGTGTCGACGATGCCGCGGCCGATGGAGTCGTCGCCGATGAGCGCGAACGGGCCGATCGGGATCTCGGCGCCGAACTCGTCGGCCATGGCGGTCAGGACGCAGGGCACGGCCTCGCCGCGGGCGGCCCAGGCGCTGGCGTAGGTGGAGTGGGTGTGGACCACGCCGCCGACCTCGGGCATGTGGCGGTAGACGTAGGCGTGGGCTGCGGTGTCGGAGGACGGGTTGTGCTCGCCGGCGACGACGGTGCCGTCGAGGTCGCAGACGATCATGGCCTCGGGGGTCAGCTCGTCGTAGGCGACGCCGCTGGGCTTGATGACCATCAGGTCCTCGCCGGGGATGCGGGCGGAGACGTTTCCGGCGGTCCAGACGACGAGGTCGTAGCGGACCAGTTCTTGGTGGAGGTCGCTGACCTGGCGGCGGATCAGGTCGATCGGGGAGCTCATCGGTCCTCGCTGGTGCGGTGGGCGGTCAGGGCGGCGTTGCGGATGGCGCGCAGGCGGTGCAGCTGCTTGTCGGGGCCGGTGCCGAAGTGGTCGTGCAGGGCGCGGTACTCGGCGTAGAGGGCGTCGTAGGCGTCGGCGCGGGCCTCGTCCGGGAGGTGGGCGTGGCGGTGGACCCGGCCCATGGCCTCGGAGGCGGTGCGCACGTCGGGGTGGGCGCCGGCGGCGACCGCGGCGTGGATCGCCGAGCCGAGCGCGGGGCCCTGCTCGGAGGCGGCGAGCGAGACGGGGCGGCGCAGCACGTCGGCGTAGATCTGCATGAGCAGGGCGTTCTTCTTGAGGCCGCCGGCGACGACGAACTCGGTGACGGGGACGCCGCCCTCCTCCAGTGCCTCGACGATGGTGCGGGTGCCGTAGGCGGTGGCCTCCAGCAGCGCCCGGTAGACCTCTTCGGGGCGGGTGGCGAGGGTGAGGCCGACGATCACGCCGGACAGGTGGTGGTCGACCAGGACGGAGCGGTTGCCGCCCATCCAGTCGAGGGCGATCAGGCCGTGGCCGCCGACCGGTTGGTCGGCGATCCTGCGGCTGAGGAGCTGGTGGAGGTCCTCGCCGGTGGCCTCGGCCTCGGCGAGGTACTCGGCGGGGACGCCCTGGCGCAGCCACCAGGCGAAGACGTCGCCGACCGCGCTCTGGCCGGCCTCGTAGCCGTAGGAGCCGGCGACGATGCCGCCGTCGACGACGCCGCAGATGCCGGGGACGTCGGCCAGCGCCGGGCCGTTGACGACGTGGCAGGTGGAGGTGCCCATGATGGCGAGCAGTCGGCCGTTGTCGACGGCGCGGGCGGCGGGGGCGGCGACGTGGGCGTCGACGTTGCCGGCGGCCACCGCGATGCCCTCGGGCAGGCCGGTCCAGGCGGCGGCCTCGGCGGTCAGCGAGCCGGCCCGGCTGCCGAGCGGGAGCAGCGGGTGCTCCAGGCGGGTGCGGGCGAAGTCGGCGAAGCCGGGGTTCAGCGCGGCGAGGTAGTCCTCGTCCGGGTAGGCGCCGTCCTGGTGGATGCCCTTGTAGCCGGCGGTGCAGGTGTTGCGGGTCTCGGTGCCGGTGAGCTGCCAGACGATCCAGTCGGCGGCCTCGATCCAGCGCTCGCAGGCGGCGTAGACCTGCGGGTCCTCCTCCAGCACCTGTAGGGCCTTGGCGTACTGCCACTCGGCGGAGATCCGCCCGCCGTAGCGGTGGATCCACTTCTCGCCGCGGGCGTGGGCGAGGGCGTTGATCCGGTCGGCCTGCGGCTGGGCGGCGTGGTGCTTCCACAGCTTGGGCCAGGCGTGCGGGCGGGCGGCCCACTCGGGCAGCTCGGCGAGCGGGGTGCCGTCGGTGCGGACGGGCAGCACGGTGCAGGCGGTGAAGTCGGTGGCGATGCCGATGACGTCGGCCGCGTCCACGCCGGAGGCGGCGAGCGCCTCGGGGACGGCGGTGCGCAGCACCTCGCGCCAGTCCTCGGGGTGCTGCAGGGCCCAGTCGGGGGGCAGCGGGCGGCCGGTGCCGGGCAGGCGTTCCTCGATGACGGCGTGCGGGTAGCCGTGGACGGCGGTGGCGATCTCCTCGCCGTCCCGGACGCGGACGACGACGGCGCGGCCGGAGAGCGTGCCGAAGTCGACGCCGACGACGTAGCGGTCGCCGCCGGCGGGCTCGGCCGCACCGGTCGGCCCGGTGCCGGGCGCGCTGCCGGCCTGCTCGGTGCCGGTCTGCTCGGCCCGGGTGGGGGGCGTCTCGGTCACTGTCTCATCCTTCGTACGGGGGTGGGGAGTTCGGGCCGGCCGCCGGCTGGTCCGCACCGTCGCGGGCCGGCGGCCGGCCGGTGTTCCGCTGCCTCACCCTCATAAGGAGCGGAACGGCGGCCGCCGGGCCGGGAGGTCGAAGCGGGGAGACCGCCGGCCGGCGGAGCGGGTGGCCGAGTCGGCCGGCGAGGCCGGGCGACTCCGGATGCTGCGATTGTTAACGTTCACATTTTGGCTGTCAAGGGTGCGGGAACGCACCGGCCGGACGACCGGCCGGCCGGACGACCGCCCGCACGCCCTCCCCCACCGTGCGGCCGCGGCGCCTCCGGCGCAGGTCGAACGCGCGGCCCGGCCCGGACACCCGATCCCGGGGCGGCACAAGGCACCCAGGGCGGCGCGCGGCACCCGGCGGACCGATCACGCAGGTCGAGCCGGTCGCGCCCGAAGCACCGGACGGGCCCGGAACCGGTTCGCACGCCGGGCATGCACGAGGACGGCCGCGGGGCGCACACCCGCACACGGCCGGACGGCCGCGGGGCGCTCAGGCGCCCGCCGACGGGCTCCGCACCGCCCCGGGCACCGCCCCGGGCACCGTCGACCGGCAGCAGGACCACCGCCTCCCGGCCACCCGGACCTCGGACGGCAGGGCGGACCGCCGCCGATCACACCGGGAACTGCAGGCCCGCAGCGGGGAGTCGGGCACGTACCCGAGGCCCACCCCGGCCGCGGCCGGGCCGGTCAGGGGCGCGGAGAACCGCGTGAGTGGGATGCGGCTGCCGTACCGGGCAAGGGCCGTCCCCTGCCGTTCAGCCGCCCACCCCCGGACTGCGCGGTTCTCCCCCGGCTTTCGGTGCCCCCACGCGCCCCTGAGAGGCACCCGGCCTCGCGGCAGGTGGAGCGGCAGGCTGCGACCGACCGGGCCGGTCGGTCAGGCAGGGCGGCGGGCCGGGCCGGTGGAGCGGCGCAGGACCATCTCCGGGGCGACCAGGACGTGGCTGCGGGCGTGCGCCACCCCGGCGAGCTCCTCGACGAGCAACTCGAGTGCGCGGCGGCCCAGTTCGCCGAAGTCCTGGCGGACGGTGGTGAGCGGCGGGGTGAAGTAGGCGGACTCCGGGATGTCGTCGAAGCCGATGACGCTGATCTCGCCGGGCACCGGGCGGCCGGCCTCGTGCAGCGCCCGCAGCAGGCCCAGGGCCATGTGGTCGTTGGCGCAGAAGACCGCGGTCACCTCCGGGTCCGCCGCGATCTGCCGGCCCGCCTCGTACCCGGACCGGGCGCTCCAGTCGCCGCTGTAGACCTGCGGCACCGGGGCGCCCGACTCCTCCAGGGTGCGGCGCCAACCGTCCAGGCGGTCCTGGGTCTCCAGCCAGCCGGCCGGACCGGCGACGTGGTGCACCGTGCCGTGGCCGAGGTCGAGCAGGTGGCGGGTGGCCGCGGCCGCGCCGGTGAGGTTGTCGACCGCGACCATCGGGACGCGCGAGCGGCTGCCGGAGCCCACCGCGACGACCGGGACGGAACTGGACAGCCGGGACACCGCACCGACCGCGGAGATCTGCGGGGCGATGACCGCGACCCCCTCGACGCCCTGGTCGCGGAGGCGGTCCACCGCCTCCTGGACGGAACGGGCGTCCAGTGAGCGGAGACTGGCGACGCTGACGAAGTAGCCGGCGCTGCGGGCGGCCTGCTCGATGCCGTCGAGCATGGAGGCCGGGCCGTAGAGGGTGCTGGCGAAGCTCACCACGCCGAGCGTCTGGGAGCGGCGGGTGACCAGCGCCCGCGCGGCCGAGTTGGGTCGGTAGTCCAGCTCCCGGATGGCGGCCAGCACCTTGTCCCGGGTCCCGGGCCGAACGTGCGGGGCTCCGTTCAGGACGCGGGAGACGGTCTGGTGCGACACGCCGGCGAGCTTGGCGACGTCGGCCATCACCGGCTGTCGGGGATCCGTCCCGGCAGTCTCACTTCCCACTCACAGCCCCCTTGTCGGTGCAGAGCCAGATGCGGCTGCAACTGTCTCACGAGTGCGGAAGGGAGTGTAATTGTTTGCGTTCACATCGCAAGCGGGGGACACACCGGTCGAGAGTGCGGACAGCGCGGCCGGAGACCGGAGCCGACATGGCCGGTAGGGCCGGTACGGCCGGCACCGCGACCGCGGCGAAAGGGGACAGCCAGGCCGACACGCGAGGAGCGACACGGCCCGCACGGCCCATACGGGCCCCGGCAGAACGGGACACCGCGGCCAGGAGACCGGGGCGCCACGGCCTGAACGGCCAAGCACCGCGACGCCGCAGAACGGGACACCGCGGCCGGGACACGCAAGCGGCGGGGGCCCGCACGGCCAGGACGGCCGACGCGGTGCAGTCCGAGGATCAGGACGGTGCGGCCGGGAATCGGCGGTCGCACGGCCGACACGGCCGGTCCGTCCGGCGCGGCGGAACCGCGGGGCCGGGACGGTACGGCCAGGAAGCGGGGGGCCGTGCGGCCGGGACGGCCCGGAGGGTCGCCGGGGAACTGGTCGGCCCCCGTCCAGGGCTCCCTCCGGCGCGGGGCTCCTGGACGGGGGCCGGGTCTCGCTGCCGGCCCCGCACCGCTATGCGGCGACCACGGGCTCGGGCGTCACCACGGCGGGCTCGACCCGTACCGCCGGCGCTGCGGCGGTGTGCGACGCGCTGTGCCGGGCGAGCAGCCGGCGGGCCCGGGCGAGGGCCTGCTGGGGGTCGCGGACACCGGTGTACACGCAGACGGTGTAGAGGGCGTCCTCCCGGCGGCGCCGGACTGCCGCGTCCGGCGCGCCCACATCGGCGAGCGCGTCCAGCTCCGCGACCAGCGCACTCAGCACGACGTAGTTGATCAGCGGCATGGGCCAACTCCCTCGGTTCAAGGACGGACGGACCGGTTCCGCATCCTGCTCGCGCGGCTACCCGCCCGTTCGCACGCCAAGCCAGGCTCCTTCGAACGGACGCACGGTCTTCACATTTCCCCCGCTTGGTCGACATGTCCTCGACCAATGTGCGGCCGATCGGACGCGGGGACCCACCCGAACCACCGGCGCGTCTTCCCCGCCGGGGCGGCCCCACACGGGGCGGTCCGGCACAGGTCGGTCCGGCACAGGTCGGTCCGGCACAAGGCGGTCCGGCGCGAGACGGCCGGCGCGACACGCGCAGGCGGGCCCCAGGGCCCTACCGGCCGTCCCAGGGAGTGCGGGGGGACTGCAGCGGCGGGACGGGCGGCATCGGCGGCGGAGGCGGGGGGTACAGCGGCTCGGGCTGCTGCACGGGCTGCGCCGGGTGCGGGTGGTGGTGCGGGGAGGACCGCGGCGGAACGGCGGGGCGGTCGGTGTCCGGCGGGGGCGGGGCCTGCCTGCGGCGGGCGCCGCCGCCGAGGATGCGGCGCAGCAGGCTGTTCGGCGGGAGGACCTCGGCCCAGCGCTCCGGGTACTCGGCGGGGACGCCGTCGTCGTCGTCCTCCTCGTCGTCCTCCTCGCCGCCGTCGGCGAGTCCGAGTTCGCGGACGAGCTGGGCGCGCTGGAGGGCGCGGCGGGCGGCGGCCTCGCGGACGACGGTGGCGGCCGCGGCCTCGCTGACGCGCTCGTTCTCGGCGCGGGCGTCGGCGGTCTCGACGCTCGGCCAGCGGCGGTCGATCGCGGCGTTCATGGCGGCGCCGATGAGGACGGCGAGCGCCACCACGAAGATCCACAGCAGCACGGCGACGGGCGCGGCGAGCGAGCCGTACACCGAGGGGCCCTCGACCGAGCTGACGAGGTAGACGCGGAGCAGCACGCTGCACACCACGAGGACGACCAGGGCGACCAGGGCGCCGGGGATGTCCTCGCGCCAGGGCGTGTTGGCGGGCACGGCGACGTGGTAGAGCGTGGTGAGGAAGATCACCAGGAGCAGGATCGCGGCGGGCCAGTAGAGCGCGTTGACCAGTCCGGCGGAGTTGGGCAGGGCGCCGATCACCAGGCCGGGGCCGGCGACGAGCAGCGGCAGGACGAGCGAGCCGATGACCAGGGCGCCGAGGTAGAGGCCGAGCGACATCAGGCGGGTCTTGACGATGCCGCGCTTGCCGTCGAGGCCGTACATCACGGTGATGGTGTCGATGAAGATGTAGAGCGCCCGCGAGCCGGACCAGAGCGAGAGCAGGAAGCCGATGGAGATGAGGTCCGGTCGGCCGTTGTCGAAGACGCTGGTCAGCAGGGGTTGGACGATCTGGTCGACCGAATCCGGTGAGAGCACCGTTTCGGATGCCGAGACGACGTCGTTCTTCAGCTTGTCGATGGTGCCGGCGCCGAGGATGTCGTCGAGGTAGCCGAGCGTTCCGGCGAGGCAGAGCAGCAGCGGCGGGATCGACAGCAGGGTGAAGAAGGCGGCCTCGGCGGCGAGGCCGGTGACGCGGTACTCGACGCAGGTGTCGGTGGTGTCCTTGAGCAGGGCCCACAGGGTCTGGCGCCAGCCGTTGCGGCGGGCGCGGCGACGGCCGCCCCGGCGGCGCGAGGGCCGGTCGGGGGCCTGGCCGGGGGTCTCCCGCGGGTTACTGCCTGCTGCTTGCACGCCCCTACCGTACTGGGCGGTGTCCACTGCTCCGCGCACGCGCGCGTAGGGGGGCAGGAAGGGCTGCGGACGGCCCGTCAGGGGCCCGGGAAGCGGCGCTCCGGTACGATCCGCACGGCTGTGACGACGGGGTATTCCCACACCATCCCACGATGCGAAACAACCGCGTCCAAAATGCGGACGTTAGTGGACCGGGGGTCGTTCGCCGTGCGAATCTCTTGCCATGCCAAGCGCCGGAGCCACCCTAGTAGGTCGACTGCACGTCGATCTCCTCCGCGTGTCCAGCGCCATCTGTCCGGTGACCTGAGCCCTACCCCCGCCGCCACCACGGCACCGGCGCCGGCACCTCGCGAATCCCCGCCGACGCGGATGCGCGGGCGCCCTCCGGCCAGCGTCACTGCACCCTGACGCCTGCAGCAACAGCGCAGGTCAGAGCAGTTGCGTGCCCGGGGATGCCGAACCCCCCGTCAGAGCCAGCTGCCAAAGGACGAGACACCATGGCCCCTACCCCCGAACCGGTCGAGCCCACGGTCGCCGGCGCCCCCGTGCGCCGTCCCGCCGCCGCCCGCAAGGTGACCCGCCACCGCGGTGAGGGTCAGTGGGGCATGGGCCACTTCACGCCGCTGAACGCCAACGAGCAGTTCAAGAAGGACGACGACGGTCTCAACGTGCGGACACGCATTGAGACGATCTACTCCCAGCGCGGCTTCGACTCGATCGACCCCGCCGACCTGCGCGGCCGGATGCGCTGGTGGGGCCTCTACACCCAGCGCAAGGAGGGCATCGACGGCGGCAAGACGGCCGTCCTCGACCCCCACGAGCTGGACGCCGAGTACTTCATGCTCCGGGTGCGCATCGACGGAGGCCAGCTGACGGTCGCCCAGCTGCGGGCCGTCGCCGAGGTCTCCGAGCTGTACGGCCGCGGCACCGCCGACCTGACCGACCGGCAGAACGTCCAGTACCACTGGATCCGGATCGAGGACGTCCCGTCGATCTGGCAGAAGCTGGAGGCCGTCGGCCTGTCCACCACCGAGGCCTGCGGCGACACCCCGCGCGTCATCCTCGGTTCGCCGGTGGCAGGCATCGCCGAGGACGAGATCATCGACGGCTCCCCCGCCATCGCCGAGATCCAGCGCCGCTTCATCGGCAACAAGGACTTCTCCAACCTGCCGCGCAAGTTCAAGTCGGCGATCTCCGGCTCGCCGCTGCTGGACGTGGCGCACGAGATCAACGACGTCGCCTTCGTCGGCGTCGTCCACCCCGAGCACGGCCCCGGCTTCGACCTCTGGGTCGGCGGCGGCCTGTCCACCAACCCCAAGCTGGGCGTCCGCCTCGGCGCCTGGGTTCCGCTGGAGCAGGTCCCGGACGTCTACGGCGGTGTGATCGGCATCTTCCGCGACTACGGCTACCGCCGGCTGCGCAACCGCGCCCGGTTGAAGTTCCTGGTCGCCGACTGGGGCACGGAGAAGTTCCGCCAGGTGCTGGAGGACGAGTACCTGGGGACCAAGCTGATCGACGGCCCCGCGCCGGCCGAGCCGGTCGCCCGCTGGCGCGACCACGTCGGCGTGCACCGGCAGAAGGACGGCCGCTACTACGTCGGCTTCGCGCCGCGCGTCGGCCGGGTCAACGGCAAGATCCTCGGCCAGATCGCGGACCTCGCCGAGCAGCACGGCTCCGACCGCCTGCGCACCACCGCCGAGCAGAAGATGATCGTCCTCGACGTCGCCGAGGACAGGGTCGAGTCGCTGGTCGCCGGCCTGGAGGCGCTCGACCTGCAGGTCAAGCCGTCCACCTTCCGCCGCGGCACGATGGCCTGCACCGGCATCGAGTACTGCAAGCTCGCCATCGTCGAGACCAAGGAGCGCGGCCGCCGTCTGATCGACGAGCTGGAGCAGCGGCTGCCCGAGTTCGACGAGCCGCTCACCATCAACATCAACGGCTGCCCCAACGCCTGCGCCCGCATCCAGGTGGCGGACATCGGTCTCAAGGGCCAGCTGGTCACCGACGACAACGGCGAGCAGGTCGAGGGCTACCAGGTGCACCTCGGCGGCGCGCTCGGCCTGGAGGCCGGCTTCGGCCGCAAGGTCCGCGGTCTGAAGGTCACCAAGGACGGCCTGGCCGACTACGTCGAGCGCGTGCTGACCCGCTACCAGGCCGAGCGCCACGAGGGCGAGCGCTTCGCCCAGTGGACGGCCCGGGCCACCGAGGACCAGCTGTCGTGAGTGAGCGTGCGGCACCGTTCCACTGCCCGTACTGCGGCGACGAGGACCTGCGGCCCTCGGAGGCCGGGCACGGCTGCTGGGAGTGCGCCTCCTGCCGGAGGGCCTTCCAGCTGAAGTTCCTGGGCCTGCTCCGGCCCGACGGCACCACCGGCACCACCGGCACGGCGACCGGCACCGAACATACCGAAGGAGGTGGCGAATGAGCACCACGACCGACTACGAGGCGCTGGCCACCGCGGCCGCCCGCGACCTGGAGGAGGCGACCGCGCAGGAGATCCTGCAGTGGGCCGCCGACACCTTCGGCAAGCGGTTCTGCGTCACCTCCTCGATGGAGGACGCGGTCGTCGCGCACCTCGCCTCCACCGTGCTGCCCGGCGTCGACGTGGTCTTCCTGGACACCGGCTACCACTTCGCCGAGACCATCGGCACCCGGGACGCGGTGGCCGCGACCATGCCGGTCAACGTCATCACGCTCACCCCGAAGCTGACCGTCGCCGAGCAGGACGCCCGGTACGGGCCGAACCTGCACGACCGCGACCCGGACCTGTGCTGCTCGCTGCGCAAGGTCGAGCCGCTCAACCGCGGCCTCGGCGCGTACGACGCCTGGGCGACCGGGCTGCGCCGCGACGAGTCGCCGACCCGCGCCAACACCCCGGTGGTGGCCTGGGACGCCAAGCGCCGCAAGGTCAAGCTCGCCCCGATCGCCCGCTGGACGCAGGACGACGTCGACGCGTACGTCCAGGCCAACGGGGTGCTGCTCAACCCGCTGCTGTGGGAGGGCTACACCTCGATCGGCTGCTCGCCGCTGTCCTGCACCGCCAAGCCCGGCGAGGGCGAGGAGGGCCGGGCCGGCCGCTGGGCGGGCTCGGGCAAGACCGAGTGCGGCATCCACCTCTGACCGACCACCAGACCGACGAGACCTCAGGAGAGACCACCGTGACCACAGCCGACACACTGGACGCCGGGGAAGCCGCAGAGGCGGCCCGCGCGGCCGCCCCCTGCGAGCGCGGCGCCACCGTGTGGCTGACCGGGCTGCCCAGCGCGGGCAAGACCACCCTCGCCTTCGCCCTCGCCGAGCGCCTGCGCGCCGAGGGCCACAAGGTGGAGGTCCTGGACGGTGACGAGATCCGCGAGTTCCTCTCCAAGGGCCTCGGCTTCACCAAGGAGGACCGGCACACCAACGTGACGCGGATCGGCTTCGTCGCCGAGAAGCTGGCCTCCAACGGGGTCAAGGTGCTCGCCCCGGTGATCGCCCCGTACGCGGACTCCCGCACCGCCGTCCGCGAGCGGCACGCCGCCAACGGCACCGACTTCCTGGAGATCCACGTCGCCACCCCGGTGGAGCTCTGCGCCGAACGCGACGTCAAGGGCCTGTACGCCAAGCAGGCCGCCGGCGAGATCTCCGGTCTCACCGGCGTCGACGACCCGTACGAGGCACCGCAGGACCCGGAGCTGCGCCTGCAGACCCGGGGCCGCGCGGTCGCCGAATCCGCCGCCGAGCTGCACGCCTTCCTGACGACAAGGGGCCTCGCATGACGACCGCCACGCACAGCCTCCTGGACACCCAGGAGAACCCGTACGCGCTGTCGCACCTCGACGCCCTGGAGGCGGAGTCGGTGCACATCTTCCGCGAGGTGGCGGGCGAGTTCGAGCGGCCGGTGATCCTGTTCTCCGGCGGCAAGGACTCCATCGTCATGCTGCACCTGGCGCTGAAGGCGTTCTGGCCGGCGGCCGTCCCCTTCTCGCTGCTGCACGTCGACACCGGGCACAACTTCCCCGAGGTCATCGAGTACCGCGACCGCACCGTGGCGCAGCACAACCTGCGGCTGCACGTCGCCAGCGTGCAGGACTTCATCGACGACGGCCGGCTGCGCGAGCGCCCCGACGGCACCCGCAACCCGCTGCAGACCGTGCCGCTGCTGGACGCCATCGAGCGCAACAAGTTCGACGCCGTCTTCGGCGGCGGCCGCCGCGACGAGGAGAAGGCCCGCGCCAAGGAGCGCGTCTTCTCGCTCCGCGACGAGTTCGGGGCCTGGGACCCGCGCCGCCAGCGCCCCGAGCTGTGGTCGCTGTACAACGGCCGGCACGCCGTCGGCGAGCACGTCCGGGTCTTCCCGCTCTCCAACTGGACCGAGCTGGACGTCTGGCAGTACATCGAGCGCGAGGGCATCGAGCTCCCCGAGATCTACTACGCCCACCACCGCGACGTGTTCAAGCGCGACGGCATGTGGCTGACCGCCGGCGAGTGGGGCGGCCCGAAGGAGAGCGAGCCGGTCGAGTCCCGGCTCATCCGCTACCGCACCGTCGGGGACATGTCCTGCACCGGCGCCGTCGACTCCGACGCCGCCACGATCGCCGACGTGATCGCCGAGATCGCCGCCAGCCGCCTCACCGAGCGCGGCGCCACGCGCGCCGACGACAAGCTGTCCGAGGCCGCGATGGAAGACCGCAAGCGCGAGGGGTACTTCTAAGATGACCACCACTCCGGAGACCACCGCCACCTCGCTGCTGCGGTTCGCCACCGCCGGCTCCGTGGACGACGGCAAGTCGACCCTGGTCGGCCGTCTGCTGCACGACTCGAAGTCGGTCCTCGCCGACCAGCTGGAGGCCGTCGAGCACGCCTCCCGCAGCCGCGGCCAGGAGGCGCCCGACCTGGCGCTGCTCACCGACGGCCTGCGGGCCGAGCGCGAGCAGGGCATCACCATCGACGTCGCGTACCGCTACTTCGCCACCGCCCGGCGCCGGTTCATCCTCGCCGACACCCCGGGGCACGTGCAGTACACCCGGAACATGGTGACCGGCGCGTCCACCGCCGAGCTCGCCGTCGTCCTGGTCGACGCCCGCAACGGCGTCGTCGAGCAGACCCGCCGGCACGCCGCCGTCGCCGCGCTGCTGCGGGTGCCGCACGTCGTCCTCGCGGTCAACAAGATGGACCTGGTCGAGTACGCGGAGCCCGTCTTCGCCGCGATCGCCGAGGAGTTCACCTCCTACGCGGCCTCGCTGGGCGTCAAGGACGTCGTCGCGGTGCCGATCTCCGCGCTGGCCGGCGACAACGTCGTCGAGCCCTCGGCGCACATGGACTGGTACGGCGGCCCGACCCTGCTGGAGCACCTGGAGACCGTCCCGGTCGGCAGCGACCCCGGCAACGAGCCGGCCCGGTTCCCCGTCCAGTACGTGATCCGGCCGCAGACCGAGGCCCACCCGGACTACCGCGGCTACGCCGGCCAGCTCGCCTCCGGCGTGCTGCGGGTCGGCGACCCGGTCACCGTCCTGCCGTCCGGGCACACCACCACCGTCGCGGGCATCGACGCGCTCGGCCGGGAGACGGACATCGCCTGGGCCCCCCAGTCGGTCACCGTCCGCCTCGCCGAGGACATCGACGTCTCCCGCGGCGACCTGATCGCGGCCGGCCCCGCCCCGGTGCCCACCAAGGACATCGAGGCGACCGTCTGCCACCTCAACGAGCGGGCCCTGCGCCCCGGCGCGAAGGTGCTGCTCAAGCACACCACCCGCACCGTCCGCGCGCTGGTCAAGGAGATCTCCTACCGGATCGACATCGACACGCTGGAGCAGCGTTCCGGTGCCGACGGCCTGGACGTCAACGACATCGGCCACGTGGTGCTGCGCACCGCCGAGCCGCTGGCGCTCGACAGCTACACCGACAACCGCCGGACGGGCTCGTTCCTGCTGATCGACCCGGCCGACGGCACCACCCTCACCGCCGGCATGGCGGGCGAGGCCTTCGACACCGTACGCGCCACCACCGAACCGATCGAGGAGGACTGGGTCTGATGCCCAGCGAGGCGTTCTCGGGCATGGACAAGGAAGGCGGCCGCATCGGCAGCGGCGTCCTCGGCAGCGGCCAGGGCGGCCTGACGCGATGTGGGGGCGGACAGGGGCGCTGAGCCCCTGTCACCGGGCCGGCTCCTTCCCACAGCGGGCACCGGCCCGGCTTGCCCGGCATGTCGACATGCCGGCAGCACCACACCGACCGACTTCCACCGGCGCTTCCCACGGCGCCCACCGTGAACGGGACGACTCCCATGGCACACGACTCCGCCACCGCGCATACCTCCACCCGGTTCGGCAGCGGCCGCTTCAGACGGCCGGCCGCGGTCGCCGTCGCCGCGCTCACCGCCGCGGGCCTGCTGTCCGCCTGCAGCTACGGCTCCAAGAGCGAGGACAAGAGCTCGGCGGCCCCGGCCGCGGCCGCCTCCGGTGCCAAGCTCTCCGCGGACACCGTGAAGATCGGCTACTTCGCCAACCTGACCCACGGCACCGCACTGGTCGGCCTCAAGGAGGGCCTGTTCCAGAAGGAGCTGGGCGGCACGAAGATCAAGACCCAGATCTTCAACGCCGGCCCGACCGAGATCGAGGCGCTCAACGCCGGCTCGATCGACATCGGCTGGATCGGCCCCTCCCCCGCGATCAACGGCTACACCAAGTCCGACGGCAAGTCGCTGCGGATCATCGGCGGTTCGGCCTCCGGCGGTGTGCGCCTGGTGGTCAACCCCGACAAGATCAAGAGCCTGGACGAGCTCAAGGGCAAGAAGATCGCCACCCCGCAGCTCGGCAACACCCAGGACGTGGCGCTGCTCAACTACCTGGCCACCAAGGGCTACAAGGTCGACGCCGCGTCCGGCGCCGGCGACGTCAGCGTGGTGCGCACCGACAACAAGGTCACCCCGGACGCCTACAAGTCCGGCTCGATCGACGGCGCCTGGGTGCCCGAGCCGACCGCGTCCAAGCTGATCAGCCTCGGCGCCAAGGAGCTGCTGAACGAGAAGCAGGTCTGGCCGGACGGCAAGTTCGTCATCACCAACGTCATCGTCTCGCAGAAGTTCCTCAAGGAACACCCGGACGTGGTGGAGGCCGTGCTGCGCGGCTCGGTGAAGACCAACGCCTGGATCAAGGCCAACCCGGACCAGGCCAAGGCCGCCGCCAACGCCGCGATCAAGGACGCGGCCGGCAACGCGCTGGACGCCGCGATCCTCGACCCGGCGTGGAAGGACATCGAGTTCCTGGACGACCCGCTGGCGAACACCCTGCAGGCCGAGGCCGACCACGCGGTCACCGCCGGCCTGCTGAAGAAGCCGAACCTGGCCGGGATCTACGACCTGGCCCCGCTCAACAAGGTGCTCCAGGCCCAGGGCGGGACCGCCGTGGCGGACGCCGGACTCGGCGCCAAGTGATCCGCACCCGCTAACCCCGCGGTCCGCCCCGCCCCCGCCCAGTCGATGCCCAGTCACCGGGCGGGGCGGGGCCGGACCCCGGCCCCGAGAGCCACCAGCCAGCTGCCCGTCCACTCACGGAGGAGGTCCCCGGATGACCCCGGCACTGACCACCACGGAGCCCGCCACCACCAGCGCTGCCGCGGCCACGCCCGACCGGCCCGCCGTCCGCCTCTCGCACGTGCACAAGTCCTTCGGCCGGCCCGGTGCCGCCACCCCCGTCCTGGACGACATCAGCCTGGACGTCGCCCCCGGCGAGTTCGTCACCCTGCTCGGCGCCTCCGGCTGCGGCAAGTCCACCCTGCTCAACCTGGTGGCCGGCCTCGACAAGCCGACCGCCGGCGACATCGAGGTGCCCGGCGGCCGTCCGGCCCTGATGTTCCAGGACCACGCGCTCTTCCCGTGGCTGACCGCCGGCAAGAACATCGAGCTGGCGCTGCGCCTGGCCGGCGTGCCCAAGGCCGAGCGCCGGGCCGAGGCCGAGCGGCTGCTGGAGCTGGTGCGGCTCGGCGGCGCGTGCAAGAAGCGCGTCCACGAGCTGTCCGGCGGCATGCGCCAGCGCGTGGCGATGGCCCGTTCGCTCGCCCAGGGCGCCAACGTGCTGCTGATGGACGAGCCGTTCGCCGCGCTCGACGCCATCACCCGCGACGTCCTGCACGACGAGATCACCCGCATCTGGGCGGAGCGCAAGCTGTCCGTCCTGTTCGTCACGCACAACGTGCGCGAGGCCGTCCGGCTCGCACAGCGCGTCGTCCTGCTCTCCTCCCGGCCCGGCCGGGTCGCCAAGGAGTGGCGGATCGACCTGCCCCAGCCGCGCCGCATCGAGGACTCCGGCGTCGCGGACCTGTCCGTCGAGATCACCGAAGAGCTGCGTGGGGAGATCCGCCGCCATGTCCAGCACTGACACCACCACCCTGGTCAAGGACCCGGGCACCGACACCGCCAGCGTCGAGGCCGGCCTGGACGCCCTGGACTCCGTCCAGGTCCAGCGCACCCCGCTCGGCGAGGTGCTCCGCCAGAAGGTCCTGCCGCCCGTGCTCGGCGTGCTGCTCGTCATCGGCGTCTGGCAGCTCGCCTTCAGCCTGGAGCTGACCACCCCGGACAAGCTGCCCAGCCCGGCCGACGTCTGGTCCTCGCTCACCGACCTCTGGTACGAGGGCACGCTGTTCTCGATCATCTGGACCAGCGTGTGGCGCGGCATCTCCGGCTTCGTCGCCGCCGTGGTCATCGGCACCCCGATCGGCCTGCTGGTCGCCCGGGTCAAGCCCGTCCGCGCCGCGCTCGGCCCGGTGCTCTCCGGCCTGCAGTCGCTGCCCTCGGTCGCCTGGGTGCCCGCCGCCGTCATCTGGCTCGGCATCAACAACTCGGCGATGTACGCGGTCATCCTGCTCGGCGCCGTCCCGTCGATCGCCAACGGCCTGGTCTCCGGCGTCGACCAGGTGCCGCCGATCTACCTGCGGGCCGGCCGCACCCTCGGCGCCACCGGCCTCGCCGGCGCCCGCCACGTGCTGCTGCCCGCCGCCCTGCCCGGCTACCTGGCCGGCCTCAAGCAGGGCTGGGCGTTCTCCTGGCGTTCGCTGATGGCCGCCGAACTCATCGCCTCCTCCCCCGACCTGGGCCTCGGCCTCGGCCGCTACCTGGAGAACCAGCGCGAGTTCAACGACATGTCGGGCGTGCTGCTCGGCATCGTCCTGATCCTCGTCGTCGGCGTGGCGATCGACCTGCTGGTCTTCTCCCCGCTGGAGCGCCGCGTGCTGCGCAACCGCGGCCTGCTGGTCACCAGCCGCTGAGGACGCCGACCGTGCGCACCGGTACCCCGCCCGTCCCCGCCCCCGCCCGCCACGGCGGGGCGGGCGGCCCCGCCCTGCTGCTGATCGCCCACGGCAGCCGCGACCCGCGGCACGCCGCCACCGTGGACGCCCTCGTCCACCGCGTCCGCGCCCTGCGGCCCGGCCTCACCGTCGCCACCGCCTACCTGGACCACTGCGCACCGCGCATCCCCCAGGTCGCCGGCCGGTTCGGCGCCGCCGTCGCCGTCCCGCTGCTGCTCAACCGGGCCTTCCACGCCAAGAGCGACATCCCCGCCGCGCTGCGCGCCGCCGGCGCCGACCTGCCGCTCGCCGACGTGCTCGGCCCCTCCCCGCTGCTGCTCGACGCGCTCGACCGCCGCCTCGCGGAGACCGGCCTCGACACCGCCTGCGCGGCCGTCCGTGCCCGCACCGGCGTGGTGCTCGCCGCCGCCGGCTCCTCCGATCCGGCCGCCGACGCCGCCACCCGGGCGGTCGCCGAGACCTGGCGGCGCGGCCGCGGCTGGGCCGGCGTCGAGGTCGCGTACGCCTCCGCGGCCGGCCCGCGGGTGCCGGAGGCTGTCGCCGCCCTGCGGGAGGCCGGTGCCGGCACCGTGGCCGTCGCCCCCTACCTGCTCGCCCCCGGGCTGCTGCCCGACCGGATCGCCGCCGCCGCGGACGGCGCCGACCTGCTGGCCGGGGTCCTGGGCGCCGCCCCCGAGGTCGCCGAGCTCCTGCTGCGGCGCTACGACGACGCCCGGCTCGCCGCCGCCGCGCCCGCGGCCCTGTCGGCCTGAGCCCCGCCTCGGCTCACTCGGCGAGGCCGTCGGCCGTGGCGTCCAACTGCATCCGCTCGTACTCGCCGAGGCACGGGTAGAGGGTGCCGCAGTCCCGGCACGCGCGGGCGAAGGTGATCGTGAAGGTGGGCCGCGACTTGAATCTCCCCGGCCGGGGGAAGCGCAGCCGCATCCGCTCCGTCGCCATCGAATCCGTCGTCAGTTCCCCCACCGGACTCAGCCGCTGAGACCCGCACATCCCGCATCGCATGCCGGGCACACTACCCATCCGCCGACACGGACACGCAGGTAATCTCAGAGCCAGCGCTTCGGGTCCGTCAGGTCGATGTCGATCGGGAACGGCAGGTCGAGCGCGAGCCGCTTGCGGTGGATGCCCATGGGCGCGTAGAGGCCGGTGGCGCCGTCCAGCTCGTAGACGTGGACGGCGAGTTCGCCCTCCTCGTTCTCGACACGCCAGAAGTGCCGGAAGCCGGCGGCGGCGTACTTGCGCGGCTTGACCTCGCGGTCCCGCGCCTCGGAGTCGGGCGAGACGACCTCCACGGCGAGCAGGACGTCCTCGGGACGCTGGGTGGTCTGCTGCTCGCTCTGGGCCGATTCACGTGCCACCACGAGCAGGTCCGGCTCGGGCCTGTCCCGACGGCCGAGCGTCACGGTCATCTCCCGGAGCACGGCCAGGTGAGACGGTTTGGCCGAGTACAGGCCGAACTCCAGCAGGCGGATGGCGTACAGGTGGAAAAGGGCCTGCGGACTCACGAAGACGAGGCTCCCGTCGATCAGCTCCGTATGCGGAGGAAGATTCGGAAGCCGGTCGAGGTCGTCGGCCGTCCACCCGCCCTCGGGCGGGACGGGCCAGGTCGGCTGCACTTCGACGGTCATCACTGCTCCCATGGGCCGGATTCTCGCCTTCGCGTCCAGCGTACCCAGCGGGTTCGGACGATCACTCACCCGATCGCGGGAGGAGGGCCAGGTAGCGGGGGTCGGCGGGGTCGGCGTCGGACCAGCGCCAGGCGTGGGCGGCGCAGGTGCGCCGGTGGGGGGTGCCGGTGGCGAGGGTGGCGAGCAGGCGTTCCTGGAGGGCGCGGGCGCCGATCGCGGTGACGAGGACGGCGGCGAGCCAGCGCGGGGAGCTCGGGTCGTCGTCGTGGACGAGGGCCTCGTAGACGGCGTCGGCGTGGGCGCGTGCGAGCCCGCGGTCGGCGGTGAGGGCGCGGTGGGCGGTCTGCCGCTTGTGGCCGATGCGGTGGTACTGCGGGTAGTGCGGGTGGTGCTCGGCGAGGCGGGCGATCCGGGGGTCGTCGGGCTCCTCGAAGGGCAGGCCGAGTTCGGCGAGCAGGGCGTCCAGGGCCCGCTCCTGGAGGTCGAGCCGCTCGGCGGGGCCGGGTGCGGCGGTCACGGGGTCTCCGGGGCGGGGGCGGTGCGCATGGAGGCGAGGGCGCGCAGGCCGTCCTCGACGACCGCCGGGTCGGCGTCGCCGAACAGCGCCTGCTGGGCGATGAAGCCCTGGGCGGTGGCGATGAGGGTGCGGGCGACGTGGTCGGCCTCGGGGCCGGGCGGCATCAGGCCGGCCGCACGGTAGCTGCCGACCAGCTCGGCCCAGGCGGCCCGCATCGCGGTGTAGCCCTCGTCGAGGGCGGCGGCGAGGGCGGGGTTGCGCAGGGTCTCCGTCCAGACCTGGACGATCAGGCGGGCGAAGGCCTGGCGGTCGCCCTCGGGCGGGGCCTGGTCGAAGACGGCCCGCAGGACGCGGCCGAGCAGCACGTCCGGGGTGGGTGGCGGCACGGTCGCGGCGGCCTCGGCGAACGCGGCCCGGATCACGCCGAAGGCCTCCGTCGCGATGGCGGCGACGATCTCCTCCTTGCCCGCGAAGTAGCGGTAGACGGCGCCGGCGGACAGCTCGGACTCGCGCAGCACGTCCTGCATGGAGGTGGCGTGGAAGCCGTTGCGGGCGAAGCAGCGGGCGGCGCCGTCGAGGATCTGCCGGCGGCGGGCGTCGAGGTGTGCCTGGGATACGCGGGCCATGGGGTCCACCGTAAAACGAACGTTCATTCTTGACAAGCGCGACGGGCGGCCGGAGAGTGGGCCATGTAAAACGAACGATCCTTCTCTTTGAATCGAGGGGCTGCCATGTCCGCCTCCGTCGAGTCCGCCTCCCCGGGGGCCGCGCCCGCCTCCCGCCGCCTCGTCGCCGTCTGGCTGCTGGTGCCGCTGCTGGCCGCGCTCGCCCTGTGGGCCTTCGCCTGGCCCGCCTCCCGCCTCGCCCCGCGCGACCTGCCGATCGGCGTCGCCGGACCGGCCGCCGCCACGGCCACCGTCGACCAGCGGCTGGCGGCGCACCCCGGCGCCTTCGAGATCCACCACTACACCGACGCGGCCGCCGCCCGGCACGCCGTCGAGGACCGCGAGGTCTACGGCGCCCTGGTCGCCACCCCCGGCGGCCCCGAGCTGCTCACCGCCTCGGCCGCCGGCCCGACCGTGGCCCAGCTGCTGCGCACCGCCGCCGAGTCCGCCGCCCCGCCCGGCACCACCGTGCACGTCACGGACGTGGTGCCCGCCCCGGCCACCGACCCGCGCGGGGCGGTCTTCGGCGCCGGCCTGCTGCCGCTGGTGCTGGCCGGGGTGGCGACCGGCGCGGCGGTGACGGTGCTGCGGCTGCGCGGCGGCCGGGCGATCGCGGCGCTCGCCGGGGCCGCACTGCTCACCGGCCTGGTCGGCGCCGGGGTCGCCCACGGCTGGCTGGGCGCACTGACCGGGGACTGGTGGACCGAGGCCGGGGTGATCGGCCTGACGGTGCTCGCGGTCGGCGCCACCTCGGCCGGGACGGCGGCCCTGCTGGGGACGGCCGGCCTCGGGGTGGCCGGGCTGCTGATGGTGCTGATCGGCAACGCCTTCTCCGGCGTCGCCTCCGCGCCCGAACTGCTCCCCGCCCCGGCCGGCGTCCTCGGACAGCAGCTGCCCCCGGGCGCGGCCGGGACGCTGCTGCGGTCCGTCTCCTACTTCGACGGCGCCGGGGCGGCCGGCCCGCTGCTCACCCTCTCCCTCTGGGCCGGCCTCGGCCTCGCCGCCGTCGGCCTCACCGCCGCCCGCCGCAGCCGCCCGAGCGGGCAGCCGGACGAAGGGCGCGTCGGCGCGGCTGCCGTGCCGGTGTGACGGAACCCCGGTCCGACCGTCAGATGCGGTACAGCGTGAAGGTGTCGACGGGCGTGCCGGCGAAGAGCAGGTCGATGCGTCCGTCGAGGACGTACACGCTGCCCGCCGGGCCGGGGGTGAGCACGGTCGGCGCCGGGTCGGCCAGCGGGTGGACGGTGGCGCGGGCGGTGCGCCAGCCGTCCGCGGAGCGGAGTTCGACGCGGGCGGTGGCGCCGTTGCCGCCGAGGTGGTTGGTGATGCCCTGCAGGGTGCCGTCGGGGCGGAGCAGCAGTCCGTCGAGGCCGGTGAGGGCATCGGCCGGGCCGCCGACGGCGACGCGGGCGAGCTGCTCCGGGTGGTCGATCGGCAGCCGCCACAGGGTGCCGTCGTCGTACTTGCCGACCACCAGGGTGCGGCCCTGCCGGACGATGCCGTTGAGGCCGAAGCCGCCCTGCGGGGCGGCGAGCCGGCTGTCCCGGACGAGGATCCCGGCGGTGCCGTCGGGGGCGACCCGGTAGACGACCGGGGCGAAGGAGTCGGTGACGTAGGCGGTGCCGTCGGGGCCGACGACGAGGTCGTTGGCGAGGTGGGATCCGCCGTCGGCGGCGGTGGCGGCGAGGTCGGTGTAGAAGAGGCGCCGGCCGGTGGTGAGGTCGTAGGCGCCGATGCCGGCGACGTGCCCCGAGCCGCCGGGGGCGGTGCGCAGGGAGACGCCCGGGTCCCCGTTGGCGACGAGGACGCGGTTGCGGGCGGCGTCGACGTGGAGGCCGACGGTGGAGACGAGCACCGCGGGGTCGTCGACCAGGGTGGTGACGGAGCCGTCGGGGCGGACGGCGGAGACGGTGCCGTGACGCAGGGAGCTCACCAGGAAGCGGCCGTGGGCGGCGTCCCAGGCGGCGCCCTCGGGGTGCAGGGTGTCGGCGCTCGCGGTGATCGCGGCGGGCCGGTGGTGGGCGGGTGCCGCGGCGGCGGGCAGGGCCGGTGCGGCGGCGATCGTGGCGGCGAGGGCGGCGATCAGGAGGGCGCCGCGGGCACGCTGGTTCATCTGTCGTCCCGTCAGGAGTGCTTGTTCGGACGGTGTCCAGCCTTCCGCCCGGTGCGGCGGCGCAGCAGTGCGTGGCGATACTGGTAGTCGGGCTACCAGGAGTCAGGGGGAGGATCCATGGCCGAGGGGGACGTGCGCCGGCAGGCGCTGTCGAACTTCCTGCGGACCCGCAGGGCGTCGCTGACGCCGGCGGACGTGGGCATCGCACCGGGGGTGCGCCGCCGGACGCCGGGGCTGCGGCGGGAGGAGCTGGCACTGCTCGCCGGGGTGGGGGTGACCTGGTACACGTGGCTGGAGCAGGGCCGGGACATCAATCCCTCGCCGGAGGTGCTGGCGAGCCTGGCCCGGACGCTGCGGCTGGACGCGGCGGAGACGGCGTACCTGTTCCGGCTGGCGGGCGCGGGGCCGCACCCCGCGGACGCACGCGGGTCGGGCGGTGCGGAGGTCCCGGAGGCGCTGCTGCGGCTGGTGGACGCGCAGGATCCGGCGCCGGCGTTCCTGATGGACGCGGACTGGGACATCCGGGTGTGGAACGCCGCGGCCGAGGCGATGTTCGGCTTCTCCGGGATGCCGCCCGGGGACCGCAACCTGGCCTGGACGGTGTTCGCGGACGACCGGATCCGCCGCCGCACGGTGGACTGGGAGCGGCACGCCCGCCGCACGCTGGCGGAGCTGCGGGCGGCGTACGGGGAGCGGGGCGGGTCGGGTTCGCCGACGTCGCGGCGCCTCACGGAGGTGATCGGGCGGCTGCGGGCGTCGTTCCCGGAGGCGGACCGCTGGCTGGACGAGCACCGGGTGAGCGAGAAGACCGGCTGCGAGAAGGAGGTCCGGCACGAGGCGGTGGGCCTACTGCGGCTGGACCAGGTGGTGCTGCGCGCACCGGGCGGCCTTCAGCTGGTGGTGGCCGCGCCGCGCGACGAGGAGACCCGCGAGCGCCTGCGGCGGCTCGTCCCGGTCCCCTCGTCGGCGGCAGCCGTCTGACCGTCCGCCAGCCCTAGCCGGCAGCGGCGGCGAGTTCGTCGGCGGTGGAGGGCATCGGGGTGGTGATGCCCGCCCAGGACCGGTCGGCGAAGTGCAGGTCGATCCGGCCGCGCTGCAGGACGCCGGTGGGGTTGCGGCGCAGCGCGACGGCCTGCCGGGGCGCCTCCCAGTGCAGGGCGTACTGCTCCTTGAGCTGCCACAGCTTGGAGTTGTCGACGACCACGAGGTGGCGCCGGTCGGTGACGGCGAAGGTGCCGCCGCCGTTGTTCTCCTCGCGCATGCGCAGCACGAACCGGCCCGCCTCGCCGTGCCAGCCGCCGCCCATGCCCTCGCCGTGCCAGACCGAGTCCGGTACGGCGTCCACGGCCCTGTCCTCGACCGCGCCGACGGCGGCGGAGACCGGGTTGACGACGGCGTAGGCGCGGCGCAGCACGTTGAACGGCTTGCCGAGCTTCTGCTCCAGTTCACTGGGCCGCCTGGGCGGGAGGAGTCCGGCCGGCGGGTGCGGGATGCCGGGGGCGAGGTCGACGGAGGCTGCGCCGAGGAGCTGTTCGCCGGGCTGCAGGAAGGGCGTGACGATGTCGCGGTCGCGGTTGAGCACGGTGTCCTCCCGGTCAGCCGAAGGCTGCGTCGAAGCGGGCCTTGCGTTCCTCCGGGCTGAGCTCCGGCTCCTGGCGGGGCTGGGCGATGCCGGCGTGTTCGCGGGCGGCGGTGGAGGGGTGGGGGTTGCCGGCGATCCGGTCGTCGATCTCGTCGGCGACGATGCCGGCGCCGGACTGGACGGCCTGCTGGACGGTCTGGCCGACCGGGTCGCCGGTGAGGCCGATGCCGTGCAGCGCGGCCTTGCCGATCATCTTGGTGCCCTTCTTGGCGAGGTAGGCCGGGACGTCGATCGGCCGGTTCCAGGTCCAGGGCTTCTTGGGGTTGAGGTGGGGGCGCTTGGAGACCGCCTTGAGGGCCTTCATCGCCTCCTCGATCTTCTTGAGGGCGCGGGCCAGCTTGGCGACCAGGTTGGCGATCCGGGCGCTGGCGATGGTGCCCTCGGCGGCGGCCGCGGCGGCCTCCGCCGCGAGCGAGATGCCGGCCGTCACCACGCTGAAGGCGAGCGAGGCGGCGAGGGTGATGATCGCCCACTCGATGAGTTCGCGGATGACCGTCTCGACGAGGTCCTGGGCCATCCGGCTCTCGGCGGCGGCCTCGTCGAGGAGTTCGGCGGTGGCGTCCATGTCGTCCGCCTCGGCCTCCAGGGCCGTCTCGTACTCGGCGAGTTCCCGCAGGAACGCCTCGGCGGCCTCGCCCTGCCAGTCGTGGGCGAGGGCGGCGCGGTCGCGGCGCTGGTCGGCGACGACCTCGCGCAGTTCGACGGCCTGGCTGCGCCACAGCCGGGCGGCGGCCTCCAGGCCCTCGGGGTCACCGGTGACGAACTCCAGCGGTTCGGCGAGCGGTTCGACGATGGGACGCATGATCTCGTCGATCACGCTGCCCAGCGGGCTCATCCACTGGTTGATCTTGGTGTAGGCGTCGACGGCGCCGGACACGGGACCGGTCATCACAGCCCCCTGGCGACGGCGTTGAGGGACTCCGCGGTCTCGGCCTCGGCCTGCTCGTAGGAGCGGGCGACGCCCCGGGCGTGCTCGTCGATCCGGGCCATGGTGTCGGCGGCCGAGGTGAGGTTCTCGACGGCGGCGTCGGCACGCTCGGCGTAGTCGCGGCCGGTCTGCTCGGCCTCGGGCAGCTTGCCGAAGGCGTCGGGCGCCAGCCGGTGGGCGCCGAGTTCGGCGCGGATGGCGCGCAGTCTCTCCGAACGGTCGGCGGAGGTGCGGGCGAATCGCCGCAGCGCCTCCGGATCGACGCGGTACTCCCCTGACACGACGTGTCCTCCCCCGTGCGGTGCGCCCGGTACGGCGCCGAATTGACGGAACCTCTAATCCAGGTCATGGAAAGCCCATGAACGGACAAAGAAGCTAACACACCTGTTCGCAGGAGGTCCGGAGGTGATGTGAGGGTTCGTCGGCGATCCGGCGGATCCGGAAAGGCCGAAGGGGCGCCACCCGTGGCGGGTGGCGCCCCTTCGTGGTCGGTGGATCAGCCGACGTCGCGGCGCTGGCGGCCGGTGCCGTAGTTGGAACCGCTGCGCGAGCCCGAGCCGGGCTTGGCGCGGCCGGAGGACCGGCCGATGAACCCGGCCGCGGTGCGGCTGCCGGCGCCGCCGTTGCCGCCGCCGATGCGCTGCTTGGGGCGGGGCTGGCGGGCGTTGCCGTTGGCGTCGACGTCCTTGGGCAGCGCGGAGCGCTTGCCGGGGCGGCGGCGAGGTGCACCGGAGCGGGCGCCGGCGGGCTTGTCGCCGGTCTGCTCGGCGGACGCGGCGGGGGCGGCCGGCTCGGCCACCACGATGCTGACCGGCACGCCGCTGGGGGTGCGGGCGCCGGTGATGCGGCGCAGCTCGGCGTCGTCCGGGCGGACCTTGGTGACGGTGGGACGGATCCCGGCGGTGCCCATCAGCCGGTTGACCTCGCGGCGCTGCTCGGGCAGGACGAGGGTGACGACGGTGCCGGACTCGCCGGCGCGGGCGGTGCGGCCGCCGCGGTGCAGGTAGTCCTTGTGGTCGATCGGCGGGTCGACGTTGACGACCAGGTCGAGGCCGTCGATGTGGATGCCGCGGGCGGCGACGTTGGTGGCGATCAGCGCGGTGACCCGGCCGTCGCGGAACTGGTCGAGCACCCGGTTGCGCTGCGGCTGGGACTTGCCGCCGTGCAGGGCCGCGGCCCGCACGCCGCTGGCCAGCAGCTGCTTGGCGAGCCGGTCGGCGCCGTGCTTGGTGTGCACGAACATGATCAGCCGGCCCTCGCGGGAGGCGATGTGCGCGGTGGTGGAGGCCTTGTCGGCGGGGTCGAGCTGGAGGACGTGGTGGTCCATGGTGCTGACCGCACCGGCCGACGGGTCGACGGAGTGGGTGACCGGGTCGTCGAGGAAGCGGCGGACGAGCCGGTCGATGTTGCGGTCGAGGGTGGCGGAGAACAGCATCCGCTGGCCGCCCTCGGCGACCTGCTCCAGCAGCTTGCTGACCTGGGGCAGGAAGCCCATGTCGGCCATCTGGTCGGCCTCGTCGAGGACGGTCACGGCGACGTCGCCGAGGGCCACGTCCTGCCGGTTGATCAGGTCGTCGAGCCGGCCGGGGGTGGCGACCAGCACCTCGACGCCGCGGCGCACCTGGTTGGCCTGCCGGCCGATCGGCATGCCGCCGACGACGGTGGCGATCCTCAGCTGCAGCGCCTGCGCGTAGGGGCTGAGCGCCTCGGTGACCTGCTGGGCCAGCTCACGGGTGGGCACCAGGACGAGGGCGAGCGGGCGCCGGGCGGCGGCCCGCTTGCCGGCCGTGCGGGCGAGCAGCGGCAGGCCGAAGGCGAGGGTCTTGCCGGAGCCGGTGCGGCCGCGGCCGAGCACGTCGCGGCCGGCCAGCGAATCCGGCAGGGTCGCGGACTGGATCGGGAAGGGCTCGGTGACGCCCTGCCGCTCCAGCGCGGTGAGGAGCGCCTTCGGCATCTCGAGTTCGGCGAAGGTGGCCGCCGGCGGGCGGGCCGGGGTGCCCTCGACGACGGTGAAGTCCTGGCTCTCCGCGGGGCGCGCGGCGCGCGGCGCGCGCTGGACGCGGCGCTCGGCGCCGCCACGGGGGGCGCCACCGCGCTGGGGGCGTCCGGCGCCCGGGGCCCGGCGGGAGGTGGCGCGCTGCGGGCGTGCGTGATCGGTCATGCTGCTCCGTCCTGATCGGCCGGCGGGCACGGCGGTGCCGTGCGCCCGGACCTTTGCGGGTCGGCCGTCAGGAGTGCATCAGGAGTGCATGCGGGGCCGCCCCGGCCGTTCGGCGGCAATGGGCGAGGGCCCGCACCCGCAGGTGCGGACCCTCACTCGTCAAGCGTGAGTCGGCTGGGCCGGACTCAGAGGGGGCGAATGTTCTCCGCCTGGGGGCCCTTCTGGCCCTGGGTGACGTCGAACTCGACCTTCTGGCCCTCGATGAGCTCACGGAAGCCCTGGGCGTTGATGTTCGAGTAGTGGGCGAAGACGTCGGCGCCGCCGCCGTCCTGCTCGATGAAGCCGTAGCCCTTTTCGCTGTTGAACCACTTCACGGTGCCGGTAGCCATAACCGTCTCCTCATTCTGGGGCATCAAGGGCCTGCACCTCGCAGACCCCGAGTAGCCGCGATCCCCATCCGGAGACAAAACACCGGATAAAAACAAATGCGCCTGGCGGTTGGAACCAGCAGGCGCACACGCACGTTCATGGGACCAAAACTGCAACTGCTTCGACTGTAGCACGGTGGCGCCTTCAATGATCGGGAGAGTTCTCCTCGTCACACCGCGGGCGCCCCGGGATTGAACGGCCCGCGGGCGGGGCACACACAGCCGATCGTGCGCCCCGCCCGCGGGTCCGTGCGGACCGTGCGATCAGATCCGGCCGGCCGGCTGCGGCTCCGCCTCGGGGACGGTGGGGCCGTCCCGGTCGGCGGCGTCCTGGTGGCCGGGCCACCAGGCCGCGCGGCCCAGCAGCGCGGTGATCGCCGGGGTGAAGAACATCGCCATCACGAAGGCCGAGATGATGATGCCGAAGGCGATCGAGAAGCCCATCTGGCTGAAGAGCGAGTTCCCGGCCAGCAGCATGGTGCCGAAGGTCGCCGCCAGGATGAAGCCCGCGGCGGCGACGGTCGGGCCGGCGTGCTTGACCGCCTGGCCGGCGGCCTCGCGGGGGCTGCGGCCCTCCTTCACCTCCTCGCGGAGGCGGGCGATCATCAGGATGTTGTAGTCGGTGCCGATCGCGACCACGAACAGGTAGATGAAGATCGGCAGCATGAACATCAGGCCCGGCTCGCCGCCGATCCTCTGGAAGATCAGCGAGGTGGCGCCGAGGGTGGCGCCGAAGCCGAGGCCGACCGAGGCCATCAGGTACCAGGGCGCGACCACGCTGCGCAGCTGCAGGGCCAGGATGACCAGGATGAGCAGCGCCGCCAGCGGGAACACCAGCGTGTAGTCGTGGACCATCGCGGTGTTGATGTCCTTGAAGATCGACGTCTGACCGCCGACCAGGGCCTTGGTGCCGCTCGGGGCGGAGCCGTGCGCGGTGTCGCGCAGGCCGTCCATGGTGTCGATGGCCTTGTTGGTGGCCGGCGCGTCCTTGAGGATCACCGTGATGTCGGCGGTGAGCCCGTCCTTGCTGAGCTGGGTGCGCTCGGCGGGCACCGCGGCGACGCCCGGGGTCCTGGCGAGCGCGGCGCGGTAGCCGTCGAGGCCGGGCACGTCCAGCTTGGCCCCGCCGGTGGCGGTCAGGTAGACGTGGCTCGGGTCGGCGGCGCCGGCCGAGAAGGCCTTCATCATCCGGTCCTGGACGACCATCGACTCCTTGGTCTTCGGCATCGAGCCGCTGGCCAGGTCGAAGGTGCCCTTGTAGCCGAGGGCGGCGACGCTCAGGGCGACCAGCACCAGGCCGGAGGCCAGGGCGGCGAGGGCGGGACGGCGCTGCACACCGCCGCCGAGCGCGGCGAAGCGGGTGCCCTTGGACTGGCGCATCCAGTGCTCGGGGAAGTCGCCGGCCGGGCGCGGGCCGCGGGCGCCGCGGGCCAGCCAGGCCAGGTGACGGCCGTCCCAGCGGAGCCACTCGACGACCCGGCGGAAGAGCACGCGCTCCGGGAGCACCGAGAGCACGGCCGGAACGAGGGTGACCGAGGCGAGGGCGGTGACCGCCACGGCGATGGCCAGCGAGGGGCCGAGCGCGGTGAACATGCCGAGGCTGGAGAGGACCAGGACGGCGAAGGCGGCCACGACGGCGCCCGCGGCGGAGGCGATCGCCTCGCCGACCCGGCCGACCGCGTTGGTCACGGCCTCCTTGCGGTCGTCCCCGGCCCGCAGCCGCTCGCGGTAGCGGAACATCAGGAACAGGAAGTAGTCGGTGCCGACGCCGAAGAGCACCACGATGAGGATGGCGGACATCGAGTTGTCCGCCTTCAGTCCGAAGACCTTGCTCGCGTCGGCGATCAGGCCGTTGGCGACCATCGAGTAGACGAAGATCGACAGGATCGGCAGCAGCGCGACGGTCATGCTGCGGAAGATCAGCCAGAGCGTGAGCAGGATGATCACCACGGTGCCGACGCCGATCAGCGCCTCGGCCAGCTTGGAGGAGTCCTGCTGGTCGAGGATGCTCGCGGCCGGGCCGCCGAGCAGCATCTTGACCGGGGTGCCGGCGGTCAGCTCGGTGCCCGCCTCGCGCAGCGCCTTGGCGGCGTCCGCGGCCTCGGGCTTCTGCATGACCTTCTTGTCGATGGCGATCATCGACATGCCGAAGGTGCCGTCCGGGGCGTAGGTCTTGCCGACCGGCAGGACGGTCTCGACGGACTCGATGTGCTTGTCGGCGAGGCCCTTGACGACCTTCTCGGCGGTGGCCTTGTCGGCCTCGGTCAGCTTGCCGCCGTCGGTGCGCTCGAACAGCGCGTAGGCGCCCGGCGAGAAGTTCGCCGGGAAGGCCTTCGCCTGCAGCTCGGCGGCCTGGATCGACTCGTAGTGCTTCGGGAGGAAGGCGCTCTCGTCGGTCTGCGCGGTGATCGTCGGAGCGGTGGAGATGATCGCGACGGCCGCGATCAGCCACGCTCCGATCACCCACCAGGCCCGCCTGACGACGAAGTCTCCGATTCGGTGGAACATGCTCGTGATGCCTCCTGGGCATGGTTCACCGCAGCCCTCGGGGGACGGAAACCGGGCAACGGCAGGACCGGCCCGGGAGGAATCCCTAGCCGGTCGGCAGGCAAGTACGTGTGGAGGCATCCTATGCGATGCCACTAGCCGGTCGGCAGGTAACCCCGCCCGCGGCGGGCACCCCTAGGGGGTACCGGCTGCCTCCCCGGACCATCCTGACCTGCGCCCGCGCCGTGCACCTCCTGCTCCGGGCGGATCCGCCTCCCCCTCAGGGTGGAGCCGAAGACCGACCCCGAGGAGGAGCGCGGGGTGGGGAAAACCCCACCCCGGCCCTCCGGGCAGACCCAGGGTCGACTCACCCGCCAGCCGGATACTCCGTCAACTCCCCGCTTCCTAGGGTCGTTCCAGCAGCCGGGAACACCGGCACCAAGCTCCGGCGGACCGCACCCGCCGCTCTCCCTGGGGGATCCGTGACACCCAAGCTCGGCCTCGCCGCCGCCATGGGCGCGTGGAGCGCCGGACACCGCAAGACGGCGGTGTTCGGCTGGCTCCTGTTCGTCGTCCTGGCCGCCTTCCTCGGCGGCCTCCACGGCAGCACCAAGGTCACCGACTCCGAGATGATGCCGGGCGAGGTCGCCCGCGCCGCGAAGATCCTCGACGAGGCCGGCATCAAGACCCCGGCCGGCGAGACCGTGCTCGTCCAGAGCGCCGCGCTGACCGCCGACGACCCGGCCTTCCGCGCCGTCGTCGACGAGGCCGCCGCCGCGGTGCGGGCCACCGGCAAGGCCGCCGACCTGCGCAGCCCGTACGAGACCGGCGCCGTCTCGGCCGACCGGCACTCCGCGCTGCTGCAGTTCACCGTGGCCGGGGAGGACCGCGAGAAGGCCGTCGAGAACGTGCCGGCCGTGCTGGACGCGGTCGCCGGGGTGCAGGCGAAGCACAAGGACCTCACCGTCGAGGAGTTCGGCGAGGCCAGCTCCGGCAAGTGGTTCCAGGACCAGTTCAAGAACGACTTCCAGCGCGCCGAGTGGACGGCCGTCCCGCTGGCGCTGGGCATCCTGCTGATCGCCTTCGGCGCCCTGGTCGCCGCCGTGCTGCCGGTCGTCCTCGCGCTCACCGCCTTCATCGCCGCCGGCGGCCTGGTCGCCCTCTCCAGCGGCCTGCTGCACACCAGTGACGACGCCAGCTCGGTGATGCTGCTCGTCGGCCTGGCCGTCGGCGTCGACTACTGCCTGTTCTACCTGCGCCGCGAGCGCGAGGAGCGGGCCGCCGGACGCGACGCCGCCACCGCGCTCCAGGTCGCCGCCGCCACCTCCGGCCGGGCCGTGCTGGTCTCCGGCGTGACCGTGGTCGTCGCCATGGCCGGCCTCTTCCTCACCGGCATCGCCGACTTCCAGGCGATGTCCTTCGCCACCATCGTCGTGGTGATCACCGCCGTGCTCGGCTCGCTCACCGTGCTGCCCGCGCTGCTGTCGATGCTCGGCGACCGGGTCGACAAGGGCCGCCTCCCGCTGCTGCACAAGCTCCGCCGCAGCGACGCCGCCGCCGGCGGCCGGGTCTGGAACGCCCTGCTCACCCCGGTGCTGAACCGGCCGCTCGCCGCCACCGTCCTCGCCGGCGGCCTGCTGCTCGGCCTCGCCGCGCCGCTGCTCACCATGCACACCGCCAACCTGACCTTCCAGCAGCAGCTGCCCGAGGGCAACGCCCTGGTCGCCACCTCGCAGCGGATCGAGAAGGCCTTCCCCGGCAGCCCCGCCCCCGCCACGGTCGTCGTCAAGGCCCGCGCCGTCGACTCCCCCGAGATGAAGCAGGCCCTCGCCGACCTCCGGACCCGGGCGCTGGCCACCGGCAAGATGCACGAGCCGATCCGGGTGACGGTGCACGGCGCGCAGAACGTCGCCCTGGTCGACATCCCGCTCGTCGGCACCGGCAACGACACCGCCAGCACCGAGGCCCTGGAGGCGCTGCGGGGCGACGTGGTGGCGAACACGGTGCTCAAAGTGCCCGGAACCGAGGCCCCGGTCACGGGCAGCACCGCGGGCTCGCACGACTTCAACGAGCAGATGTCCCGCTCGATGCTCCCGGTCTTCGGCTTCGTCGTCGCCTTCGCCTTCCTGCTGATGCTCTGCTCGTTCCGCTCGCTCGGCATCGCGCTCACCGCGGTGGTGCTCAACCTGCTCTCGGTCGGCGCCGCGTACGGCGTGCTCGCCCTGGTCTTCCAGCACGGCGTCGGCGCCTCGCTGTTCGGCACCGCCGGGGTCGGCGCGGTGGAGTCCTGGGTGCCGCTGTTCCTGTTCGTGATCCTCTTCGGCCTGAGCATGGACTACCACGTGTTCGTGGTCTCCCGGATCAAGGAGGCGCACGACCGGGGCCTGGCCACCCGGGCCGCCGTCTCCTACGGCATCCGCTCCACCGCCGGCGTGGTCACCAGCGCCGCAGTGATCATGGTCGGGGTGTTCGCGGTCTTCGGCACGCTGTCCATGCAGTCGATGAAGCAGATGGGCGCCGGCCTCGCCGTCGCGGTGCTGATCGACGCCACCGTGATCCGCGCGGTGCTGCTGCCCGCCGTGATGAGCCTGCTCGGCGAGCGCAACTGGTACCTGCCGCGCTGGCTGAACTGGCTGCCGAACCTCTCGCACGGCGAGTCCTTCCCGCCGGTCACCCCGGCCGCCCCCGCCCCGGCCGGCCTGCACCTGCCGGACGGCCAGTCCGCCGGCGGCGCCCGGGTCTGACCATCGGAGCACCACCGCCCCACGGCCGGGCCCCGCAGCACGCGGGGCCCGGCCGCCGTGCGCCAGGATGGTCCGGACCGCACCGAGGAGCCCGCCGTGACCGCCTTCGACGAAGCCCGCGCCCGCACCCTGCTGGCCGGCGCCTGCCGCACCGCCGGACTGCCCGCACCGGACGGCGCCCGGCTGCTCGCCCTCGGTGAGAACGCCGTGTTCGACCTCGGCTCCCCCGCACTCGTCGCCAAGGTCGGCCGCAACCCCGCGCTGCTCCCCCGGGCCGCCCGCGAACTGGCCGTCGCCGCCTGGCTGGACGCCGCCGGCATCCCGGTCGTCCGGCCCCGGCACCCCGAGCCCGTGACCGCCTGCGGACACCCGGTGACCTTCTGGCACCGGCTGCCCGCCCCCGTCCGCCCGGCGCGGACGGCCGACCTCGCGCCGCTGCTGCGCGCCCTGCACGCACTGCCCGCCCCCGAGGGCCTGCCGCTCGGCCCGCGCGACCTGCTCGCCCCGGTCGACGGATGGCTCGCCGCCGCGGCCGGTCACGTCGACCCGGCCGACACCGCCTTCCTGCGCGCCCGGAAGGAGAGCTTCGTCACGGCCGCGGCCGCGCTCACCCCCCACCTCACCCCCGGCCCGGTGCACGGCGACGCCCTCCCCCGCAACGTCCACGTCGGCCCCGGGGGGCCCGTCCTGCTCGACCTGGAGAACGCCGGCCACGACCTGCGCGAGCACGACCTCGTCGTCCTGGCGCTCAGTCAGGACCGGTACGGGGTGCCGGAGGAGGAGTACCGGGCCTTCACCGCGGCCTACGGCTGGGACGTCCGGGACTGGGACGGATTCGCGGTGCTGCGCGGTGCGCGGGAGACGGCGAGCGCCTCCTGGGTCGCCCAGCACGTCCCCGGCAACCCCGCCGCGGCGGCCGAGTTCCGCCGCCGGGTGGACTCCTTGCGCAACGGGTCGGCCTCCGTACGCTGGTATCCGTTCTGAGACCCGACAACCGGGTCCGTTCGTACACGACGACGGAACCGGCGGTCCGCGCCTGACGTCGTCCCCGGCACACGCCCCCACCCGGGGTGGCCGGTACGACGTCAGGAGTCGTCACCATGCGGATGCCCAGCCCCCGATCCCGTCGCACCCTCGGCCTCGGCCTCGCCGCGCTGCTCGCCCCCACCGTGATCGCCGCCTGCGGTTCGGCCACCCATGCACGCACCGCGAGCGCCGACGGAGCGCGCACCACCGCCGCCGCCGTCACCCCGCGCGACACCGCCGCCACCGGCGGCTCGCCGTCCGCCACCGCGAGCCCCGCCACCCCGACCGTCCCGGCGCAGCGCTCCGCGCCGCCCTCGGCGAGCGCCTCCGCCACCACCGCGGCACCGACCACCGCCGCGCCCGGCAGCGGCAGCGCGGCCCCCTCCGCGCCCAGCGCCTCCGCGAGCCCGTCCGGCCACACGCCGAGCGGCAGCCCGACCCGCAGCCACCAGGTGCTGCGGTCCACCGCGAGCGGCGGCCGCACCGTGGCGCTCACCTTCGACGACGGCCCGGGCCCGGCCACCCGTCCGATCCTCGACCTGCTGGCGCAGTACCACGCCAAGGCGACCTTCTGCATGGTCGGCAACGAGGTCGACCGCGACCCGGCGGCCGTGCGCCTGGTCCTCGCCGGGGGTCACCGGCTGTGCGACCACACCGTCGACCACCCGCAGCCGCTGCACGGCCTCAGCCACGACCGGCAGGTGCACGAGATCGCCGACGCCAAGCAGACCATCCTGCGGGCCGCCGGTCCGGGCGCCGAGGTGCCGTGGTTCCGGGCCCCCGGCGGCGACTTCACCGCCGAGAACGAGCAGATCGCGGCCGACCACGGCATGCGCTCGCTCGGCTGGTCGGTCGACCCGCGGGACTGGGCCAGGCCCGGTGTCCCCGCGATCGTCGCCAACGTCCAGCAGCACCTGCGCCCCGGCGGGGTGGTGCTGATGCACGACGGCGGCGGCGACCGCAGCCAGACGATCGAGGCGCTGCGCCAGCTCCTGCCCTGGCTGGTCGCGCAGGGCTACACCTTCGACTTCCCGGCCGGCGGCTGATCCGGGGCCGGGACGGACGGACCGGGCCGCGGCGAGCCCGCCGCCGTCAGCCCGCCGCGGCCGCGGCGGGCCAGGGCACCACGGGCCAGGCCGGCTCGATCGTGGCCTGCGGGTCCGAGGTGCGGCGCAGGTACTGCTGGAACGAGGCGGCCTGCTCCGCGGCGGCCCGCACCTGGAGCGCGTGCAGATCGGCCGGCGTGACGCCGCCGACCGCGGGGAAGGCCTCGCCGAGCCGGCGGGCCACCCGGGCCGCGGCCACCGCGTCGGCCCCGGCCTGGTGCGCGCCGTCCAGCACCACCCCGTAGTGCTCGCAGAGCGCCTGCAGGTTGCGCTTGCCGCGGCGGTAGCGGTCGGCGTGCTTGTCGAGCACCAGCGGGTCGATGACCGGCGCGGGCGTGCCGCCGAGCCGCGCGGAGAGCGGGCTGACGCCGTGTCGGCGGCACTCGCGGTCGAGCAGCGACAGGTCGTAGCGCGCGTTCATGATGACCAGCGGGGTGCCGGAGCCGAGGGCCTCCGCTATGGCCCGGGTGATCTCCTCGACGGCGCCGGCCGCGGCCACCCCGCGCTCCCGCGCCTGCGCGGTGCCGATGCCGTGGATCGCGGTGGCCTGGGCCGGGATCGGTATGCCCGGGTCGACCAGCCAGTGCTGCTCCCGCGAGACGGTGCCGTCCGGCTCCAGCCGGACGAGGGCCGCGGTGACGATCCGGTCGTTCTCGATGTCGGTGCCGGTGGTCTCCAGGTCGAAGGCCAGCAGGCCGGCGGCCAGCCAGCTCATCGCGGGCCCCCGGCCGTGCGGTGGCCGTGGTGGGCGGGTGCGGTCGGCGTCCCCCTCCGGGTCGTCATCCGGCGCTCCTTCCGTCGCTCCTGCCGTGACGGGGACCATCATCGCCCGCACCAGTGACAGCCCCGCCGGTCGGGTCGCCCGGCGGGGCCGTCGGGGGTGCGGCGGGGCGGCCCGGCGGCGCTCCGGCGGACGGGTCGGGCGGTGCGTCAGGCGGTGCCGAGCAGGCCGCTGCCGAGCCAGCCGCTCTCGTCCGGCACGCCGGGCAGCACGAAGAAGTAGCCGCCGCCGGTGGGCGCGAGGAAGGCGGCCAGCGGCTCGCCGTTCAGCCGCTGCTGCACGGCCTCGAACTGCCGGGCGACGTCCTGCTGGTAGCAGCAGAACACCAGCCCCATGTCGAGGTCGCCGGCCCCGTCGACGCCGCGGTCGTAGTTGTAGCCGCGGCGCAGGATCCGCGAGTCGGCGGTGGCGGCGGTGCGCGGGTTGGCGAGCCGGATGTGCGCGTCGAGGGCGATCACCGCACCGGACGGGTCCTTGCCGTACGCCGGGCCGTCCTGCTCTGCGGTGCCGCCGAGCGGCGCGCCGCTGTCCCGGTGCCGGCCGACGATCCGTTCCTGGTCGGCCACCGGCAGGGCGTCCCAGGGCTCGACCCGCATCCGGATGATCCGCAGCACCTGGTAGGTGCCGCCCGCCGCCCAGGCCGGTTCGCCGCCGTCCGCGGCGACCCAGACCAGGCTGTCCATCACCCGGTCCGAGCCGGTGTCGGGGTTGGCGATGCCGTCCTTGAAACCCTGCAGGTTGCGCTGCGCGCCGTCCGGCCGGGCCGGGTTCTGGAACCCGTCGATCCGCCAGAGCGGGCGCAGCGCGCCGCGGGTGTGCCGGGTCAGGTCGCGCAGGGCGTGCAGCACGGTGTCCCGGTTGTCGGCGCAGATCTGCAGCGACAGGTCGCCGTGCAGCTCCGGGCCGAGGTCGTCGCCGGGGAAGGCCGGCATCGGGGTCAGGCGCAGCGGGCGGGCGGCCGCGAGGCCGAACCGGTCGTCGAAGAGCGAGGCGCCGACGCCGACGGTGACGGTCAGTCCGTCGGCGGGGACGTCCGTGCCGAGCAGGCAGGTGTCGGACGGCGGCTCACCGGCGGCGGCCGGCGCGGGGGTGCCGCCGGCGGTCAGGAAGCGGATGCGGTCGGTCAGCGAGCGCATCAGCTGCTCCAGGGCCGGCCGGTCGGGGGCGGTGACCTCGGCGGCGAGGAAGGCGGCGAAGCGCTGGGCGGGCGTGGTGACGCCGGCCTGGTGCGGGCCGTGGAAGGGGACGGCGTCCCGTTCCACGGCTGCCGGGGCTGCCGCGGCGGCGGCGGGCCCGCCGGTGAGGACCGGTCCGACGGCGACGGCGGCGCCGGCGGCGAGGGTCGCCTTGACGAAGCTGCGGCGGGCGGGGGCGGCAGCGGTGGGCTCGGTCATCGGGGCTCCGGTGTCGAACTGCGGTGGGGGGAGCGCGGCAGCCGGCCGTCACGGCCGCTTCGCACACGCTCCAACGCTGCGGTGCACCACCCCGGCCCGCACCCCGGACGACCCCCCCGATCCGCCGACCGGCCGCACCGACGGGTCGGCCCGCCGCCGGCGGCGGGCCGTCAGGACACCGCGCGGGAGTCGGCCCAGCTGCCCTCGAACTCCTCGCGGTAGACCTCCAGCAGCCCGGGCTCGGTGCCGCCGGGCTCCTGGCCCGCGCCGCCGCGCAGCACGATGGCGGGCGACTCGATGCCGCGGGCGCGCCGCAGGTAGGGCTGGACGACGCCGACGTCGCCGGAGCGGCGGCGGCCGCCGGTCTGGCCGCTCACCCGGGGGCCCTCGACCAGGTAGGCGGTGAAGCGGGGCATCTCGTCGAAGACCCGGATCTCGAAGCCGCCCGGGTCCCGCAGCCTGGCCCGGACCCGCCGCACGTGCATGATGTTCATCTCGACGGAGCGCCCGAGTTCGCCCCGGCCGAGGCCGAGTTCGCGCTCGCGCCGCCGTACCGCGCTGCTGGCCGGGTTGAGGAAGAGCAGGCGGACCCGGCAGCCCTCGCCGGCCAGCCGGACCAGGCGCTTGCCGGTGTAGTTCTGGCAGAGCATGCCGAGGCCGATGCCGACGGCGTCGAGCCGGCGGGCGCCGTCGAGCAGGTCCTCGACGGGGAGTTCGCGCTGCAGGCGGACCCGGTCGGCGTGCACGGCGACGACGTCGGCGTAGCGGCCGGCGACGAGTTCCTCGACGACGTCGGCGGGGACGCCGCCCGCGCCGCCGTCGAGCAGGCTGAGCAGCCGGGCGGCGGCCCGCTCGGTCTGGTCGAGGACGGTCTGCGAGAGGCTGCGGTTGCGGGAGACGACGTGCCGGGCCACCTCGAGTTCGTCGAGGGCGAGTTCGACCTCGCGGCGGTCGAGGACGTACGGCTCGAAGCAGGGCCAGTGCTGGACCATGAGTTCGCGCAGCTGCGGCAGGGTGAGGAAGACCAGCGGGTCGTCGTCGGCCGGGTCGAGCAGGTAGCCCTTGCGGCGGCTGACCTCGCGGACGGCGCCGGCCCGCAGCACCCACTCCTCGCCGACCGGTCCGGCGGCGGCGGTGACCCAGTCCTCGCCGTGGGCGGGGGCGTAGACGGGGCGCAGCGCCTCGTCGACGAGGGCGCGCAGGCGCTGTTCGACCAGGTTGAGCCAGACGTAGGCGCGGCCGGTGAGGCGGACGCGGCGGTAGGCGTGCTCCCATTCGAGGGCGGTCCAGCCGAGCGGGGTGCCGTCGCCGGGGGCCGGTCCGGCGGGCCGGCCGGGAGGGCTGGAGCGGATGACGACGGTCGGCGCCTCGCTGCGGCCCGGCTCCGGCCCGTCGAGGCCGTCGCCCCGGCCGTCGGCGGGGAACCCCATGCGCTACCTCACCTCTCGGCCGCCGCTCGTCGCGAGCGCCGGACCGTCCACTGACAGCGTCTCCACCATGGCGGCCTTGACAGAGCCTGTCTCCGCATGGGCCGGCGGTGCGCGCCGCCGGACGATCAAGGGTACTGCGCCCTCAGGGCGGGACGCAGCCTGTTGACGGCACAACAATTCGAGGGGAGGGCGGGCGGTGGCCCGAGCGCCGGGTTTTCGCGCCACGGACACCCGTTCGGGCGAACAACAGGTGAATGGGTTCGGTCGGCGGGCGGGGGTTGGGGAGTATGCGACATGTGCCGCACGTGTGCCGTGCGTCACGCCGAGGGCGGTCCGCACATGCCGGGGCCCGTCCCCGGGCAGATCCGAGGGAGCGCCAGTTCCCCCACGGAGCAAGGAAGTTGAGGTCCCTCATGCAGGTCTGGCCAGGGCAGCCCTACCCGCTCGGCGCCACGTACGACGGGGCCGGAACCAACTTCGCGGTGTTCTCGGAGAGCGCCGACCGGATCGAGCTGTGCCTGCTGGAGGAGGACGGCTCGGAGACGGCGATCGAGCTGCGGGAGACGGACGCCTTCGTGCGGCACGCCTACCTGCCGGGGGTCCAGCCGGGCCGGCGGTACGGCTTCCGGGTGCACGGCCCGTACAACCCGGGGCTGGGGCAGCGGCACAACAGCGCCAAGCTGCTGCTGGACCCGTACGCCAAGGCGATGAGCGGGGACATCGACTGGGACGAGTCGGTCTACGGCTACCACTTCGGCGCGCCGGAGCGCCGCAACGACCTGGACTCGGCGCCGCACACCATGCACTCGGTGGTGATCAACCCCTACTTCGACTGGGGCACCGACCGGCCGCCGCGCACCGACTACCACCGGACGGTGCTGTACGAGGCCCACGTGAAGGGGCTGACCCGGCTGCACCCGGACATCCCGGAGGAGATCCGCGGCACCTACGCGGCGCTGGCGCACCCGGCGCTGATCGAGCACCTGGCGAAGCTGGGCGTCACCGCGATCGAGCTGATGCCGGTGCACCAGTTCGTCCGGGACCACCGGCTGCGGGACCTGGGGCTGTCGAACTACTGGGGCTACAACACCATCGGCTTCTTCGCGCCGCACGCCTCGTACTCCTCGACGGGGGACCGCGGGCAGCAGGTGCAGGAGTTCAAGTCGATGGTGAAGGCGCTGCACGCGGCGGGGATCGAGGTGATCCTCGACGTGGTCTACAACCACACCGCGGAGGGCAACCACCTGGGCCCGACGCTCTCCTTCCGCGGCCTGGACAACGCCTCGTACTACCGGCTGGCGAAGGACCGCCGGTTCTACGAGGACACCACCGGCACCGGCAACAGCCTGCTGATGCGCAGTCCGCACGTCCTCCAGATGATCATGGATTCGCTGCGGTACTGGGTCACCGAGATGCACGTGGACGGCTTCCGGTTCGACCTCGCGGCGACGCTGGCCCGGCAGTTCCACGAGGTCGACCGGCTGTCCTCGTTCTTCGACCTCGTCCAGCAGGACCCGGTGGTCTCGCAGGCCAAGCTGATCGCCGAGCCGTGGGACCTGGGCGAGGGCGGTTACCAGGTCGGCAACTTCCCGCCGCTGTGGACGGAGTGGAACGGCATGTACCGGGACACCGTCCGCGACCTGTGGCGCGGCGAGAACGCCGCCCTGGCCGAGTTCGGCTCCCGGCTGACGGGCTCCTCCGACCTCTACCAGGACGACGGCCGCCGGCCGATCGCCTCGATCAACTTCGTCACCTGCCACGACGGCTTCACCCTGCGCGACCTGGTCTCCTACAACGAGAAGCACAACGAGGCCAACCACGAGGGCAACCGGGACGGCGAGTCGCACAACCGCTCGTGGAACTGCGGCGCCGAGGGCGAGACGGAGGACGAGGCGGTGCTGGAGCTCAGAGCCCGCCAGCAGCGCAACTTCATCGCCACCCTGATGCTCTCCCAGGGCGTGCCGATGCTCGCGCACGGCGACGAGTTCGGCCGCACCCAGCAGGGCAACAACAACGCCTACTGCCAGGACAACGAGCTCACCTGGGTCGACTGGCCGAAGGGCGGCGCCGCCGCGCAGCTGCTGGAGTTCACCCAGGGCATGATCTGGCTGCGCCGCGACCACCCGGTCTTCCGCCGCCGCCGCTTCTTCCACGGCCGGCCGGTATCCGGCACCCACGACGACCTCACCGACATCGCCTGGTTCACCCCCGGCGGCGAGGAGATGACCGACCAGGACTGGAAGACCAGCTACGCGAAGTCGCTGACGGTCTTCCTCAACGGCAACGCCATCTCCGAACCGGACCGCCGCGGCGGCAAGATCGTCGACGACTCCTTCCTGCTGCTGTTCAACGCGCACTCCGAGCCGCTGGAGTTCACCGTCCCGGCCGGGCACGGCGAGGCCTGGCAGCTGGTCGTCGACACCGCGCAGCCCGTGCTGCCCGCCCGCGGGACGGGCACCCGGGTCAAGGCCGGCGACTCGCTCTGGCTCACCGACCGCTCGCTGATGGTGCTGCAGCGACCCGCGTGACGGCCGGGGCGCGAGGGACGGCCCGGGTGGGCCATTCGTGCCACCCGGGCCATAGCCGCGCCCGGGCCAGGGTAGGGATCACCCCATGACGTCCGCCGCCGCACACCCACCGACGGCCAGTTACCGGCTCCAGCTCCAGCCGGGCTTCACCCTGCGCGACGCCGCCCGCGCCGTGCCGTACCTGGCCGCACTCGGCGTCTCCCACCTGCACCTGTCCCCGCTGCTGGAGGCCGTCCCCGGCTCCACGCACGGCTACGACACGGTCGACCACAGCCGGATCAGCGAACAGCTCGGCGGTGAGGCGGCGCTGCGCGCCCTGGCGGACGAGGCCCACCGGCACGAGCTGCGGCTGATCGCCGACGTGGTGCCCAACCACATGGCTCTTCCCGTCCCCGAGCAGCTCAACCAGCCGCTCTGGCAGGTGCTCCGGGACGGCCCCGACTCCCGCTACGCCACCTGGTTCGACATCGACTGGACGGCGCAGCCCGGCCCCTCCGACGCGCCCGGCCGCGGCCGGCTGCTGCTGCCGCTGCTCGGCGACCGGATCGGCGCGGTACGGGACCAGCTGGTGGTGGACGGCGAGGTGCTGCGCTACCACGACCACGCCTTCCCGCTGCGTCCCGGCACCGCGCACCTGCCGCTGCCCGACCTCCTCGACCGCCAGTGGTACCGGCTGGCCTGGTGGCGGCTGGCCAGCAGCGAGCTGAACTACCGGCGGTTCTTCGCGATCAACGACCTGATCGCGGTGCGGGTCGAGGTCCCGGAGGTGTTCCGGGCCACCCACGAGGTGCTGCTGCGGCTGCACGGCGAGGGCGTGCTCGACGGCTTCCGGGTGGACCACCCCGACGGCCTCGCCGACCCGCGCGGCTACCTGCGGCGGCTCGCCGAGGCCACCGGCGGGGCGTACACCGTGGTGGAGAAGATCCTCATCGGCGACGAGCGGCTGCCCGCGGACTGGCCGTGCGCCGGCACCACCGGCTACGACGCGCTGCGCCGGATCGACGGGGTGCTCACCGACCACGCCGGTGCCGAGCGGCTGGTCGCCGCCTACCAGCGGGACGTCGCCGACCGGACGACCGCGGCCGAGGCCGCGCTGCGCGGCCGCGCCGAGCTCACCGTCCCGGACGGCGAGCTCGCGGCCGAGGTGGACCGGCTGCTGCGGCTGGTGCAACGGATCGGCGCCGCCGACAGCGCCCTCGCCGACCACCCGCGGCCCGCGCTGCGGGACGCCCTGTGCGCCCTGCTCACCGAGCACCCGGTGTACCGGCCGTACGTGGTGCCCGGCGAGGAGCCCCCGCCGGAGGCCGTCGCGCACCTGGCGGGCGGCGCCGAGGGCACCGCGGACCGGCTGCTGCGCGACCTGGCACTCGGCCGGCTCGGCCGCAGCCCGGAGAAGGACGAGTTCTGCCGCCGGTTCGCCCAGACCACCTCCGCGGTGGCCGCCAAGGGCGTGGAGGACACCGCCTTCTACCGCTGGAACGCGCTGGTCTCGCTGAACGAGGTCGGCGGCGACCCCGGCCGGCCCGGCCTCGGCCCGGGCGCCTTCCACCGCTGGTGCGCCGACCAGGAGCGGGATTGGCCCACCGGGATGACGGTGCTCTCCACCCACGACACCAAGCGCAGCGCGGACGCCCGGGCCCGGCTCGCCGTGCTCGCCGAGCTGCCCGACGCCTGGGCCGCCGAGTGCGCGGCCTGGACGGCCGCCGCCGGGCCCTGCCCGGACCGCAACACCGCCTGGCTGCTGTGGCAGACCCTGATCGCGGCCTGGCCGATCGACGAGGAGCGGCTCGTCCAGGTGGTGCTGAAGTCCGCCCGGGAGGCGAAGCTGCGCACCTCCTGGACGGTCCCCGACGAGACCTTCGAACGGCTGCTGACGGCGTACGCGCGCGGAGCGCTCGCCAACGCCGGGCTCTGCCCCCGGATCGCCGGCTTCGTGCAGCTGCTCGCCCCGTACGCGCGGTCCAACACCCTCGCCTCGGCGCTGCTGCACCTGACCGTGCCCGGGGTGCCGGACCTGTACCAGGGCAGCGAGGAGCCGCTGCACACGCTGGTCGACCCGGACAACCGGGCGCCGGTGGACCTCGGGGCGCTGGCGGTGCGGCTGACCGACTCGGCGGCCGACCGCGGCGCGGACCTCGCCCGCGAGAAGCTCCACCTCACCACCACCGCCCTGCACCTGCGGCGCGACGTGCCGCTCGGCCCGTACCGGCCGCTGGAGGCCACCGGCCGGACGGCGGCGCACCTGCTCGCCTTCTTCCGCGGCCCGCGGGTGATCACCGCGGTGACCCGGCTGCCGTACGGCCTGCAGCGGGCCGGCGGCTGGGGCGACACCGTGCTGGAGCTGCCCGAGGGCCGTTGGACGGACGAACTGACCGGGCGGCACTACGAGGCCGGCCCGCTGCCGGTCTCCTGGCTGCTGGAGCGCCACCCGGTCGCACTGCTCACGGAGGGCCGTTGACCACGTACCGCGTATGGGCACCCGAGGCGGACATGGTGGAGGTCGAGGTCGACGGACGGCCTCACCCGATGGCCCGCGAGGGCGACGGGACGAGCGGCTGGTGGCAGGGCGAGGCGCCGGGCGGCGACTACGGCTTCCGGCTGGACGGCGGCCGGGCGCTGCCCGACCCGCGCTCCCCCCGGCAGCCGGACGGCCCGGACGGGCTGAGCCGGGCCGTCGACCACGCCGCCTTCCGCTGGTCCGACACCCCGTGGCGGGGCCGCCCGCTGCCCGGCAGCGTGCTGTACGAGCTGCACGTGGGCACCTTCACCCCCGCCGGGACCTTCGAGGCCGCGGCCGAACGGCTCGACCACCTCGTCGACCTGGGCGTGGACTTCGTCGAGCTGATGCCGGTCTGCCCGTTCCCCGGCCGGTACGGCTGGGGCTACGACGGGGTGTCCCTCTGGGCGGTGCACGAGCCGTACGGCGGCCCGGACGGCCTGAAGCGCTTCGTCGACGCGGCGCACCGCAAGGGCCTGGGCGTGGTCCTCGACGTGGTGCACAACCACCTCGGCCCGTCCGGCAACTACCTCCCGGTGTACGGGCCCTACTTCACCGACCGGCACCACACGCCCTGGGGCTCGGCCGTCAACCTGGACGCGCCCGGCTCCGACGAGGTGCGGCGCTACCTGATCGGCAGCGCGCTCGCCTGGCTGCGGGACTACCGGATCGACGGGCTGCGGCTGGACGCGGTGCACGCCCTCGCCGACGACCGGGCGCTGCACTTCCTGGAGGAACTCGCCGTCGAGGTCGAGAAACTGGCGGACGCCACCGGGCGCCCGCTGTTCCTGGTCGCCGAGTCCGACCTCAACGACCCGCGCACCACCGCCCCCCGGCAGGCCGGCGGCCTCGGCCTCACCGCCCAGTGGAGCGACGACTTCCACCACGCCCTGCACACCCTGCTGACCGGCGAGTCCGGCGGTTACTACGCCGACTTCGCGGCCGACCCGTACGCGGCCTGCGCCAAGGCACTGACCCGCGGCTTCTTCCACGACGGCAGCTGGTCGTCCTTCCGCGGCCGCTCGCACGGCCGGCCGTTCCCCACCGCGTACGGGCACCGGCTGCTCGGCTACGCCCAGACCCACGACCAGATCGGCAACCGGGCGGCCGGCGACCGGCTCTCGGCGACCCTCTCCCCCGGGCGGCTGGCCGCCGGTGCGGCGCTGGTCCTCACCTCGCCGTTCACCCCGATGCTGTTCATGGGCGAGGAGTGGGGGGCGAGCACCCCCTGGCAGTACTTCACCGACCACACCGACCCGGCCCTCGCCGAGGCCGTCCGGCAGGGCAGGCGGCGGGAGTTCGCCGCGCACGGCTGGCAGCCCGAGGACGTGCCCGACCCGCAGGCCCGCTCCACCGTGCTCGGCTCCACCCTCACCTGGGCCGAACGCGTCCAGGAGCCGCACGCCGGCCTGCTCGACTGGTACCGGCGCCTGATCCGGCTGCGCCGTACCCACCCCGAACTCACCGATCCGGACCTCGGCGCCGTCCGGGTCGACCACGACGCCGCCGCACGGTGGCTGGTCGTGCACCGCGGCCCGTTCCGGGTGGTCGTCCACCTCGGCACCGACGCCCCGCAGCGGATCGCCCTGGACGCCCCCTACACCCGGACCCTGGCCCTGTACGGCGACTGCTGGCCCGAGTCCGACGGCTCCGTGCACCTCGCCCCGGAGTCCACGGCGGTGGTCCGGGTCGGCTAGGGCGTCGGCCGGAGCGTCGCGTCAGTCCGGCTTGCAGACGACGAAGCGCTTGTACGGGTGGCGGCCCGGGCGGTCGCCGATCTCGCGGCAGGCGGCCTGCAGCTCGTGCAGGTCGGCGACGGAGAGCTCCAGCGGGGGCTCGTCCGGCTGGAAGGTCCAGCCGAGCGGGTAGTCGGTGCCCGGTTCGGTGGTCATCTCGATGTGGCAGCCGAGCACGTGGGTGACCTCGTGGGTGGCGGTGAACTCCACCAGGCGGTCGACGGTGCGCACGAAGGCCGGCCAGTCGTTGACGTACAGCCGGCCCGGGTAGACGGTGTCGCCGGTGAGCAGGAAGCCCGTCCGCGGGTCGTGGTAGGTGACCGAGGCCGCGTGGTGGCCGGGGGTGGCGAGGCACTCCAGCACCCGTCCGCCGAGGTCCAGCTCCCGGCTCTCCTCGCCCTCGAAGCCGAACCAGGCGAGCGCCTCGGCGGCCGGCACCAGCTCGGTGTCCGGCCGGTCCGCGAACTGGCCGTCGCCCGCCGTGTGGTCGCCGTGCCCGTGGCTGTGCAGCACCAGCAGCGGCAGGCCCGGGCTGCGGCTCTCGATCAGCTCGTCGACGGTGCGGCGCAGCGGCAGGTGCGCCGGGTCGGCCGTGGCGCCGGTGTCGATCAGCACGGCGCGTTCGGTGCCGAACAGCAGGTACAGGAACGGCGCCTCGTAGTGGACGGCCTTGTTCTGCCGCAGGATGTAGGTCGCTTCGTCGACCCGGTGGACCTGCAGGTCGGGGTCGGTGTTGTGCTTCGAGGACGTCGATCCGTGGATCCAGCGGACGTCCAGCGGTGTGCGGTGCTGCGTGTTCATGGCATCCCCCTTCGCCCGCGAAGTTATCAGGGCCCGGCCCGTTCAGCGGAGGAAGGCGGTGATCCGGGTGCGCAGGCCGGCCGCGTCGAGGCCGTAGGCGGCGAGGTGCTCGGGGATCGAGCCGTAGTGGCGGTGTTCCTCGCGCGGGACGCCGAGGCCGAGGACGCGGTGCGGCAGGTCGGCGAGGGCCTCGTGGGCGACGCCGGCGGAGGTGCCGGCGAGGTAGGGCTCGACGAGGACGACGTCGGGCCGGTCGCCGGCGGCGGCCCGCAGTCCGGCGGCGTCGAAGGGGCGGACGGTGGCCGCGTACAGCACGGTGAGGTCGAGGCCCTCGGTGGCCGCCAGGACGGCGTCGAGCATCGGGCCGACGGCGACGACCGTGCCGCGGCGGCCGGTGCGGACGGGCAGCAGCCGGCCGGGTTCGACCGGGCGGGCGGTGTCGTTGCGGTGGGCGGAGAGCCGCAGGTAGACCAGGCCGTCGCCGTCGGCGGCGGCGTGCCGCAGCAGGGTCTCGGCCTCGTCCGGGTGGCCGGGCACGTGGACCGTCCAGCCGGGCAGGGTGTCCAGCAGGGCGACGTCCCCGGGCGCCATGTGGGTGCGGCCGCCGGCCGGCCAGTCGTACGAGCCGGCGGCGCTGACCAGCACGGCGCCGACGCCCTGGTGGACGAGGTCGAGCTTGACCTGCTCCCAGGGCCGTTCGATCAGGAAGCTGGCGAAGGTGTGGGCGATCGGGCGCAGTCCGGTGAGGGCGAGTCCGGCGGTGACGCCGATCTGCAGTTGCTCGCGGATGCCGACGTTGACCACCCGGTCGGGGTGGCGGGCGGCGGCCGGGCGGAAGGAGTCGGCGCCGATGTCGGCGAGCACCAGGGCGAGCCGCGGGTCGTGGTCGAGGAGTTCGGTGGTGACGGCGGCGAAGCGCTCGCGCATGGTCTCCATGGCAGGGGCCTTTCTCGGGGGCGGAGGTGTCCGGGGCTCGGGTCGGGTTCTCGGGTTCGGTTCCCGGGTTCAGTACTTGGGTTCGACGCGGGCGACGACGGCGTGCGGGCGGCCGGGGTGCGGGGCGGTGAACGCGGCGTGCAGGGCCTCGTGGTCGCGGCCGTCCACGGTGGCGGTGGACCAGCCCTCGGCGGCGAAGCGGGCCTCGATGCCGCCGCGCCGGCCGTGGGTGGCGGAGGAGTTGTCGATCACCACGGTGTGCAGCCGGTCCAGGCCGACGGCGCCGGCGAAGGCGATCGCCTCGTGGTTGCTGCCCTCGTCCAGTTCGGCGTCGCCCACCAGCACCCAGACCGCCGGGTCGGTCAGGCCCTGGGCGCGCAGGCCGAGCGCGGTGCCGGCGGCGAGCGGCAGGCCGTGGCCGAGCGAGCCGGAGGCGATCTCGGCGCCGGGCACCAGCAGCCGGTCCGGGTGGTGGCCGAGCGGGGAGTGGTAGCCGCCGAAGCCCGGCAGGACGGCCTCGTCGAGGAAGCCCTTGGCGGTGAGGACGGCGTAGTAGGCCATCGGGCCGTGGCCCTTGGAGAGCAGGAAGCGGTCGCGGGCCGGGTCGTCGGCGGTGTCGGGCGCGACCCGCAGCACGCGGTCGTAGAGCACCCAGAGGGCGTCCAGGGTGGAGGTGGCGGCGGGGCCGTGCTTCTCGTCGCCGGTCATCAGGGCCATCAGGGCGGGCAGGTCGGCGAAGCCGTACGGCCGCCGGCCGGTGGTTGCGGTGGTCATGCCGACCAGCGTGCAAGTTGAAGTCGACTTCAGGTCAAGCGGCTATCCTCGGCCGCATGGGACCGACCCGCCACGACCTGCTGACCATCGGCCAGCTCTCCGCCCGCAGCGGCCTCGCCACCTCCGCGCTGCGCTACTACGAGCGGATGGGGCTGATCCACGCCGAGCGGACGGCCGGCAACCAGCGCCGCTACGCCCGGGCCACCCTGCGGCGGGTCGCCTTCGTCCGGGCGGCGCAGCGGGTCGGCCTCTCGCTGGAGGAGGCCCGCACCGCCCTGGACCGGCTGCCCGAGGACCGGGCGCCGAGCACCGTCGAGTGGGGCGAGGTGGCTGCCACCTGGCACGAGCGGATCGACCGGCAGATCGAGGAACTCCAGCTGCTGAAGCGAAAGTTGACCGGCTGCATCGGCTGCGGCTGCCTGTCGCTGTCGCGCTGTGCGCTGTACAACGCGGACGACCGGGCGGCGGCGGCCGGCCCGGGCGCGCGGTACCTGCTGGGCGACACCCCGGTGCGGGACGCGGCCGAGGGGGCCTGACGGCGCGTCGCTCCCGGTACGCACCACCGCCGCGACGGCCCGACCGGATCGGGCGTTCGGCCGCTGGAGGCACCTGCCGCCCGTCTATGCTGCCCCGGTGAGAGTCGAACGGCTGCGGGGAGATGGGTCATGACCGAGCATCAGGACATATCGCTGGACTGGATGTCCGACAGCGGCGAACCGCACGCACCGGTGGACCTGCGCCCGGAGGTCCCGCACCCGGCCCGCATGTACGACTACTACCTGGGCGGCAAGGACAACTTCCCGGCGGACCGGGAGGCGGCCGAGAAGGTGCTCGCGCTGAGTCCGCTGGTGCGGCTCAGCGCGCTGGCCAACCGGGCGTTCCTGCAGCGGGCGGTGCGCCACCTGGCCGAGGCCGGGGTGCGGCAGTTCCTCGACATCGGCACCGGCATCCCGACCGCGGGCAACACCCACCAGACCGCGCAGCTGGTGCACCCGGACGCCCGGGTGGCGTACGTGGACAACGACCCGATCGTGCTGGTGCACAGCCGGGCGCTGCTGGCCGGCTCCAGCCGCGGCACGGTGACCGTCACCCAGGCCGACCTGCGCGACCCGGAGAAGATCCTGGCCGACCCGCAGGTGCGCGAACTGCTGGACCTGGGGCGGCCGGTGGCGCTGCTGCTGTTCGCGGTGCTGCACTTCGTGGACGACGCCGACGACCCGTACGGCATCGTGCGGACGCTGGTCGACGCGCTGCCGCCGGGCAGCCACCTGGCGCTCTCGCACGGCACCGGGGACTTCGTGCCGGCGTCCGAGGCCGAGAAGGGCCCGGCGATCTACCGCAACGCCACCGCACAGCTGAGCATGCGCACCAAGGAGCAGGTGCTGAGGTTCTTCGACGGGCTGGAGCTGCTGGAGCCCGGCCTGGTGACGGCCCCGCTGTGGCGGCCGGACGCCGCGCCCTCGGCGACCGACGCCGAGGTGGGCATCTGGGCGGGCGTGGGCCGCAAGCCCTGAGCCGCCCGCACCGTCGCCGCCCGCCGGCGCCCGTCCCCCGCCGAAGGTTCCGGGGGAACGGGCGCCGTTCGGCGGCTACTTGACGGATCCGGCCATCGCGCCCTGCACGAAGTAGCGCTGGCAGGAGAAGAAGACGGCGACCGGCACCAGCAGCGACAGGAAGGCGCCGGGGGCGAGCACGTCCAGGTTGCTGCCGAACTGCCGCATCTGGGACTGCAGCAGGACGGTGAGCGGCTGCGAGTCGCTGCCCGCGAAGACCAGCGCCACCAGCATGTCGTTCCAGACCCAGAGGAACTGGAAGATCGCCAGTGAGGCGAGGGCGGGCAGCGCGAGCGGCAGCGCGAGCCGGCGGAAGACCCGCCACTCGCCGCAGCCGTCGATCCGGGCGGCCTCCATGATCTCCTGCGGGATCTCCAGGAACTGGTTGCGCAGCAGGAAGACGGCGAACGGCAGGCCGTAGGCGACGTGGAACAGCACCACACCGGGGACGGTGCCGAACAGGCCGACCGCGCCGAGCAGCCGGGCGACCGGCACGAGACCGATCTGCACGGGCACCACCAGCAGGCAGACGACGACCAGGAACAGCCAGTCCCGGCCGGGGAAATCGAGCCAGGCGAAGGCGTAGCCGGCGAGCGCCGCGAGCGCGACGGTGAGCGCGGTGGCGGGCACCGAGATCAGCACGGTGTTCCAGAACGCGCCGAGCACCTCGCCGCCGCCGAGCAGGGCGGTGTAGTTGTCGAGGGTGAGCCGGGCGGGGTGGGCGAGCACCGTCCACCAGCCGGAGGCGGCGCTGTCCTCCTTGGGCCGCAGCGAGGTGAGCAGCAGGCCGACGGTGGGCATCAGCCAGAGCGCGGCGGCGACGAGCAGCACCGCCTGGACGGCGCCGCCGCGGGTGCGGGCGGCGATCCGGGCGGCGAGGCGGGGCCGCGGCCGGGTGGACCCGGCGGTGCTGCCGGGGGCGGGCCGGGTGAGCAGCTGGGTCATCGGGTGCTCCTGCGGAAGCGGCGGACGTTGAGGACCATGGCGGGCACCACGAGCAGCAGCAGGAGCACGCCGAGGGCGCTGCCGAGGCCCTGGTCGTTGCCGCCGCCGAAGGAGACCAGCCACAGGCGCAGCGCGAGCACGCCGGCGTCCTGCTGGACGGGGCCGGGGGCGACGACGAAGACCAGGTCGAAGATCTTCATCACGTTGATGACCATGGTCACCAGGACGACACCGAGCACGGGGGCGAGCTGCGGCACGGTGATCCGGCGGAAGATCTGCCACTCCCCCGCGCCGTCCATCCGGGCGGCCTCCAGGGTCTCCCGCGGCAGGTTGGCGAGGCCGCCGGCGATGACGACCATCGCGAAACCGGCCCAGATCCACAGGTAGGCGCCGACGATCGCCGGGGTGACCAGGCCGGGGCCGAGCCAGGCGAGGCCGCGGTAGGGGGCGGCGAAGTTCGACGCGGGCAGTTCGACGGTGCCGCCCGGGTGCCCGGGGAAGGCGAAGGAGCCGTCGGCGGCGGTGGTCGCGGTCGCGACCTGCCGCTGCCCGTCGAGCAGGCGGACGGTGACGCCGGGCAGGCCGCGCTCGCCGGGGTCGACCGTGCCGGGGGTGCCGCCGCCGGGGGTGACGTCGAGCCAGACGGTGCCGTGCACGCCGTCGCCTGCCGCCGGTGCGGCCGCGGGCTTCGCCGCGGCGGGCAGGGTGGCGGGCTTGAGTCCGACGAGCGGCACGGCGACGGCGCTGCCGGGTGCGGCCGGGGCGGCGCGCACCGCGCCGTCGGCGGCTGCGGCGGGCCCGCCGGGGCGGGGCCGGGCGCCGGGGTAGGAGGGGTCGGGGTCGAAGGTGTCGTGGACGGCGACCGCGGCGGCGTTCAGCACGCCGCGGGCCGGGTCCTGCTCGTAGACCAGCCGGAAGGTGATGCCGGCGGCGAGGAAGGAGATCGCCATCGGCATGAACACCAGCAGCCGGAAGGCGGTGCCCCAGCGGACCTTCTCGGTGAGCACGGCGAAGACCAGGCCGAGGCCGGTGACCAGCGCGGGCGCGACGGCGACCCAGATCGCGCTGTTGCGCAGCGCGGTGAGGGTGGCGTCGTCGGTGAACGCGGTGCGGTAGTTGCCGAGCCCGACGAAGCCGGTGCCCGGCGCGTCGTAGAGGCTGCGGACCACGGACCAGCCGATGGGGTACAGCACCAGTGCGCCGAGCAGGGCGAGGGCGGGCAGCAGGAAGAGGGGGGCCGGGCCCCGGCGCCGCAGGGCGGCGCCGGAGCTCCGGGGTCGGGTGGGCGTCCTCATGGGGACGTCAGCCCTTGTACGCGGCGGCCGCGGCGGCTTCCAGCCGCTGGGCGGTGCCGTTGACGTCGGACGGGTTCGCCAGGAAGTCCTGGAGGAGCTTCCACTCGCCGCTGCCCTGGGTGCCGCCGAAGGCGGCGGGGGCCTGGTCGGAGAGGTCGAAGCGGAAGCCGTCGGCGGCGGCGATCAGCGACTCGGCGGTCTGCCGGGTGGTGTCGTCGGGGTAGGCGGCGGGCTTGACGGCCTTGTTGGGCGAGAGGAAGCCGCCGGCGCCGGCCCAGACCTCGCCGGCCTCGGGGCCCGCGAGGAACTGCAGCAGCTGCTGGGCGGCGTCCTTGTGCTTGGCGTCTTTGAGGACGACGGCCGCGTCGCCGCCGCCGACCACCGGCGCCTTGCCGGTGCCGACGGCCGGGAAGGGGAAGAACTTCGCGTCCTCGCCGACCTTCTTCTTGAGCTCGCCGGAGACGACGGCGCCGACGAAGTCGCCCTCGTAGACCATCGCGGCGGTCGGCTTGTCGCCGAACACGGCCTGGACGGACTCGGGGAAGTCGGTCTGCAGGGCGCCCTTGCCGCCGCCGGCGACGAGCTGCGGGTCACCGAAGACCTTGCCGAGGGTGGTGAGGGCGGCGACCACGGTCGGGTCGGTCCAGGGGATCCGGTGCTTGGCCAGCTTGTCGTAGTTCTCCGGGCCGGCCTGGGAGAGGTAGATGTTCTCGAACCAGTCGGTGAGCGGCCAGCCGGCCTCGCCGGCGACGGAGAAGGCGGGCAGTCCGCTGTCGGAGACGGCGTGGCCGGCGGCGAGCAGCTGGTCGAAGGTGGTGGGCGGCTTGACGCCGGCGGTGTCCAGGGCGGCGGGGCTGTACCAGACGGTGGACTTGTGGGCGGCCTTGAAGTACAGGCCGTAGAGCTTGCCGTCGACGGTGCCGTAGTCGGCCCAGATCTTGGCGAAGTCGCGGTGCAGGCTGTCGGCGACGGCGGGGGCGAGCGGCTCCAGCCAGCCCTTGCGGGCGAACTGCTGGAGGACGCCGAGCTGCGGCATCATCACGACGTCCGGCGGGTCGCCGCCCTCGATCTTGCTGCCGACCAGGGTGGAGACGTTGTCGCCGGTGGAGATGTAGACGGTCCTGGCGCCGGTCTTCGCGGTGAAGGCGTCCAGCACCTTCTGGAAGTTCTTCTGCTCGACGCCCGTCCAGGCGGCGGCGACGCTGACGGTCTGTCCGTCGAGGGGCTTGGCGGAGGCCTTGTCGGCCGCGGTGCCGGCGGCGGTGCCGCCGCTGCCGCAGGCGGTGGCCGTGGCGGCCAGGCCGAGGGTGGCCGTCAGGGCGACGGCCGCTCGCAGGGATCGCATGGGTGGTGTCCTCTCGGTCGGCGGTCCCGGCCGGGGCCGGGTGCCGTTCGGGGGTGGGGCCGGCCGTGGGCGGCCGGTTGCCGGTGGAGGAGTGCCGTGGGGTGCCCGCCCCGCCGGGCCGCGGATGCGTGGCGCGGTGGTCGGTGGAGCGGGCGCGGCCGCGGATGGAGGGGCGGCCTGTGCCGCGCGGGGAGGCAGGTCGCGCGGACGTCTCGGGGTGGCCCGCCCCGTGGGCGGGAGGGTGTCGCGGGGCGGGCCGGTGGCCGCCGCGCCGGAGTCGTCCGGGGCGGCCGGGCCGCGGGTGTGGGCGCGCGGCCGGTTCAGGGTTACCGCAGAACGGTGTTGACGAGCGGTTTCGACGGAGCGTCAGAGCGTGGCCGCGCCGGCCGTCCACCAGGCGGCGGTGCCGGCGGGGAGGGTGCAGGGCGGGCAGGGGCCGCTGGCGAGCAGCGGTTCGCCGTCGACGGGGGCGAGGGCCGGCTCGTCGCCGAAGTTGACGGCGCACAGCAGGCCGTCGCCGCGGACGAAGGCGAGCACGCCGGGCGGGGTGTCGATCCAGCGCAGGGTGCCCTCGCCGAGCTGCGGCAGGACGCGCCGCAGGTGCAGTGCCTCGCGGTAGAGGTGCCAGGCGGAGCCGGTGTCGGCGAGTGCGCGTTCGGCGGTGTGCGCGGCGAAGTGGGCGGGCTGCGGCAGCCAGGGCTCCTTGCCGCCGTCGGGGGCGAAGCCGAACGGCGGCTCGTGCCCGGACCAGGGCATCGGGATGCGGCAGCCGTCCCGGATGCCGGTGCGGCTGCCGGTGCGGTGGTAGATCGGGTCGGTGAGCACCTCGTCGGGCAGGTCGTCGACCTCGGGGAGGCCGAGTTCCTCGCCCTGGTAGAGGTAGGCGGCGCCGGGCAGGGCGAGCATCAGCAGGGCGGCGGCGCGGGCGCGGGCGGCGCCGGCCAGCGGGTCGGTGGCGCCGAAGCGGCTGGTGGTGCGGACCTGGTCGTGGTTGTTGAGCACCCAGGTGACGGTGGATCCGGTGGCGGCGATGTCGTGCACGGCGGCGTCGATGACCCGGTGCCAGTGGGCGGCGTCCCAGGGGGCGTGCAGCAGGTGGAAGAAGAACGCCTGGTGGAGTTCGTCGGGGCGCAGGTAGGCGGCCTGTTCGGCGGCGGTGGGTACGGAGGCCTCGCCGACGAGCAGGCGCTGCCGGCCGTCGCGGGCGGTGTACTCCTCGCAGACGGCGCGCCAGCGGCGCCAGATGCCGTGCACCTCGGGCTGGTTCCAGGCGAGCGGGTTGACCGAGTCGCGGGTGCGCTCGTCGGCCTCCGGGTCGGGCGAGTCGGGCAGGTCGGGGTGCTTGAACAGGCCGGCGGCGACGTCGATCCGGAAGCCGTCGGCACCGCGGTCGAGCCAGAAGCGCAGGATCCGCTCGAACTCCGAAGCGACTTCGGGGCGGCGCCAGTTGAGGTCGGGTTGCTCGGGGGTGAACAGGTGCAGGTACCACTGGCCCCAGCTGCCGTCGGCCTCGCGGATCCGTGTCCAGGCGGGGCCGCCGAACATCGCCCGCCAGTTGTTGGGCGGCAGTTCGCCGCTCTCGCCGCGGCCGTCGGCGAAGTGGAAGAACGCCCGCTCGGGGCTGCCGGGTGCGGCGCGCAGCGCGGCCTCGAACCACGGGTGCTCGCGGGAGCAGTGGTTGGGCACGATGTCGAGGATCAGCCGCAGGCCCAGCAGCCGGCAGTCCTCGGCGAGCAGGTCGAAGTCGTCGAGGGTGCCGAACAGCGGGTCGACGGCGCAGTGGTCGGCGACGTCGTAGCCGTGGTCGTGCTGCGGGGAGGCGTAGAACGGGTTGAGCCAGACGCCGTCCACGCCGAGGCGCTTGAGGTACGGGAGTCGGGCGCGGACGCCGGCCAGGTCGCCGATGCCGTCACCGTCGGAGTCCTGGAAGCTGCGCAGGTAGACCTGGTAGACGACCGCGTCCCGCCACCAGGGGCGGTCGGGGCCGACCGCCGGCGGGGCGGTGAGCAGGGCGCGGGCGGGCACGGCCGGTGGATCGCCCGGGGTGGGGGACGTGAGCATTCGTCACCTTCAGGAAGGACACGGCGGGGCAGCGCCGCAGAGGTCGCACAGGGTCCCGCATGCGCCGTCCGGGCCGCGGGGATACATGCATGTTAGGTAGCTCGACAGGTGCCGTCCAGAGCGGATTCACTGACTATATGCGGACAGAGCTCATCAAACGCGCACAAAAGAAGGGGCTCGGATACTTAACAAGTAAGTATCCGAGCCCCTGGCGGGCTACTCCCGGAGGTCAGCCGGAGATCGACTTCAGGTCCGCGGCCATCCGCGCCACCGCCTCGTCCGTGCTGCTGCGGCCGAGCAGCGCCTCGTACGCCGCCGCGCTCACCGCGAGGCTCACCTGCTGGTACTCCGGCGAGGCCGGCCGGCGCACCGCGCCCTCCAGGGCCTGCCGCACCACCGGCAGGTAGGGGTGGCGCCGCACCAGCTCCGGGTCGGTGTACAGGTCCGCCCGCACCGGCGGCAGACCGCCCTCGGTGAGCACCCGGCGCTGCACGTCCCGGCCGGTCAGGAAGCGGATCAGGTCCCGGGCCGTCCGCCCGTGCCGGGAGCGGGAGTTGACCGCCAGGTCGGAGCCGCCGAGCACCGAGGTGCCCGGACCGTCCGGGCCGGGCAGCGGCACCACGCCGAACTTCCCGGCCACCGCCGAACCCGGCCCCTGGGCCTGCGGGTACACGTACGGCCAGCAGCGCAGGAACAGCAGCCGGCCGTCCTGGAACGCCTGCCGGGACTCCTCCTCGCGGTAGCCGAGCGCCGCCCGCGGGATCCAGCCCTCCCGCAGCCCGCGCGCCAGGAACTCCAGTCCCGCGCGGGCCTGCGGAGTGTCCACCGCCACCGCGCCGCGGTCGTCCAGCAGCCGCCCGCCCGCCGAGCCGACCGCCTCCGCGACGTTCACCGTCAGCCCCTCGTACGGCAGCAGCTGACCCGCGTAGCCGTCCAGGCCGTGCCGTGGCGCCACCTCGCGGGCGAGCCGCTCCAGCTCCGCCCAGGTGCGCGGCGGCTGCACGCCCTCCGCGGCCAGCACGTCACTGCGGTAGTACAGCAGCCCGACGTTGGTGGTGAACGGCACCGCGTGCAGCCGGTTCCGCCACCGCCCGGTGCCGACCGCCGACGGCAGCAGACCGGCCGGTGCCATCCCGGCGTCCAGCGGCGCGATCCAGCCCTTCTCGGCGAACTCGGCCGTCCACACCACGTCCAGGTTGACCACGTCGAAGCGGTCGCTGCCGCGGGCCAGGCCCTCCGCCAGCTGCGCCCGGACCTCGTCCGCCGCGTCCGGCAGCTCCACCAGCGTCGCCCGCTCGCCGGGGTGCCCGGTGTTCCAGCTGTCCAGCAGTCCCTGCAGGTAGCCGGCCCGGTCCCGGCCGGTGACCAGGGTGACCGGCCCGGTGCCGGACGCGTCCGGATCGTCGGGGTCCTCGGGCAGCGAGCAGCCGCCCGCCAGCAGCACGCCGGCCAGCGCCCCCGCCAACTTCCCCAGACTCCGACGGCGCACCGTACCGACCTCCACTCCGCCCGCCGATGGGCGGGACCGCCCGCCTCGCGTACCGTGTGACCGGGCCGAACCAGCCGGGCCGCGTCGCGGACGACAAGCCAATGACGACAGAGTATGCCCGGGCGAACGAAGGGAGGGGAGGGTCCGAGTGCGGCTACCGCTGCTCGCGCTGCTCGCCAAGGAGCCGGCGCACGGCTACGAGCTGAAGCAGGCCCTTGAGCAGACCTTCGGCGCGGCGTACCCTCGTGCGAACATCGGCCAGGTCTACGTCACCCTCGGACGTCTGGAGAAGGCCGGCCTCATCGAAGGCCAGGACGTCGCGCAGGACGGCAAACCCGACAAGCGCGTCTACGCCATCACCGACACCGGCCGCCAGGAGGTGGCCACGTGGCTCAGCCAGCCCTCCGAGGGACCGCGGGTCCGCGACGAGTTCTTCCTCAAACTCGTGCTGGCCCCCGAGACGCAGCTGGCCGACCGGCTGACGCTGATCAACAACCAGCGCCGGCACTATCTCAACGTCATGCGCGGCCTGAACCGGATGGCCGCCGAGGAACGCGGCAACCAGGTCTCCCAGTTGCTCATCGAGGGCGCCGTCCTGCACCTGCAGGCCGACCTCGACTGGCTGGAGAGATGCCAGGAGGAGCTCACGTGACAGGCCAGGACACCGCCGTCCCGGTGTTGCGCGCCACCGGACTCGTCAAGACCCACCGGGCCGCCCGCGGCGGCGCCGAGGTCAAGGCCGTCCGGGGCGTCGACCTCACCGTCGGACGCGGCGAATTCGTCGCCGTCACCGGCCCCTCCGGCGCCGGCAAGTCCACCCTGCTGCACCTGCTCGCCGGACTTCGCCGCCCCGACGCCGGCGAGATCCACCTCGACGGCCGGCGCGTCGACACCCTCCGCGAGGCCGACTGGGCCGTGCTGCGCCGCCGCCGGATCGGCATCGTCTTCCAGACCGGCAACCTGGTCTCCGACCTCACCGTCGCCGACAACGTCGAACTGCCCGCCCTGCTCGCCGGCCACAGCGCCCGCACCGCCCGCGAACGCCGCGAGGAACTCCTCGCCGACCTCGGCCTCGCCGACCGCGCCGACGCCGCCCCCGGCGACCTCTCCGGCGGCGAACGCCAGCGCGCCGCTCTCGCCCGCGCCCTCGTCAACGACCCCGACCTGCTCTTCGCCGACGAGCCGACCGGCAGCCTCGACAGCCGCAGCGCCCGCGAGGTCCTCGCCCTGCTCACCCGCCACCACGCCAAGGGCCGCACCATCGTCCTCGTCACCCACGACGCCCGGGTCGCCGGCAGCGCCGACCGCGTGGTCAGCCTCTTCGACGGCCTGATCACCGACGACACCCGGATCGACGACGCCCCGCCCGCCCGCGGCGTCCGCGACGTCCTCGACCTCGGCGGCTGAGCCCGTGCGCGCCGCCCTCCGCTGGATCCGCGCGGACCTCGCCTCCCACCGGCTGCCCGCGCTGCTCGTCGTGCTCGCCACCGCCGGCGTCTCCGCCGCGCTGCTGCTCGCCGGCGCCCTGCTCAACAACGTCACCGGACCCTGGCAGCGGCAGTTCGCCCGCGCCGACGGCGCCCACGTGTGGATCGAAACCCGCACCGACCACGCCGACACCGCCCTCGCCAGGCTGCCCGGCATCACCGCCGTCGGCGGACCGTACGACACCACCGCCGCCACCCTCACCGGCCGCAACGGGCGGCCCGTCACCGGACCCGAACTGCCGCTCTCGCTGCGCGCCACCGACCCCGGCCCGCCCCCCGTCTCCGCCCCGCTGCCCGTCGCCGGCGGCCGGCTCGACGCCGCCCGCCCCGACGGCATCGTCCTGGAACACTCCCTCGCCTCCGCCGCCTGGGCCCGCCCCGGCGACCGGCTCACCCTGCGCGGGCCCGACGGGCGCAGCCACACCCTCACCGTCCTCGGCATCGCCGACAGCCCCGACCGCGCCCGCTACCCCGACCTGCGGCCCGGACTCGCCTGGGTGCTGCCCGGCACCCTCGACACCGTGCAGCCCTCCGCCGCCCTGCGCGGCCACGCCGTCGGCCTGCGCCTCGCCCACCCCGCCGACGCCGACTACACCGCCCAGCGCGCCGTCACCACCCTCGGCGGCGACGTCACCCGCGTCGCCACCTGGACCGACGCCCGCGACTCCCACGAACGCGAGAGCCGACCCGCCGGCCTGCTGCTCGGCCTGTGCGGCCTCGCCGCCCTCGCCGCCGCGGCCCTCGCCGTCGCCGGCGCCGCCACCGGCCGGATCAGCTCCCGCCTCGGCGACATCTCCACCCTCAAGGCCCTCGGCTTCACCCCCGCCGGCATCGCCCGGATGTTCGTCGCCCAGCACCTGCTGCTCGCCGCCGCCGGACTGCTGATCGGCGGCGCCGGCGCCCTCGCCGCAGCCGCCCTGCTGCCCGCCCTCGCCCCCGACCCCGGCGTCACCGCCACCCCCTGGGCACTCGCCCGCGCCGTCTTCGGCAGCGGACCGCTCGCCCTGCTCGCCGCCCCCGCCTGCCTGGTCACCGTCGCCGCCGCCTCCGCCCTGCCCGCCCTGCGGGCCGCCCGGATCCCCGCCGTGCCGCCCGCCGAGGGCGAACCCGCCCAGGAGCGGCCGCCCCGCCCCGCCCGGCTCGTCCTGCTGCGCCGGCTGCCGCCCGCCCTCGTCCTCGGGGTGCGCGGCGCCGTCCGCAGCCGCGGCCGCACCGCCACCGCCGCCCTGCGGATCGCCGTCCCCGTCCTCGCCTGCACCCTCGCCCTCACCGCCTGGTCCACCCTCGACGGACTCGGCCGCACCGCCACCGCCGGCTCGGCCACCGCCCTCACCGTCCGCGCCGCCGGACCGGACGACCCGCTGCCCGCCGCCCTCGCCGCCGACCCCGCCGTCTCCGGCGTCCACCCCGGCGCCGACCGCGAGGCCCTCGCCCCCGGCCAGTCCGCCACCGTCACCCTGCGCGCCCTCGGCACCACCGACCGCCCCTACCCGTTCGACGTCGTCGAGGGCCGGCCCGTCCGTGCCACCGGCGAAGCCGTCGCCGGACAGGGCGCCCTCGACCTCCTCGGCATCCGGGTCGGCCAGTGGGCCCGCGTCACCACCGACGGCACCCCGCGGATCCTGCACGTCGTCGGCCGCGTCGTCGAACCCGACCGCGGCGGACGCATCGTCTCCACCGGCCTCGACACCCTCGCCGACGCCACCACCACCGACCCCCGGCCCGACTACTGGACGCTCACCCTCCGGCCCGGCGCCGACGCCGACCGGGTCTCCGCCGCCCTCGCCGCCGCCTTCCCCGGCCGCCTCGACGTCCGGCCCACCACCGCACCCTTCGCCGGACTCGCCACCGTCCGCGCCGCCGTCGTCGGCCTGGTCGCCCTGCTCGCCCTCATCACCCTCGCCGAACTCCTCACCGTCGCCGCGGTCGCGCTGCGCGCCCACCGCCGCGACCTCGCCCTGCTGCGCACCATCGGCCTCACCCCGCGGCAGGCGATGGCCCTCGTCGTCACCCGCTGTGCCACCGTCGCCCTCCTCGGCGGCCTGCTCGGCGCCGCCCTCGGCGTACCGCTCGCCCTCGCCCTGATCGACGCCCAGGGCGCCGCGACCGGCGTCGGCGCCGGACTCGCCCATCCGCCCTCCGCGGCCGCCCTGACCACCCTGGTCACCGCAGCCGTCCTCACCGCGGCAGCCGCAGCCGCCCTCCCCGCCCTCCGAGCCGCCCGCGAACCCGCCGGCGAAGTCCTCCACCGCATCTGAAAGGGGCACCCAGGGGCGCGTGGGGGCACCTCCCGGCCGAAGGCTGGGGGAGAACTGCGCAATTCGGATGCGGGCCGTCGTACGAACCAGGGGCCTGCCCTGATAGTCGCTGTGACCACCCTCGGATTGCGCAGTTCTCCCCCAGCCTTCGGCCGGGAGGTGCCCCCACGCGCCCCTGGGTGATCCTCCGCAGTTCCCCGCCCCCGGGATGAGCCCTCCCCGCGTCCCCGGGTGAGAGCTCCCCGTCAGGCTTCCCAGAGGTCTGCGAAGAGCTGGTCGAGCCGGTCGTCTCCGATCGGCGGTTCGGGGAGCGGGTGGGCGGCAGGGGCGCGGAAGCCGTCCAGCAGCAGGGCGAGGTGGCGCCGCCACAGCCCCGGCCGCAGGCCGTCCGCCGTGGGCACCGCCCGGCACAGCGGCCCGAGCAGGAACAGCAGGTCCGTCGCGACGACGTCGCCCCGCATCGTGCCCTGTTCCTGCGCCCGGGCGACCAGGATCCCGACGGTCGCGGCGTTGCGGTGGCTCATGTCGGCGAGCACCGGGACGGTCGGAATGGCCATCGTCACCAGGTCGTTGATGCCGCGGCTGGTGGCGACGAGTTCGAAGATCCGGGTGAAGTAGCCTTCGACGGCCGTCCAGGCGTCCTCGGCCGCGAGGGCTTCCTCGCCGGCCTCCGCGAGGACGGCGGCCGCGGGGCGGAAGACCTCGCCGATCAGGTCCTCGCGGGTCGGGAAGTGCCGGTAGAGGGTGGCGTTGCCGACTCCGGCGCGGCGGGCGATGACGTCGAGCGGGGCGTCGAGGCCGAGTTCGGCGAAGACGGCCGCGGCGGCCGCGGCCAGTGCCTCCCGATTGCGCCGTGCGTCCCGCCGCTGCGGCGCCGGCCGCTCCCCGTCTGCCACGCGCACACCTTAGCCGTCCCTGGATCCCTCCGAGGATCTCGGAAAGAATCCTGTCGCGGGATGTCGAGGCACCGGCGGCCCGCTCCGACTGAAGGGTGAGAGCGCGCCACGGGGCGCGCCGGACGGAGGGCACCCCGAGATGAAGTACGTCGCGATGATCTACGGCAACCAGGCCAAGTGGGAGTCCTTCCCGGCCGAGGCGTGGCCGGAGGCGATCGCCAAGCAGGAGGCGTTCAACCGGAAGTACCGCGAGAGCGGCGAGCTGCTCGGCGCGTACGGCCTCGCGGACGCGGCCGCCGCACAGCTCGTCCGCCGCGAGGCCGGTGCGCCGGCGGTCACCGACGGCCCGTACCTGGAGACCAAGGAGTACCTGGCGAGCTTCTACCTGCTGGACTGCGAGAGCCTGGAGCGGGCGCAGCGGATCGCCGCCGACATGCCGTTCGCCGATGTCGACCCGGTGGAGCTGTGGCCGGTCCTGCACGAGTCCCCGGCGTTCCGGTGAGTGGTGGGTCGGGGGCGGTCGAGGGCCTGCTGCGCGAGCTGGCGCCGCAGGTCCTGGCCGCGCTCGTCCGCCGCCACGGCACCTTCGACACCTGCGAGGACGCGGTGCAGGAGGCGCTGCTGGCAGCGGCCGTGCAGTGGCCGCGCGACGGGGTGCCGGACAGCCCGCGGGCCTGGCTGGTGACGGTCGCCTCCCGCCGCCTGGTCGACCAGGTCCGCAGCGAGGTGGCGCGCCGCCGCCGCGAGGACGCACTGGCGCTGGCCACCCCGCAGTCCGCGCTGCTCGCGCACGCCGCGGACGAGGTCCCGGGGTCGGAGCGGGACGACTCGCTGGCGCTGCTGTTCCTGTGCTGCCGGCCGGAGTTGTCCGCGCCGAGCCGGATCGCGTTGACGCTGCGCGCGGTCGGCGGCCTGACGACGGCCCAGATCGCCGCGGCGTTCCTGGTGCCGGAGGCGACGATGGCGCAGCGGATCAGCCGGGCGAAGCAGGCGGTGCGGGCGGCGGGCGGGACGCTGGCGCTGCCGGAGGGGGTGGAGGCCGCCGAGCGGCTGGCCGAGGTGCGGCAGGTGCTGTACCTGGTGTTCAACGAGGGCTACACCGCCACGGCGGGCCCGGACCTGACGGCTCCGGAGCTGTCGGCGGAGGCGATCCGGCTCACCCGGCTGCTGCACCGCCTGGTGCCGGAGGACGCCGAGACGGCCGGGCTGCTGGCGCTGATGCTGCTCACCGACGCCCGTCGGCCGGCCCGGACGACGGCGGGCGGCGAGTTGGTGCCGCTGGCGGAGCAGGACCGCGGCCGGTGGGACGGCCGGCTGGTCGCCGAGGGCGTCGAGCTGATCAGCCGGACGCTGCCGCTGGGGCGGGTCGGGCCGTACCAGGTGCAGGCGGCGATCGCGGCGGTGCACGCGGAGGCGGGGAGCACGGAGGCCACCGACTGGCCGCAGATCCTGGTGCTGTACGAGCTGTTGGAGCGGTTCGGGCCCAACCCGGTGGTCACCCTGAACCGGGCGGTCGCGGTGGCGATGGTGCACGGCCCGGCCGCGGGCCTCGCGCTGGTGGAGCCGCTCCGCGCGGACCGGCGGACGGCCCGTCACCACCGGGTGCTCGCCACCCGCGCGCACCTGCTGGAACTGCTGGGCGAGCGGGAGGCCGCCGCGCAGGCGTACCGCGAGGCCGCGGCCCGGTCGACCGCCGCCCCGGAGCGCCGCCACCTGGCGGCCCGCGCCCGACGGCTGGATCCGCGGCCGTGACTCTAGGCGGTGAGCTGCTCCCAGACCTGGTGGACGCGGGCGGTGAGGTCCTCCAGCGAACCGCTGTTGTCGATGACGATGTCGGCGACGGCGAGCCGGTCCTCGCGGGTGGCCTGGGCGGCCATCCGGGCCTCGGCCTCGTCCGCGGCCATGCCGCGCAGCCGCACCAGCCGGTCCAGCCGGATCCCGTCGGGCACGTCGACGACCAGGACCTGCTGGTAGAGCGGGGCGAGGCCGTTCTCGGCGAGCAGCGGGACGTCGTGCACGACGACGTCCTCGGGTCCGGCGGCGGCCTCGAGTTCGGCGGAGCGGGCGCGTACCAGGGGGTGGACGATCGCGTTGAGCGCGGCGAGCCGCTCGGGGTGGCCGAAGACGAGCCGGCCGAGGGCGGGCCGGTCGAGCGAGCCGTCCGGCTGCAGGACCTCGGGGCCGAACTCGGCGACGACGGCGCGCAGTCCGTCCGTCCCGGGGGCCACCACCTCGCGGGCGATCAGGTCGGAGTCCACGATGACCGCGCCGAGTGCGGCGAGTTGCCGGGACACCTCGCTCTTGCCCGCGCCGATCCCGCCCGTCAGTCCGATCCTCAGCATGGCGCCCAGGCTACCGCCCGGTCACCCGGGGCCGCAGGGCGCTCCCCCGCGGATCGTCCGCCCGCTTCCCCGGCCGGTCGCCGCCGGGCGAACGCGGGTCGAACATCCGGCGGCGTCCTGGCGAAATACCGGCCCCGGGGGCTGCGGAGCGGCAGCTCGCCGGCCCGCGAGTGGTTAGGGTGCCGGGGATCGTCCACCCGAGAGGAGCACCGATGTCCCCCACCTGGCCCGCCGGTCCGAGGCGGGTGCTGGTCGTCGGCATCGACGGCGTCCGGCTCGACCTGCTGCCGTCGCTGCACACCCCGCACCTGGACGCGGTGGCCGGGGCCGGCTTCCTCGCCGCGGTGCAGGTGGACGAGGCGACGCCGACGATGTCCGGGCCGTGCTGGGCGACGGTGGTGACCGGTGTCGGGGTGGCCAAGCACGGCGTGTTCGGCAACCACTTCGGCGGCAACCGGCTGGACGTCTTCCCGGACTTCATCACCCGGCTGGCGGCCGTGCACCGGCGCCGGACCTTCGCGGCGGGCGGCTGGGAGCCGCTGTTCCTGGCCCGCAGCGGCGGCCCGCTGTTCGCGGCGCCCGGCCGGCTGGCGTACATCGCTCCGCTGGAGGACACCCCGGAGGCGTGGGAGGTCTGCGACGAGCGGGTGACCGCCGAGGCCGAGTACGTGCTGGGGCGCAGCGACGACGATCCGCAGGCCTCGTTCGTCTACCTGGGTGCGGTCGACGAGACGGCGCACTTCCTCGGCTGCGGCGAGGAGTACCGGCGTTCGGTGGAGACCGCGGACGCCCGGCTGGGCCGGCTGCTGGCGGCGGTCCGCGGCCGGGCCGGGTACGCCGAGGAGGAGTGGACGGTGATCGTGGTGACCGACCACGGGCACCTCGACGGCGGCGGCCACGGCGGCCGCACCGACCTGGAGCGCACGGCGTGGATCGCGGCCTGCGGCCCGGGGATCGTGCCGGGCGGGCCGGTGCTGCCGCTGCACCACACCGATGTGGCGGCGCACGTGTACGCCGCGCTGGAGATCGCGCCGGACCCGCACTGGACGCTGGACGGCCGCCCGTTCACGCCGGCGGCCCTGCCGGTCGCGGCGGTCTGACGGCCGGTCACCGGGCCTTCCCGGGCCACCGCGCCGGCGCCGGTCACAGGGCCGACACCAGGTGGGCCGAGACGACCACGTTGCCCTGGTAGCCCGTGGCGCGGGTGTAGCCGCCGCCGCAGGTGACGACGCGCACTTCGGGCCGGGCGGTGGCGCGGTAGACCCGGTCGGCGGGGAAGCCTGCCTTGGGCAGCACCTCGACGGTGTCGACCGCGAAGCGGGCGGTGCTGCCGTCGGCGCGCAGCACGTCGAGGGTGTTGCCGCGGTGCAGCGAGCCGAGCGCCCAGAAGACGGCGGGTCCGCGCTCGGTGTCGACGTGGCCGACCAGCAGGGCGTTCCCGGCGGCGCCGGGGGCGGTGCCGAGCCGGTACCAGCCGGCCAGGTTCCGGTCGCCGACGGGCGGCACCTGGAGTCCGCCGGCGGCGTCGAGGCCGACGCCGGTGACGGGGGCGTCGACGCCGATCGCCGGGATGCGCAGCCGGGTGGGCAGGGAGAAGGGCATCGCGGCCGGTCCCGACCCGGCCGGGGCCGTCCCGGCCGCCGCCGTCGGTGTGGCGGCGGGCCGGGCGTCGGCCGCGGCGGGTGCGGGCGGGGCCTGGGTGCGGGTGCCGTCGTGCACCAGCCAGGCGCCGACGGTGGCGGCGGCCGTGGCCGCGGCGAGGGCCGTACGGGCCCTGCGGGTCGGGGGTCGTCGCACCGTCGGCGTCTCCTTCGGCGGCCGTCCGGTCAGGCCCGGGCGGCGTGCCGGCGGCGCAGGACGAAGGCGCCGCCGGCGAGGCCGGCCGCGAGTAGGGCCCCGCCGGCGGCAGTCTCGACCGGGTCCGCCCCGAGGACTCCGCCGCCGCCTCCGGCGAGGGAGGGTCCCTTGGGGACGGACGCGGTGGTGGTCGGGAAGAGCTCGGGGCCGCAGGTGACGGCGGCGGAGGCGCCGCCGACGGTCACCTCGACGGTGTCGGCGCTCTTGGTGAGCACCTTCGTCCCGGCGGCGGTGGTGAAACTGGTGCCCGGCGCGCCGGGGACGTGCTCGCCCCGGGCGTCGACGACGCGGACCTCGCCGACGCCGGCGCAGGCCACGACGTCGCCGTTCACCAGCTCCAGACTGCCGCCCTCGGTGCGGCCCTTGAACGGTGTGGCGGCGCCGCCGTCCGCGTACGCGGCGCCCGCACCGGCGGTGAGCATGGCCAGTACTCCGCAGGCCACGGCGGCGGCCGCACCCGCCCTCGTCCCGATCGACATCCGTCCTCCTTGCCCGTGGAACCGCGACGGTTCCGCGGCTCCCTGGCCCCACAGGGTTCCGGATCAAAGACGGACATACCACCGCCAATCGGGTGTTTATGACGACAACTCACATAATCCGCTTACGAATTGACAGGTTTCCGGCAGTCCGGCCGGACCGGCCGCGGCGCCGCGGGTCACCCGAGGTCGAGCTGCTCCCCCGCGGCGAGCTGCGCGAACGCGGCACCCGTCCCCGGCCCGCCCTCGCCGAGCAGCCGGCCGTGCACCATCTGCCCGATGTCGCTGAGCACGGCCTCGTGGATCGCCAGCGCCCGCCCCGGGCCGGCCTCCCGGACGTAGTCGATCAGCTCCGAGACCTTGGTCCAGGGCCCGGCGATCGGCAGCAGCAGGGTGTCCACCGGGTGCGGCGGCAGGGTCAGCGCGTCGCCGGGGTGGAACAGCCGCCCGTCGAGCAGGAAGCCGATGTTGCCGACGCGCGGGATGTCGGGGTGGATGACGGCGTGCCACTCGCCGTGCACACTCACGCCGAGGCCGTCGATGTCGAAGGCGTCGCCCTCGCCGACCACGGCGACCCGCGCACCGATGCCCTCCAGCTGCGCGGCCACCGCGCGGTTGGTCCAGATCCGCAGGCCCGGGTCGGCCTCGACGGCGGCCCGCAGCCGGTCCTCGGCGAAGTGGTCCATGTGTTCGTGGGTGATCAGGACGGCGTCCGCGCCGCGGGTGGCGTCGGCCTCGGTGAACGCTCCGGGGTCGATGACGACGGTGGTGCCCTGGTGTTCGATGCGGACGCAGGCGTGTCCGAGCTTCGTCAGTCGCATGCGGAAAACATTACAGCAATGCTGCACAGTTTGGCTGCAGGAAGTTCTCGGTAGCATGATCCCCATGGACGAGGTCGACCCCCTGGAGCTGGCCGCCGAGCTGCGCACCGCCATCGGCACCCTGGTGCGTACCCTCCGCCCCGGCGACGAACTGCCGCAGAACCAGGCCGCCGTCCTCGGCTGGCTGGTCCGCGAGGGCCCGCGCACCACCAGCGAACTGGCCGCCCTGCAGCGGGTGCGGCACCAGTCGATGGCCCGCACGGTCGCCCTGCTCGGCGAGGCCGGCCTGGTCGAGCAGCGCCCGCACGAGACCGACGGCCGGAAACTGATGATCACCGCCACCGAGGCCGGCACCGCCGCGCTGCACGCCCAGCGCGCCCGCCGCGAGGGCACCATCGCGACCGCCCTCACCGAACGCCTCACCCCCGAGGAACGCCGACTCCTCCGTCAAGCCGTCCCCCTCCTGCGCCGCCTGGCGTGAAGGGCGACCACCCAGGGGCGCAGGGAGGGCTCACCCCGGGGGCGCGTGGGGGCACCTCCCGGCCGAAGGCCGGGGGAGAACTGCGCAGTCCGAGGGCGGCGGCACGGACCAATAGGGCCGACCCCCGGTTCGCACCCCCTCACCCGGACGGGCGCATGCCGCAGGGCCCGCCTTCGCGTTGGGCAGACCGCCCGCATCCGCGCTTTGAAGGGACGCCCCCATGACCCCCGTCCGCACCGCCCTGGTCCTCGCCGCCGCCGTCTGCGGCCTGCTGCTGGGCACCGCGGGGGCCGCCTCCGCGTGCGGTCCGCTGGACGTCGCCGCCGGGCTGGCCCCGGGCTTCGGCAACGCCTGCGTCAACCGCTGACCGGACGGCCCCGCCGGGGCCGCGCTCAGCGGGCCAGCGCGACCTGCTCGGCCTCGACCTGCTCCGCCTCGGCGCGCTGTCCGGGCAGCACCGCCCGTGCGCCGAGCGGCGGCAGCTCCACGTGCTCGCTGAGGCCGATCTTGCGGTGCAGCCTGCGCAGCGGCGCGGGCGCCCACCAGTTGAACTCGCCGGCCAGGCTCATCGCGGCCGGTACCAGCAGGCACCGCACCAGGGTGGCGTCCACCGCGACGGCCACCGCCAGGGCGATGCCCATCTGCTTGACCATGAGCATCTGCCCGGCGGCGAACCCGGCGAAGACGATCACCATCAGCAGCGCCGCCGAGGTGATGATCTTGCCGCTGCGCTGCAGTCCGAGCTGGACGGACCGGGTGCAGCCGTGCCCCTGGTCGTACAGCTCCTTGATCCGGGAGAGCAGGAAGACCTCGTAGTCCATCGAGAGGCCGAAGGCGAAGGCGAAGACCAGCACCGGGACGAAGGTCTCCAGCCCGCCCGAGGGGGTGAAGCCGAGCAGGCCGCTGAACCAGCCGTGCTGGAAGACCATGGTCAGCGCGCCGAGCGAGGCGCCCAGCGACAGCAGGTTCATCAGCAGCGCCTTGACCGGCATCACCACCGAACCGGTCATCAGGAACAGCAGCACCAGGGTGCCGAAGGCGACCAGGCCGAGCGCCCAGGGCCCGCGGGTGGCGACCTCGTGCTGGAAGTCGGCGACCGAGGCGGCGTCGCCGGTGACGTAGGTGGTGAGCCCGCCGCGGTGGTCCCGCAGCTCGCCGACGACCTTCTTGGCCTGGGCGCCCTGCGGGTCGCCCTTCACCAGCACGTCGACGGTGGTGAGGCCGTCACCGACCGGGGTGACCGCGCGGACGCCGGCGACGCCCGGCAGCCCGGCGACCACGTCGTCGGCGTACGCCTGGGCGGTCTTCCGGTCGCTCTTCACGACCACGGTGATCGGGGCGGCGGCCTGGTCGGGGAAGCGCTGCGCGACGGTGTCGGCGACCTGCCGGGAGGCGAAGGACTTGGGCAGCACGTCGGCGCCGGAGCTGCGCGGGTGGGCACCCAGGAAGGGTGCGCCGGCGGCGGTCAGCAGGGCCACGCAGATCAGCATCACCGGCAGCGCGCGCCTCTGGACGCGCCGCACCGTCCGCGAGAAGAAGCCCTCGTCGGGCACGGGCTCGGTCGGCGCCTTGATCCTCCGGCCGACGAAGCCCAGCAGTGCCGGGACGAGGGTGAGGGCGGCCGCGGCCGCGATCACCACGACGCTCACGCCGGCCACGCCGACCGCACGGAACACCGGGCTGGTGAAGACGAACAGGCCGGACAGGGCGACCGCGACGGTCAGGCCGGAAAAGGCGACGGTGCGCCCGGCGGTGGCCGCGGTGCGCTCCACGGCCTGCGCGACGGTGGCGCCGTGGCCGCGCTCCTCCCGGAAGCGGTTCACCATCAGCAGCGCGTAGTCGATGGACAGTCCGAGGCCGAGCACGGTGGCGATCGGCAGGACGCTGGTGTCGATGTCCATGATCCGGCTGAAACCGAACATGGCGAGCAGCGCGCCGCCGACCGAGGCGATCGCGCCGATGCCCGGCAGGCCGGCCGCGGCGAGACCGCCGAAGACCAGCACCATGACGATCAGGGTGAGCGGCAGGGTGACGATCTCGCCGAAGCGGGTGTCCTTCTCGGTCTGCGACTTGACCTCCTGCTCCAGCACGAGGTCCCCGCCGACGGTCACGTGGGTGCCGGCCGCGTCGACGGCGTCGAGGCGCTCGGTCACGGCGTCCAGCTGCGCGGGGGTCGAGGCGTCGGCCATCCGTACGGCGACCAGGCTCGCCCGGCCGTCCGCGGCGGCCATGCCGGGGGCGCCGGAGTACGCGTCGGCCACCGAGACCACACCGGGCAGGCGGGAGATCTCGGCGGTGGCGGCGGTGACCGCGGCCCGTACCTTCTCGTCGGCGACCGGTGCGCCGTCCACCACGGCGGTGACGGTGCCCTTGACCGGGTCGGCGGCCTGGACGGCGGCGGTGCCGCGGGCGGCCTCGGAGCCGCCGGAGCCGCCGCCGGCGACCGTCCCCTCGAAGACCCGCCCGCCGATCAGCACACCGGCCGCGAGGACGAACGCCCAGAAGGCGAGCACCCAGCGGCGGTGGCGGAAGCACGCCCGGCCGAGGGCTGCGAGTCGCCCGCCGACCCGGTGGTCGGCGGGCGCGGGCAGGACGGCGGGTGAAGGCGATGCGGCAGCGAGGGGATTGCGCATGAAGGAGCCTTTCGGGCAGTTCCCCTCAATGTAGGCGCAAAGTCCGATTCGTCCTATAGACGGACGATGAGCCTCATCTCACAATTCCCGTGACGTAAACGACACATAAGAAATACCGGACAACAAAGACGGAACCCCCGCCCGGTCGACACCGGGCGGGGGTTCCGCCTACTACTGCTCAGCCCTCAGGCTGCGCGCACTGCGATCAGCTCTGGCCGCCGGCCAGCTTCTCGCGGAGCGCGGCGAGCGCCTCGTCCGAAGCGAGAGCGCCGGAGCCCTCGTCGCTGCTGGAGGAGTACGAGCCGCCACCGGAGACCGGGGCCTCCTCGCCGGCCTCGGCGGCAGCGGCGGCGTCGGCCTCACGGCTCTTGATGACCTGGGCCTGGTGCTGCTCGAAGCGGGCCTGGGCCTCGGCGTACTGCCGCTCCCACTCCTCGCGCTGCTTCTCGAAGCCGGGCAGCCAGTCGTTCGCCTCGGGGTCGAAGCCCTCCGGGTAGATGTAGTTGCCCTGGTCGTCGTAGGACGCGGCCATGCCGTACAGGGTCGGGTCGAACTCGACCGACGCCGGGTCGGCACCGAGGGACTCGTTGGCCTGCTTCAGCGAGAGGCTGATGCGACGACGCTCGAGGTCGATGTCGATGACCTTGACGAAGATCTCGTCGCCGACCTGGACGACCTGCTCCGGGATCTCGACGTGGCGCTCGGCCAGCTCGGAGATGTGGACCAGGCCCTCGATGCCCTCGTCCACGCGGACGAACGCACCGAACGGAACCAGCTTGGTGACCTTGCCGGGGACGACCTGGCCGATCTGGTGGGTCCGGGCGAACTGCTGCCACGGGTCCTCCTGGGTCGCCTTCAGCGACAGGGAGACACGCTCGCGGTCCATGTCCACGTCGAGGACCTCGACGGTGACCTCCTGGCCGACCTCGACGACCTCGGACGGGTGGTCGATGTGCTTCCAGGACAGCTCGGAGACGTGCACCAGGCCGTCGACGCCACCCAGGTCCACGAAGGCACCGAAGTTGACGATCGAGGAGACGACGCCGGAGCGCACCTGGCCCTTCTGGAGGGTGGTGAGGAAGGTCTGGCGGACCTCGCTCTGGGTCTGCTCCAGCCAGGCACGGCGGGACAGGACCACGTTGTTGCGGTTCTTGTCCAGCTCGATGATCTTGGCCTCGAGCTCCTTGCCGACGTACGGCTGGAGGTCGCGGACACGGCGCATCTCGACCAGCGAGGCCGGGAGGAAGCCGCGGAGGCCGATGTCGAGGATGAGACCACCCTTGACGACCTCGATGACGGTACCGGTGACGATGCCGTCCTCTTCCTTGATCTTCTCGATCGTGCCCCAGGCGCGCTCGTACTGGGCGCGCTTCTTGGACAGGATGAGACGACCCTCCTTGTCCTCCTTCTGGAGGACCAGGGCCTCGATGTTGTCGCCCACGGAGACAACCTCGTGGGGGTCGACGTCGTGCTTGATCGAGAGCTCGCGGGACGGGATGACACCCTCGGTCTTGTAACCGATGTCGAGGAGCACCTCGTCACGGTCGACCTTCACGATGACGCCCTCAACGATGTCGCCGTCGTTGAAGTACTTGATGGTCTCGTCGATCGCCGCGAGGAACGCGTCCGCGTCGCCGATGTCGTTGACCGCAACCTGCGGGGTGGTGCTGACAGAGGTGTCGGTGGGGCTCGTCATTAGGAAAAGGGCTCCGGTACGGACATGAAGTCGTAGGTAATGCCACGCGGAGGGCCCGTATCGCTCCCACCGAAAGCCGGACAGCCAAGAACACGGCGCACCGACCCCCATGAGAAATCCTGAAGGACAGGTGTCCGTCTTGCAGACCGTGGGGTCTTCGACAGATGCGAGCGCGACCTGCTCCGTCCGAGGCGCGCAGGCCCGCAGCGCAACTTGTAGCATACGGGGACAGCCTGGCACGGTCAACGCGAAGGGCGTCGAGACCGGTGGAGGCCGGGATGGATCAGGCCATATCCTCCAACAGCGCGCCAGAACGGCGGCTGTCGCAGGGGGACGTCCCCGGATGCCACCACCCCGACCCGGTCCCGTACGGAGCCGGTTCACGGCAGCGGCGCTTCCGCAACCGACACCCTACGCGACGGGCCCAGCATCGTGACCAGCACCCCCGACCACCCCGCCGACGACGACCGCGGCCACCGCGAGCACGGCGGCCACGGCGAGGAGGACGACGCCGTCCGGCGCACGGCCGACCCCGGCGAGTCCAGCCGGGCCAGCCGCCACTGGTGGGACCGCAACGCCGACGAGTACCAGGACGAGCACGGCGCCTTCCTCGGCGACGACCGCTTCACCTGGTGCCCCGAGGGCCTCGACGAGTCCGACGCCCGGCTGCTCGGCGACCCGGCCGCGCTGAAGGGCCTCGACGTGCTGGAGATCGGCGCCGGCGCCGCCCAGTGCTCCCGCTGGCTCGCCGCCCGCGGCGCCCGCCCGGTCGCCCTCGACATCTCCTTCCGCCAGCTGCAGCACTCCCGGCGGATCGACCTCGTCCGCGGCGGCGACCCGGTCGCCGTCGTCCAGGCCGACGCCGCGGTGCTGCCGTTCGCCGACGGCTCCTTCGACCTCGCCTGCTCCGCCTACGGGGCGGTGCCCTTCTCCGCCGACACCGCCGCACTGATGCGCGAGGTCCACCGGGTGCTGCGGCCCGGCGCCCGCTGGGTCTTCTCGGTGACCCACCCGATCCGCTGGGCCTTCCCCGACGAGCCCGGCGTCGAGGGCCTCACCGCCACCGCCTCCTACTTCGACCGCACCCCCTACGTCGAGCAGGACGAGCAGGGCCGCGCCACCTACGTCGAGCACCACCGCACCCTCGGCGACCGGGTCCGCGAGCTCACCGCCGCCGGCTTCCGGCTGCTCGACCTCGTCGAGCCGGAGTGGCCCGAGGGCCACGACCAGGAGTGGGGCGGCTGGTCGCCGCTGCGCGGCCGGCTGATCCCCGGCACCGCGATCTTCGTCGCGCAGCGGGGCTGACCGCCGGTGCGCCCCGCAGGCCTCGAACTGCCCGTCCGCACCGCCGTTCCCCCGCTGCAGCGCGCCCTCGCCGAGCACGGCGCCGCGGTGCTCGCCGCACCGCCCGGCTCCGGCAAGACCACCCTCGTCCCGCTGGCCCTCGCCGGACTCGCCGACGGCCTGCCCGGGCCCGCCCGCCGCGTCCTGGTCGCCGAACCCCGCCGGCTCGCCGTGCGCGCCGCGGCCCGCCGGATGGCCTGGCTGCTCGGCGGCGCCGTCGGAGAGCAGGTCGGCCTCACCGTCCGCGGCGAGCGGCGGGTCGGGCCGCGGACGGTGGTCGAGGTGGTCACCACCGGCGTCCTGCTGCAGCGGCTGCAGCGCGACCCGGAGCTGCCGGGCGTCGACGCGGTCGTCCTCGACGAGTGCCACGAACGGCACCTGGACGCCGACACCGCGCTCGCCTTCCTGCTCGACGTCCGGGCGGCGCTGCGGCCGGAGCTGCAGCTGGTCTGCGCCTCCGCGACCTCCGACACCGCGGCCTGGGCGGAGCTGCTCGGCGGCGCGCCGGTGGTCGAGGCGCACGGGCTGTCCCACCCCGTCGAGGTGGCGTGGGCTCCCCCGCCGCGCGCCGTCCGGCCGCCGCACGGCACCCGGACGGATCCGCTGCTGCTCGACCACGTCGCGGCCACCGTCCGCCGGGCGCTCGCCGAACGCGAGGGCGACGTGCTCTGCTTCCTGCCCGGCGTCGGCGAGATCGCCCGGGTCGCCGGGCTGCTCGGCACCGGCGTCGAGGTGCTGCAGCTGCACGGGCAGGCGCCCCAGGCCGTCCAGGACGCGGCGCTCGCCCCGGGCGCCCGGCGGCGCGTGGTGCTCGCCACCTCCGTGGCCGAGTCCTCGCTGACGGTGCCCGGCGTGCGCACCGTCGTCGACTCGGGGCTCGCCCGGGAGCCTCGCACCGACCACGCCCGCGGTCTCGGCGGGCTGGTCACCGTCCGGGTCTCGCTGGCCGCCGCCAGGCAGCGCGCCGGCCGGGCCGGCCGCGAGGCCCCCGGCACCGTCTACCGCTGCTGGGCCGAGGTCGAGGACGCCCGCGCGCAGCCCTTCCCGACCCCGGAGATCGCCCTCGCCGACCTGACCGGGTTCGCCCTGCAGGCCTCCTGCTGGGGCGACCCGGACGCCCGCGGCCTCGCCCTGCCCGACCCGCCGCCGGCCGGCGCCATGGCCGCCGCCCGGGACACCCTGCGGGCGCTCGGCGCCGTGGACGCCGACGGGCGGGCCACCGACCGCGGCCGCCGGATCGCCCGCACCGGCCTGCACCCCCGGCTCGCCCGGGCCCTCCTGGACGGCACCGGCCTGGTGGGCGCCCGCCGCGCCGCGGAGCTCGTCGCCCTGCTCTCCGAGGAGCCGCCGCGCGCCCTCGGAGACGACCTGCTCGCCGTCTGGCGGAGCGTCCGCGGCGCCGACGACCCGTACGCGCGCCGCTGGCGGGACGAGACCCGGCGGCTGCGGCAGGACGGCTCCGGGCCCGGCGGGGAGGGTGCCGTGTCCGACGAGGTCGCGGCCGGACTGGTCGTCGCGCTCGCCCACCCGGAGCGGATCGCCCGTGCCCGCGGCGGCGACCGCGGCTACCTGATGGCCTCCGGCACCGCCGCCGAGCTCGGCCCCGGCTCCCTGCTCTCCGGCGCCGGCTGGCTCGCGGTCGCGGTGGCCGACCGGCCGGCCGGCTCTCCCTCGGCCCGGGTGCGGCGGGCCGTCGCGCTCGACGAGGCCACCGCCCGGCGGGCCGGCGCCGCCCTGGTCACCGAACGCGAGGAGGTGCACTGGTCCGCCCGCGAGGGCGACGTCACCGCCCGGCGGGTCGCCCGGCTCGGCGCGGTGGAGCTCACCGCGGCACCGCTCACCGACCCGGACCCGGTGCCGGTGCGGGCCGCCCTGCTGGACGGGCTCGCCCGGGAGGGCGTCCTCGCCCTGCTGTCCTGGCCGCCGGCCGCGGACGGACTGCGGGAGCGGCTGGCCTTCCTGCACCGCGTGCTCGGCGACCCGTGGCCGGACGTCTCCGAGCAGGCCCTGCTGGAACGGGCCGCCGACTGGCTGGAGCCGGAGCTCTCCCGGGCCCGGCGGCGGGCCGACCTCGGCCGGATCGACACCGCCGCCGCCCTGCAGCGGCTGCTCCCCTGGGCGGGCGGCGAGGCCGGGCGGCTGGACGAGCTGGCGCCCGAGCGGATCGCCGTCCCGAGCGGGTCGAGGATCCGGGTGGACTACTCCGGGGAACGGCCCGTCCTCGCCGTGAAGCTCCAGGAGCTGTTCGGCTGGCAGGCGGCGCCGGCGCTGGCCGGCGGGCGCGTCCCGCTCACCGTTCACCTGCTCTCCCCCGCCGGCCGCCCGGCCGCGGTCACCGGCGACCTCGCCTCCTTCTGGCGGGACGGCTACCGGGCCGTCCGCGCCGACCTCCGCGGCCGCTACCCCCGCCACCCCTGGCCGGAGGACCCCACCACCGCCGAGCCCACCCGGCGGGCCAACCCGCGCAAGTGACCCCTCACGGGGTGCGGGGCAGCGGGGTGCCGGTCTTCACCGGGTCACAGGTCATGATCTCGCCGGCGGGGTCGGTGGCGCAGGCGCCGTTGCGGGTGGTGCTGCCGCCGTCGTTCTGCGGGTCGTCGGTGCGGGGGCCGGTCCGCCACCGGGGCGTCGCGGTCGCCCGGCGGGTGGGCGGGACCGCCTCGGTCGCCCGGGCCCGGGTCGCCTCCGGCGATGCGGCGCGGGCGGGGTCCGCGGACGGGGACGCCGTCGGAGTCGGCGGCGCCGGGACGGCCGCGCCCGGCAACGGAACGGCCGTGCCCGGCGACGGGGTCGGCGGGGCGGTGACGGTCGGCACCGGCCGGGCCGCCGGCGGGTGCTCCGACCCGCCGGACAGCGCCCAGGCGCTGCCACCGACCGCCAGCAGCGCCACGCCCGCGCCGGCGCCGATCAATGCCCGGCGCCGGCCGCTCCGCACGGCTCTCCCGTCCTCGTCCGTCCGGTGCGGCGAGAGTGCGCGCCGGGCGTCGCGACGGGGCGCAGGTCGCCTGACGCGGCACTAGACCGACCGGGCGCCGTCAGGCGGTGCCCGCGGCCGGGGCGGGCTCCCACGGGCGGAACCACGGGTCGGGCCACTGCTCGGCCGCCGCCAGCAGCGGGAAGAGGGTGGCCCCGTCGAGGGTCTCGCGGATGATGTCGGCGTGCCCGCCGTGCCGGGCGGTCTCCTCGATGAGGTGCAGCAGGACCCACCGCACCGACCAGGCGTCGACGTCGGCGGGGAACCACGGCAGGCCCTTGGGGACGGGCACCGGGCGGCCGAGGTCGGGGAGGCCGGCGACGGTCGCGTCCGTCTCGGCGGCGGCCTGCGCGTAGTCGGCGAGCACGCCCGCGAGCGTCTCGCCGGGCCCGAGGACGAAGTCGGAGGAGTCGTCCTCGTCGGCCGCCCGCTCGGGGCCGCGGCGGCGCTGCAGCACGAGGTCCATCCAGCCGCGCTCGCAGCGGGCGGCGTGCTTGATCAGTCCGGCGATGCTGAGTTCGCTGGCGGACGGTGCCGACGTGGCCTGCTCGTCGGTGAGGCCGTGCGCGGTGACGCGCAGGCACTGGCGCTGCTGGTCGAGGTAGGCGAGCAGCGCGTGGCGCTCGTCGGTGACGGGCGGGACGTGTCCGGGCATGCGAGGGGTGCCTCTCGGGTGGGTCGGATCGGCCGCGGAGCGGCGCGCTCGCCCGCTGGGACGACCCTCCCGCTCCGGGGCGGAGCAGGTCAAGGCGGTTCGCAAAGAATTTCGGAAACTTGCAGCAAGAAATTGCAGCCCTGTCCGACCCGCGATCGGCCCCGGACCCGGCCTCGGACAGCACGGTGCCGCGGCCCCGCCGGTGACGGCAGGACCGCGGCACGGGCACCGGCTCAGTGCGCGGCGGCCTCCCAGTTCGCACCGGAGCCGACCGAGACGTCGAGCGGGGCGCGCAGCGGGTAGGCGCCGGCCATCTGCTCACGGACGAGCGCCTCGACCTGCTCGCGCTCGCCCGGGGCGACCTCCAGCACGATTTCGTCGTGCACCTGGAGGAGCATCCGGGAGCCGAGGCCGGCCTCGGTGAGGGCCCGGTCGACGTTCAGCATGGCGATCTTGACGATGTCGGCGGCGGATCCCTGGATCGGCGCGTTGAGGGCCATCCGCTCGGCCATCTCGCGGCGCTGCCGGTTGTCGCTGGTGAGGTCGGGCAGGTAGCGGCGGCGGCCGAGCAGGGTCTCGGTGTAGCCGACCGCGCGGGCCTGCTCGACGACGTTGTACAGGTAGTCGCGGACGCCGCCGAACCGCTGGAAGTAGGTGTCCATCAGGCCCTGGGCCTCGGCGGGCTTGATGCCGAGCTGCTGGGAGAGGCCGTACGCGGAGAGGCCGTACGCGAGGCCGTAGGACATCGCCTTGATCTTGCGGCGCATCTCGGCGTCGACGGCGTCCCGGGCGACCTCGAACACCTGGGAGGCGACGGTGGTGTGCAGGTCCTCGCCGCTGAGGAAGGCCTCGACCAGGGCCTCGTCCTCGGAGAGGTGGGCCATGATGCGCAGCTCGATCTGCGAGTAGTCGGCGGTGAGCAGCGACTCGTAGCCCTCGCCGACGACGAAGGCCCGGCGGATCGCGCGGCCCTCCTCGGTGCGGACGGGGATGTTCTGCAGGTTCGGGTCCTGCGAGGAGAGCCGGCCGGTGGCGGCGACCATCTGGTTGAAGGTGGTGTGGATGCGGCCCTGCGGGGAGACCGTCTTGAGCAGGCCCTCGACGGTGGTGCGCAGCTTGGCCTGGTCGCGGTGGCGCAGCAGGATCACCGGGAGCTCGTTGGTGGTCTGGGTGGCCAGCCAGGTGAGCGCGTCGGCGTCGGTGGTGTAACCGGTCTTGATCTTCTTGGTCTTGGGCAGGCCGAGCTCGCCGAAGAGGATCTCCTGGAGCTGCTTGGGCGAGCCCAGGTTGAAGGGGTGCCCGGCGGCGGCGTGCGCCTCGTCGACGCAGCGCTGGATCTCGGCGGCGAACTGGGACTCCAGGCCGGTGAGCCAGTCCCGGTCGGCGGCGATGCCGTAGCGCTCCATCCGGGCGAGCAGCTCGGCGATCGGCAGCTCCATGTCGTGGAACAGCCCGGCGGCGCCGACCTCGGCGAGCCGGCCGTCGAACAGCTCGGCGAGGTCGAGGATCGCGCGGGCCTGGACCATGAGGACGCGGGCGGCGGCGCCGGAGTCCTCCTCCGGGGCGTCGAAGGAGAGCTGGCCGGTCTCGGCCGCGGCGGCCGGGGCGAGCGAGCGGGCGAGGTACTCCTCGGCGAGGACGTCGAGGGTGAAGGTGCGCCGGCCGGGCTTCTCCAGGTAGGCGGCGAGGGCGGTGTCGGCGGTGACGCCGCCGATCCGCCAGCCCTGCTCGGCGAAGGCCCGCATGACGTGCTTGGCGATGTGCAGGGCCTTGGGGTGGTCCGGGTCGGCGAGCCAGGCGGTGAAGGCCTGGTCGTCGGCCTGGTCGAGGGCGGCCGGGTCGAACCAGGCGGCGGCGTCGCCGGCGGCGAGGGCGACCTCCTGGACGCGGCCGGTGCCGAGCGCCCAGGTGTAGACGGCGGCGATCGCGGTGCGGCCCTTGCCGTGCTCGGCGAGCCAGGCGGTGAGGGCGCCCGGCCCGGTCAGCACGTCGCCGTCGACCTCGGGGCCGGCGACGGTCTCGGGGGTCTCCGTCTCGGCGGCGCCGGCCGGGTCCATGGCGTAGACCCGCTCGCGGAAGTTCGGGTTGCGGAACTCCAGCGACTCCATGATCTGGCCGACGGCCGGCTTGTCGAAGGGCCGGCGGGCGAGGTCGGCGACGCCGAGCGGCAGGTGGACGTCGCGCACCAGCTCGGTGAGGATGCGGTTGCGCTTGACCGAGTCGAGGTGCTCGCGGAGCTTCTCGCCGATCTTGCCCTTGACCTCGTCGGCACGGGCGACCAGCTCGTCGAAGGAGCCGAACTGGTTGACCCACTTCGCCGCGGTCTTCTCGCCGACGCCGGGGATGCCGGGCAGGTTGTCGGACGGGTCGCCGCGCAGCGCCGCGAGGTCGGGGTACTGGGCGGGGGTGACGCCGTACTTCTCGGCGACCTTCTCGGGGGTGTAGCGGGTGAGCTCGGAGACGCCCTTGGTCGGGTAGAGCACGGTGACGTGCTCGCCGACGAGCTGCAGGGAGTCCCGGTCGCCGGTGACGATCTGGACCTCGAAGCCGTCGGCGGCGGCGGCCGTGGCCAGGGTGGCGATGATGTCGTCGGCCTCGAAGCCCTCGGCGGTGATCCGCGGGACGTGCATGGCGTCGAGCAGCTCGCCGATCAGGCCGACCTGGCTGCGGAACTCGTCCGGGGTGGCCGAGCGGTTGGCCTTGTAGTCGGGGAACTCGACGGAGCGGAAGGTCTGCCGGGAGAGGTCGAAGGCGACCGCGAGGTGGGTGGGCCGCTCGTCGCGCACCGTGTTGGCCAGCATCGAGGCGAAGCCGTACACGGCGTTGGTCGGCTGCCCGGTGGTGGTGTTGAAGTTCTCCACGGGGAGCGCGTAGAAGGCCCGGTAGGCCATCGAATGCCCGTCGAGCAGCATCAGCCGGCGCCGCCCGCCGCCCGCCGCGCCCCCACCTGCGTCCGGCACAGCCTTGCCAGCACCCTGCACAGCCACGTCAACGTCCGTTCCTGCCGGTTCCTCTGCCACGCCCCGATCCTAGGGCGCGGCACCGACACGGTCCGCCACCGTGCCGGGCCGCGGCGGTGTCGGCCCTGGCCGCCCCGGGGGCCGAGGGCCGGTCGTACGATCACAGACAGCACGACGACGTGACCCCCACCGGCAGGAGCACCATGACCGACGCGGCCCCCGTAGTACTGAACGTGCCCCAGGACGTCCTCGACCACTTCGCGAAGCTCGGGGTCAGCCCGGAGACCTTCTCCGGCGGGCACCTGGGCGAGAAGCTCGGCATCCGGATCACCGAGGCCTCTCCGGACCGGGTGGTGGGCACGATGCCGGTCGAGGGCAACCAGCAGCCGTACGGGCTGCTGCACGGCGGCGCCTCGGCGGCGCTCGCCGAGACGATCGGGTCGATCGGCGCGATGCTGCACGCCGGGCCGGGCCGGTACGCGGTGGGCGTCGACCTCAACGCCACCCACCACCGGTCGGCGACCTCCGGCCTGGTGACGGGCGTGGCGACGGCCGTCTTCAAGGGCCGCACCGCCGCGACGTACGAGATCGCGGTCACCGACGACACCGGCAAGCGGATCACCAGCTGCCGGCTGACCTGCATGCTGCGCGACCTGTAGCACCGGCCCCCGCCGCGCGCCGTCCCGCCGCGCACCCGCCGTTCCCCGGCGGGTGCGCGGCGGTTGTGTTCCAGCTCCGTTTGGGCACGGCCGGTCGGGGGCAGACCCTCCCGGACGAGGGGGCACCAGCATGTCCGGCGCACGGCACGGCGGAGCCGCACCCGGCGGTCACGGACACCTCGGCCCGATCGAGCCGGCCGAGGGGACGGAGGCACCGCCGCCCCCGCCGCTGCCCTTGCACCACCTGCTGAGCGGACGTCAGAAGATCGTGCTGGCCGCGGTGTTCGCCGCCGTGGCCGTGGTGCTGACGCTGCGCCACCCCGGGCGCGACCCGACGCCCGCGCCGGCGGCCGAGGCGCCGCCGGTGCCCTCGGTCGTCTCCCACCTGCACTACGCCGGGCCGGTGTCGCCGCCGGCCGGGCCGGGGCAGGTCTTCGCCCTGCGGGTGTCGGCGGAGGCGGACCGGCCGTACGAGGTGGTGGCGGTTCGCCAGAGCTATCCCGGTTTGTCCGTCACGGTGACGGGCGGACTCCCTGTGACCGTCACGCCGGAGCGGCCGGTGCTGCTGACCGTGGAGTACCGGGTCACGGACTGCGCGGGGGCACCGCCGGACGCCGGCATGCCTTTCCTCGATGTAACGCTGCGTAACACGCGCGCAATCGAGACCGTGAGCCAGATCCTCGGCACTCAGTACGCCCGCGACCTGTCCCAAAGGCTGCATTCGGCGTGCCCGATTTCCGGTTACCGGACGCAGGTGTCCGCACACGCAGTGACGAACACTCATGTCCGATAGTCGAACACCGCCGGTAGCAGGCGTTTTCCTGTACGACACCGTTTCGGTGGGCGAGACGACACTTAGCAGCCCGCGCAGAACGGGGCGCGGATGACCAATATTCGAGATTTTCGAAGAGGTCCGCATAACAAGAGAATCACAGCATGTCCGCAGGTCTGCCGGAGCCTGCCGAAGCCGTTCTAGAGTCACGGCCAGTCACCGCGCCAACCGATCGGGCCAGGCCCCAGCGCGCGACCCGGCACCGCCACTCCGGCGCACTGCCTACCTGATCCAGAAGGGGAACTTCGTGCGTAACCGTTCTCTGCTTGTCGTGAGCATCGCAGTCGTCGGAGCTCTCACCGTGTCGGCCTGCGGTTCCCGCGGTGAGAAGTCGGGCGCCAGCGGCGACGCCGGCGGCACCACCGTCACCATCGGCGTCGACGCCCCGCTGACCGGTCCGCTGTCCGCCCTCGGCCTCGGCATCCAGCACTCCGTCGAGCTGGCCGCCAAGATCGCCAACGACAACAAGGAAGTTCCCGGCGTCACCTTCAAGGTGAAGGCCCTGGACGACAAGAAGTCGCCCCAGGAAGGCCAGCAGAACGCCACCGCCCTGGTCGCCGACAAGAGCGTCCTCGGCGTCGTCGGCCCGCTGAACTCCGGTGTCGCCCAGTCGATGCAGCAGGTCTTCGAGTCGGCGAGCCTGGTCGAGGTCTCCCCGGCCAACACCAACCCCGCCCTGACCCAGGGCGAGAAGTTCGAGACCGAGAAGAAGCGCACCTTCAAGACGTACTTCCGCACCGCGACCACGGACGCCATCCAGGGCCCGTTCGCCGCCCAGTACGCCTACACCGACCTCGGCAAGAAGACCGCCTACCTGATCGACGACAAGAAGACCTACGGCGTGGGTCTGGTCGGCGCCTTCCAGAAGGAGTTCACCAAGCTCGGCGGCACCATCAAGGGCCAGGACCACATCGACGAGAACAACCTCGACTTCTCGGCCGTGGTCACCAAGGCCAAGGCCGCCGGCGCCGACGTCATCTACTACGGCGGCGAGTACCCGCAGTCCGGCCCGCTGTCCGACCAGCTCAAGAAGGCCGGCGTCACCGCCCCCGTCTTCGGCGGCGACGGCATGTACGACCCCGAGTACATCAACAAGGCCAACAAGAACGCCAACGGCGACTTCGCAACCTCCGTCGGCGCCCCGGTCGAGTCCCTCGACTCCGCCAAGAAGTTCGTCGCCGACTACAAGGCGGCCGGCTACTCCGACCCGTACGCGGCCTACGGCGGCTACTCCTACGATGCCGCCTGGTCGATCGTCCAGGCCGTCAAGGCCGTCGTCGCCGACAACGGCGGCAAGGTGCCGTCCGACGCCCGCGCCAAGGTCGTCACCGCGATGAGCAAGGTCGGCTTCGACGGTGTCACCGGCAAGGTCGGCTTCGACGAGTACGGCGACGCCGTCAACAAGCAGCTCACCGTCTACACCGTCAAGGACGGCGCCTGGACGGTCGCCAAGTCCGGCACCTACGCCGGCTGACCCACCCCCGGTTGACCCACGGCCGACCCACACGGCCGCACCCGGAGCAGCACGCAACAGAACGAACCACCGGCGGGGGCGCTGAGAACCAGCGTCCCCGCCGTCCCACAACGGTTCGTCCCACCCCGCAAGCGAACCCCACCCCGAATCCACTCGGAGGCCCAGCGGTGCACGAACTGCCGCAGCAGCTGGCCAACGGCCTGATCCTCGGCTCCCTCTACGGGCTGATCGCGATCGGCTACACAATGGTCTACGGCATCGTCCAGCTCATCAACTTCGCCCACGGCGAGATCTTCATGACCGGTGGGTTCGGAGCCCTCACCACATACTTGGTCCTTCCCCCCGGCACCAGCCTCTGGCTCGCCCTGCCCCTGATGCTCCTGGGCGGCGTGCTGATCTCCGTGATCGTCGCCGTGGCCGCCGAGCGCTTCGCCTACCGCCCGCTGCGCGGCGCCCCGAAGCTCGCCCCGCTGATCACCGCGATCGGCCTCTCCCTCGCGCTCCAGCAGGTCGTCGAGCAGTTCTACCCCGGCGCCAAGTCCGGCCGCAGCTTCCCGCAGCTGCCCGGCGGCCCGTACCACATCGGCAGCGTCACCCTGCAGCCCGCCGACATCTTCCTGTTCGTCGCCGCCCCGCTCTGCATGGGCGCGCTCGCCGCCTTCGTCGGCAAGACCCGCACCGGCCGCGGCATGCAGGCCACCGCGCAGGACCCCGACACCGCGAAGCTGATGGGCATCAACACCGACCGCATCATCGTGATCGCGTTCGCGCTCGGTGCCGCCTTCGCCGCGGTCGCCGCCGTCGGCTGGGGCCTGCGCTACGGCCAGGTCTCCCCCACCATGGGCTTCCTCGCCGGCCTCAAGGCCTTCACCGCGGCCGTTCTCGGCGGCATCGGCAACATCTACGGCGCCATGCTCGGCGGCCTCGTCCTCGGTGTCGCGGAGGCCCTCGCCACCGCGTACATCCAGGAGATCCCCGGCATGCACCAGCTCGGCGGCGGCTCCTGGGCCAACGTCTGGGCCTTCGTCCTCCTGATCGTCGTCCTCCTCGTGCGGCCACAAGGCCTACTCGGTGAGCGCGTCGCGGACCGAGCCTGAGGAACGGAGCAGCCACCATGACCACCACCAAGAGCCCCGCCCTCCCGCTGCCGCTCCCGGCCGCCAAGGCGCTCGTCCTCGCCGGCGGCCTCGCCACCGCCGCCTCCACGTTCATCCACTGGACCTGGACCTCGGAGTTCCCCGGCGACCTCACCGTCGACGGCTACCCCGGCGGCCTGCAGATCCTCACCCTCGCGGCCGGCCTGCTGATCGCCCTCTTCTCGCTGCCGCTGTACGGCGTGAAGGGCACCCGCTGGCTCACCCCCGCCGGCCCCGAGGCACCGGTCCTCGTCCTCGGCGCGGCCGCCGCGGCCACCACCTGGTTCACCCTGATCGCGATCGCCACCGAGCTCGGCGGCCTCGCGAACCTGGAGCCCGGCGGCTGGATCGCCGGCGTGGCCTCCCTGCTCCCCCTGATCGGCGCCCTCGGCCTGCCGCAGACCCGCACCACCGTCGGACTCCCCTCCTCCGGCGGCGTGCTCGCCATCACCCGGCACTACCTGGGCGCCTTCACCCGCCTCGTCGGCCCGAACCCCGACCTGGCCCCCGCGAAGCCGCTCAACCGCTGGGTCGAGACGCTGATCATCATCGCGGTCGCCGGCCTCGGCCTGACCGTCTTCACCTACGGCATCGTCACCGAGTACGGCGAGCTGTTCATCGGCTTCCTGATCCTCACCGCCCTCGGCACCTGGGCCCTGATGCGCGCCGGCCTCGTCTCCCGGCTGACCGCGCTCACCGCCCGCCACCGCGGCACCACCACCGCCGCCGCCTTCGCCGCGGCCGCCGCGTTCCCCTTCACCCAGAGCGACGACCACTTCGCCTCGGTCGGCGTCAACATCCTGGTCTTCGCCACCGTCGCCCTCGGCCTGAACGTCGTCGTCGGCCTCGCCGGCCTCCTCGACCTCGGCTACGTCGCCTTCCTCGGCGTCGGCGCCTACGCCGCCGCCCTGGTCTCCGGCTCCACCAGCTCCCCCGTCGGCCTGCACCTGCCCTTCTGGGGCGCCGCCCTGGTCGGCATGGCCGCGGCCCTGGTCTTCGGCGTCGTCATCGGCGCCCCGACCCTGCGGCTGCGCGGCGACTACCTCGCCATCGTGACCCTCGGCTTCGGAGAGATCTTCCGCATCGCGGTCAACAGCCTCGACGGCGTCTCCGGCCCCAAGGTCACCAACGGCCCGAACGGCATCCGCAACATCCCCGACCTCGACATCCTCGGGTTCGACTTCGGCCAGGCGCACACCTTCGGTGCCTTCACCCTCGGACGCTTCGCCAACTACTTCCTGCTGATGCTGCTCGTCACCGCGTTCGTCGTGACGGTCTTCAGCCGGGCCAACGACTCCCGCATCGGCCGCGCCTGGGTCGCCATCCGCGAGGACGAGACCGCCGCGCAGGCCATGGGCATCAACGGCTTCAAGCTCAAGCTGCTCGCCTTCGCCCTCGGCGCCGCGCTCGCCGGCCTCGCCGGCACCGTCATGGCCCACGTCAGCTACAGCGTCGTCCCCGACCCCTACCAGTTCGCCGGCGCCGTCCCGCCCAACAGCGCCTTCCTGGTCGCGGCCGTCGTCCTCGGCGGCATGGGCACCATCGCCGGCCCGCTGCTCGGCGCCACCCTGCTCTACCTGATCCCGGAGAAGCTCGTCTTCCTGAAGGAGTACCAGCTCCTCGTCTTCGGCATCGCGCTCGTCCTCCTGATGCGCCTGCGGCCCGAGGGCCTCATCGCCAACCGCCGCGCCCAGCTCGAGTTCCACGACAAGGACACCGACGACGCGGCCCCGGCGGAGACCGACGACGCACCCGCCAGCACCGACCCCGGCAGCACCGCCGGCCTCACCACCGCAGGGGCGTGAGACACACCATGACCACCCAGACCGTCCCGGCCCCCCGCCCCGAGGGCACCGCGGCCACCACCCCCCTGCTCGAAGCCAGCGGCGTCGTCATGCGCTTCGGCGGCCTCACCGCCGTCAACAACGTCGACCTCACCGTCAACAAGGGCGAGATCGTCGGCCTGATCGGCCCCAACGGCGCCGGCAAGACCACCTTCTTCAACTGCCTCACCGGCCTGTACGTCCCGACCGAGGGCACCGTCCGGTACCAGGGCACCGTCCTGCCGCCCAAGCCCCACCTCGTCACCTCCGCCGGCATCGCCCGGACCTTCCAGAACATCCGGCTCTTCGCCAACATGACCGTCCTGGAGAACGTCCTCGTCGGCCGGCACACCCGCACCAAGGAGGGCCTGCTCTCCGCCCTGCTGCGCGGCCCCGGCTACAAGAAGGCCGAGGCGGAGGGCCGCGAGAAGGCCATGGAACTCCTGGAGTTCATCGGCCTCGACCACAAGGCCGACCACCTCTCGCGCAACCTCCCCTACGGCGAGCAGCGCAAGCTCGAGATCGCCCGCGCCATGGCCAGCGAGCCCGGCCTGCTGCTGCTCGACGAGCCCACCGCCGGCATGAACCCGCAGGAGACCCGCGCCGCCGAGGAGCTCGTCTTCGCGATCCGCGACAAGGGCATCTCCATCCTCGTCATCGAGCACGACATGCGGTTCATCTTCAACCTGTGCGACCGCACCGCCGTGCTCGTCCAGGGCCAGAAGATCGTCGAGGGCGACAAGGAGACCGTCCAGAACGACGAGCGCGTCATCACCGCCTACCTCGGTGCGCCCCTCGAGGGCGCCACCGACACGGCAGCAAGCACGGAGGCAGACCAGTGACAGCTCTTCTCGAGGTCGAGGACCTCCGCGTCTCCTACGGCAAGATCGAAGCCGTCAAGGGGATCAGCTTCTCCGTCAAGCAGGGCGAGGTCACCACGCTCATCGGCACCAACGGCGCCGGCAAGACCACCACCCTGCGCACCCTGTCCGGGCTGCTCAAGCCCACCCAGGGGAAGATCACCTTCGACGGGCAGGCGCTCTCCACCGTCCCCGCCCACAAGATCGTGTCGCTGGGCCTGGCCCACTCCCCCGAGGGGCGGCACATCTTCCCGCGCATGAGCATCGAGGAGAACCTCCTCCTCGGCGCCTTCCTGCGCAAGGACTCCGGCGGCATCACCGAGGACGTCGAGCGCGCCTACGCGCTCTTCCCGATCCTCGGCGAGCGCCGCAAGCAGGCCGCGGGCACCCTGTCCGGCGGCGAGCAGCAGATGCTCGCCATGGGCCGCGCCCTGATGTCCCGTCCCAAGCTGCTCATGCTGGACGAGCCCTCCATGGGCCTGTCCCCGCTGATGATGCAGAAGATCATGGCGACCATCGTCGAGCTCAAGGCCTCCGGCACCACCATCCTGCTCGTCGAGCAGAACGCGCAGGCCGCGCTCTCGCTCTCCGACCGGGGCTACGTGATGGAGACCGGCCGCATCGTGCTCACCGGCACCGGCGCGGACCTGCTCCACGACGAGTCCGTCCGCAAGGCCTACCTCGGCGAGGACTGACCCGGCACACGCAGCAGGAGGCCCGGCCGCATCGGCGGCCGGGCCTCCTGGCGTTCCCGGTGCGTCCCGGGCGGGGCCGCGTCAGCCCCGTCAGCCCTCGTCGGCCTTCTTGCGGTCCTGCGCCTCGCCCTCCTCGATCACGGCCTGCGCCACGGCGGCCATGGTCATCCGGCGGTCCATCGAGGTCTTCTGGATCCAGCGGAACGCGGCCGGCTCGGTCAGCCCGAACTTCGTCTGCAGCACGCTCTTCGCCCGGTCCACCAGCTTGCGGGTCTCCAGCCGCTGCGAGAGGTCGGCGATCTCCTCCTCCAGCGTGCGCATCTCGGTGTAGCGCGAGACCGCCATCTCGATCGCCGGCACCAGGTCGCTCTTGCTGAACGGCTTCACGATGTACGCCATCGCACCGGCGTCCCGGGCGCGGTCGACGAGCTCGCGCTGCGAGAACGCCGTCAGCATCAGCACCGGGGCGAGGTGCTGCTCGTGGATCCGCTCGGCCGCCGACAGACCGTCCAGGACGGGCATCTTCACGTCCAGGATCACCAGGTCCGGCTTCAGCTCCTCGACCAGCTTCACCGCCGTCTCGCCGTCCCCGGCCTCACCGACGACGGTGTATCCCTCCTCCTCCAGCATCTCCTTGAGGTCCAGGCGGATCAGCGCCTCGTCCTCGGCGATGACGATGCGGGTGATCTGGGGCGACTCGATCTCAAGCGGCTGGGGCTGCTCGTCGGCGGTGCTCACGGGGCTCCTTGTTCCGGCGGGGTGCTGCATGCACGAGCCTACCTAGCTGCGGCATCAGACGCGCACAGGGTATCCTGCTCACGCCCAGCCGAGCCGGGTTGGTGGAACGGCATACACGGATGTCTCAAACACATCTGCCCGAGAGGGCTTGCGGGTTCGAATCCCGCACCCGGCACCTTCGTTCGCTTGCGATTCACAGGCGTTACCGCCGATACGGCATTTTCACCATCACGGGTGAGTTCGTCCCCGTCCGCTCCGCACCCGGACCTCGCGGCCGCATCGTGGATGCATGAGCGAACCCACGGTGAGGGAACAGGCCCTCGGGCTGCTGCGCGCGGGCGTGCCCAACGCGGAGGTGGCCCGCCGGCTCGGGGTGCCGCCCGGCACCGTCGCCTGGTGGAAGCACCGGGAGAACGCCCGCCGCGGCGAACTGCCCGGCCGCAAGCGGTCGACCTGCCCGCACTGCCACGGCGACCCGCTGGACACCGCCGCCTACTGCCACCTGCTCGGGCTCTACCTCGGCGACGGCCACATCCTCCACCCTCCGCGGCAGCGGGCACCACACCTCACCATCACCTGCGACGACCGGTGGCCTGGCGTCATGGACTCCGTGGAGCGGGCGATGCGGCGGGTGCTGCCCAACAACTCCCCGTGCCGGGTGCGACGCGAGGGCTGCCACGACGTCAAGGTGTACTCCACCCACCTGGTCTGCCACTTCCCCCAGCACGGCCCGGGCCGCAAGCACGAGCGCCGGATCGTCCTGGAGCCCTGGCAGCAGGCGGCGGTGGACGCCCACCCGTGGGAGCTGCTGCGCGGGTTGCTGCACTCCGACGGCTGCCGGATCACCAACTGGGCCACCCGCACGGTGGGCGGCACCGTCCGCCGCCACGAGTACCCGCGGTGGTTCTTCACCAACACCTCCGCCGACATCCGGCGCATCTTCACCGACACCCTCGACGCCGTCGGCGTCGAGTGGCGGGCCTCGGTGCCGCGCCCCCGGGGCCAGGTGAACGTCTCGGTGGCGCGGCGTGCCTCGGTGGCGCTGGTGGACGCGCACGTCGGCCCGAAGTGGTGACCCCCGGATGCGGGCGGGTCAGCCGACGGGGCCGGCGGCCGTGACTCCGGTGACGTGGAAGACCGCGGTGGCGGGGGTGCCGTTGCGGTCGGGGTCGGTGACGGTGAGGGTGTAGTCGCCGTCGGCGGCGCCGCTGAAGACGAACCAGGCGGCCTGGTTCTGACGGGTGGGCCGGTCCGGGTAGATGGCCTCGATGGGGGCGCTGCTGGGGCCGACCTCCTGGCCGCCGGGCAGGCGCAGGCGCAGGCTGTCGCCGCTGACGGCCATGCCGGCGGGGCCGACGGTGCCGGTCATGTCGAAGGTGAGGTAGAGGGCGCGCTCACCGAGCTTGAGCGGGGCGTTGGCGGTGTCGGCGCGCAGTTGGGCGCTCTTGAGGGTGAGGGCGAGGCGGCCGCCGGTGACGGTGTGGGCGGCGGGGAGGGCGAGGTCGACGGGCTTGAGGTCGGCGGCGGGTCGGCCGCCGTTGCCGAGCGGGAGGACCGCCTGGTTCTGGCCGGGGTCGCCGAGCACGAGGGAGGCTCCGTCGAGGGTGAAGCCGGCGGGGGTGGTGAAGGTGATCGGGAGGGTGTTGCTCGCGCCGGGGGTGGGCGGCACGGCGGTGCCGTGGTCACCGGCGAGGGGGGTGCCGTTGACGTCGACGGAGATGGTGGGCCAGTCGTTGACGGGGGTGGTGCGGAAGGTGTTGGTGACGGTGGTGGTGAGGACGAGCTTGCCGCCGGTGGTGTCGGTGGCGGGCGTGGTGGCGGCGGTCTTGACGTCGAAGCGCAGGCCGCCCGAGTAGAGGGTGCGGCCGACGGTGGTGGTGCCGGCGGCGCCGGCCGCGGTGTGACCGGCGGCGGTCGCACCGGTCGTGCCGGTCACGGTGGCGGTGGCCTTGGCGGGTGGTGCAGCGGGGCTGTCGGTGCCGTCGGGCGTGCACGCGGTGGCGAGGCCGACGGCGAGGAGGACGGTGGCGGTGGCGAGGGCGTTGGCTCTTGCCGTGCGGGTTCTCGCGGTGCGGGGTCTGGCGCTGCTGCTCATGGTCGGTGCTCCCCTTCGGGCGGCCCTGCTGCCGGGCCGGTCGGGGGGAACGTACCCGCGGCGGGCGGGCGGGAGGCGGGCTGTCACCGGATGGGGACGGTTCCGGTGCGCCGTCGGGGTGTTCGCAGCGCCGGTGTGACGGTGCGGCCCCCGCCGGGGCGGGGGCCGCGGGTGAACGGGCCGCCTCAGTTGTCGAGTTCGCCGACGTGGTGGACGCGGACGAGGTTGGTGGATCCGGCGAGGCCGGGGGGCGAGCCGGCGGTGATGACGACGATGTCGCCCTTCTTGCAGCGGCCGAGGCCGATGAGTTGGGCGTCGACCTGGGCGACCATCTCGTCGGTGGTGGGGACGAACGGGCCGAGGAAGGTCTCCACGCCCCAGGTGAGGGCGAGTTGGCTGCGGACGGCGGGTTCGTAGGTGAAGGCGAGGACGGGGATGGGCGAGCGGTAGCGGGTGAGGCGGCGGGCGGTGTCGCCGCTCTGGGTGAAGGCGATGAGGTACTTGGCGTGCAGGAAGTCGCCGATCTCGGCGGCGGCGCGGGCGACGGCGCCGCCCTGGGTGCGGGGCTTGTTGCGGTCGGTGAGCGGGGGGAGGCCTGCGGCGAGGACGTCCTCCTCGGCGGCCTCGATGATGCGGCCCATGGTGCGGACGGTCTCGACGGGGTACTTCCCGACGGAGGTCTCGCCGGAGAGCATGACGGCGTCGGTGCCGTCGAGGACGGCGTTGGCGACGTCGGAGGCCTCGGCGCGGGTGGGCCGGGAGGCGTGGATCATCGAGTCGAGCATCTGGGTGGCGACGATGACCGGCTTGGCGTTCCGCTTGGCGAGCTTGATGGCACGCTTCTGGACGACGGGCACCTGCTCCAGGGGCATTTCGACGCCGAGGTCGCCGCGGGCGACCATGATGCCGTCGAAGGCGTCGACGATGGCGTCCAGGGCGGCGACGGCCTGCGGCTTCTCGATCTTGGCGATGACGGGGAGCCGGCGGCCCTCCTCGTCCATGACGCGGTGGACGTCCTCGACGTCGCGGCCGCTGCGGACGAAGGAGAGGGCGACGACGTCGGCCCCGAGGCGGAGTGCCCAGCGCAGGTCGTCGACGTCCTTGTCGCTCAGCGCGGGCACGGAGACGGAGATGCCGGGGAGGTTGAGGCCCTTGTGGTCGGAGACGAGGCCGCCCTCCAGCACGGTGGTGCGGATGCGGGGGCCGTCCACGGCGGTGACCTGGAGGCAGACCCGGCCGTCGTCGACGAGGACGTGCTCGCCGGGGAGGACGTCCTCGGCGAGGCCGGCGTAGGTGGTGCTGCAGAGGTCGCGGGTGCCGGGGACGTCCTCGACGGTGATGGTGAACTCGTCGCCGCGTTCAAGAAGTACGGGACCTTCGGCGAAGGTGCCGAGCCGGATCTTCGGGCCTTGGAGATCGACGAGGATGCCGACGCTGCGGCCGCTCTCGTCGGCGGCCTTGCGGACCCGGTGGTAGCGCTCCTCGTGTTCGAGCCGGGAGCCGTGGCTGAGGTTGAACCGGGCGATGTCCATGCCGGCCTCGACCAGGGCCTTGATCTGGTCGTACGAGTCGGCGGCGGGCCCGAGTGTGCAGACGATTTTTGCTCGGCGCATGCCTGTAGAGCGTAGGGATTACCGGGGCGTAACAACGGTGTTCCGGCGGGCTGCCTTGCGGCTGTTGCAGAAAGTTTTGATTAACAAACTGACACAACGTGAGCTTTGGCGCTGTGAGATCGAATTGACGTCCGAAGCGGTCGTCGCCGACCTGCGGGAACGCGGCGGGCGGCGGGGGCCGGCGGCCCGGAGGGTGAGCCGGGCGGCGGCGGGTTGACGGTGTGTCGGTCCGGTGGCGGACCGGTCGCGGCCATGTCGAGGTCACCGACATCTCACCTGTCCGCAACGTCGGGGGGCTGTCGCGGCGGGCGTTTTGGCGGCAGACTTCTACGCGCGTTTCTCTACGCGCGTCATCACCGGTCGGCAGCACCGCGGCCGACCGTCCGTCACCGCCCCACGCTGGAGTCCTCCATGCCCCTGAACCGCCGTGAGTTCGTCTCGCGCTCGGCCGCCACCGCGGCCGGTGCCGCCCTGGCCGGCGGCCTGCCGGTCGTCGCGGCCGCCCCGGCCGCCGCGGCCCAGGGCGCGGACGCCCGCAAGGCCCCGCAGAAGCAGAGCTTCACCGTGATGGGCACCACCGACCTGCACGGCCGGGTGCTCAACTGGGACTACTTCACCGACGCCGAGTACGACGACAAGGCGCACAACGACGTCGGCCTCGCCAAGATCTCCACCCTGGTGAAGCAGGTCCGCGAGGAGAAGGGCTGCCACCGCACCCTGCTGATCGACTCCGGCGACACCATCCAGGGCACCCAGCTCGCCTACTACTACGCCCGCATCGAGCCGATCACCGCCAAGCGCCCGCCGCGCCACCCGATGGCCGCCGCGATGAACGCCATCGGCTACGACGCCGCCGCCCTCGGCAACCACGAGTTCAACTACGGCATCCCGCTGCTGCGCGCCTACGAGGAGCAGCTGGACTTCCCGCTGCTCGGCGCCAACGCGCTGTACGCCAAGAACGAGCGGCCCGCCTTCGAGCCGTACGTCATCAAGGAGATGCACCTCGGGCACGGCCGTCCGCTGCGGGTCGGCATCCTCGGCCTGACCAACCCGGGCATCGCGATCTGGGACAAGGCCAACGTCTCCGGCAAGATGGTCTTCCCGGGGATCGTCGAGGCGGCGAAGAAGTACGTGCCGCGGATGCGCGCGGCCGGCGCGGACGTCGTGGTGGTCTCCTCGCACTCGGGTGCGGACGGCGCCACCTCGTACGGCGACCAACTGCCCTGGGGCGAGAACGTGTCGGCGCAGCTCGCCGAGGAGGTGCCGGGCGTCGACGCGGTGCTGGTCGGCCACGCGCACAAGGAGATCCCGCAGCGGCTGGTGGTGAACAAGCAGACCGGCAGGAACGTGGTGCTGTCCGAGCCGCTGTGCTGGGGCCAGCGGCTGACCTGCTTCGACTTCGAGGTGGAGTTCTCGCACGGCTCCTGGCAGGTCACCTCGGTCAGCTCGCGGGTGCTGAACTCCAACACCGTGCCGGAGGACCCGGCGATCGTGAAGCTGATCGCGGGCCAGCACAAGAAGGTGGTGGCGTACGTCAACCAGGTCATCGGCACCTGCAAGACCGAACTGTCCATCGCCGAGGCGCCGTTCAAGGACGTGCCGATCATCGACCTGATCGGCCGGGTGCAGGCCGACACGGTGAAGGCGGCGCTGGCGTCGACCGAGTACGCGAACCTGCCGGTGCTGGCGCAGGCGGCGCCGTTCAACCGCACCGCGGTCATCCCGGCGGGCGACGTGCGGCTGCGCGACGCGGCGGGGCTGTACATCTACGAGAACACCCTGGAGGCGCGCATCCTGACCGGTGCGCAGATCAAGGACTACCTGGAGTTCTCGGCGCGGTACTTCGCGCAGCTGGCGCCCGGGGCGCCGGTGGACCTGGGCACGCTGACCAACGCCGGTTCCACCCCGGACTACAACTACGACTCGGTGTACGGCGTCTCGTACGACATCGACGTGGCGCAGCCGGTGGGTTCGCGGATCGTCGGCCTGTCGTTCAACGGTGCGCCGATCGACCCGGCCGCGCAGTTCGTGCTGGCGGTGAACAACTACCGTGCGGGCGGCGGCGGCAACTTCCCGCACGTGGCGGCGGCGAAGCAGGTCTGGTCGAACTCGGACGAGATCCGCAACACCATGATCGCCTGGGTGAAGGCCAAGGGCGTCATCGACCCGGCGGACTTCGGCGCGGTGTCCTGGCGTCTGGTCCGCGCGGGCGTGCCGCTGTTCTAGGGCTTGTGTGATGTTGTGATCAGTTGGGCGGTCGTACGAGGTCGTCTATCCAGATCATCGAGGCGCGAAGATGGAGGCCGGCGAGGTAGCT
>NZ_JBFBDW010000005.1:0-128997 GCF_040683455.1 Kitasatospora sp. NPDC093679
GCACCGCGCCCCGGGCCGCGCCGGGCGGCCGGGTGGGGGGGGGGGGGGGGGCGCCGCCCCCCCCGCCCCCCGGCCGTACCGCACACCCGGGCACCCGCGCCCACGGGCCCGTTCCACTCCTCGGCCGCCCCCGTCCCACCCTTCGGCCGCCCCGCGCACTCCCCCGCGCGCCCCTGCTTGCAACTACTACGCTGAGTAGTCGACACCGGCGGCCGTTCCCCCGGCCGACCGGAGTCGCACCGTCCCCGCAGAGCCGTGAACGGAGGGATCACCACCGGGAAACGGACTGTGCCGAACTGCGCCGAATCGGTTGCACAGGACGGCTGCCGTCCATCACGATGCTGGTTGTGGGGGTTGGCCGACCGCCCGGTGGGGGCGGCGCGGACCGGCGGCGCGGAGTGTCCGCGGGCCGGTGGCGACAACGGTTATCACCTCACGCTCCGTGAGGGCCGACCCGGCCCGTGCACGCGACGGGGCCCGGACACCCACGGGCGACCCGCCGCCCCGAACCATTCCGAACGACGGCGCACTTCCCCCGGTGCCGTCACCCCAGCACCCGGCGCTGCCCTGACGCCGCGTGCTGAACGACAAAGGGCCCCGTTCCCCCGCGGGGCCCTTTGCCCTGTCCGCCGCCGGCACACCCGCCCCCGGCGCGCACCCGCCGTCGGCGGGCTCAGTCCTGCGGCTCGCGGGCGGGCACCACCGGCACGGGCAGCAGCGGCAGCCGCAGGGCGCCGAAGGCCCCCGCGGGCACCGCCGGCTGCTTCGGCTCGACCGCGGCGATCCGCCGGTAGCCCTCGCCCTGCGCGGGCCGCGGGTCCGCCTCGCCCTTGTTCGGCCACAGCGACATCGCCCGCTCGGCCTGCGCGGTGATCGTCAGCGACGGGTTGACGCCCAGGTTGGCGGAGACGGCGGCGCCGTCCACCACGTGGATGCCCGGGTGCCCGTACAGCCGGTGGTACGGGTCGATGACGCCGTGCTCGGCGTCCTCGCCGATCGGGCAGCCGCCGAGGAAGTGCGCCGTCATCGGCATCCGCATCAGCTCGCCCACGTTGGTGCCGGCGAAGCCGTTGATCTCGTCGGCGAGGATCCGCGCGGCCTCCTCGCCCTCGGGGATGTGCTCCGGGTTGGGCGCGCCGTGGCCCTGCCGCGCGGTGAGCAGGCCCCGGCCGATCCCCTTCGGCTTGCGGAAGGTGGTCAGCGAGTTGTCCAGCGACTGCATGACCAGGCCGATGATCGTCCGCTCCGACCAGCGGTACTTGGAGACGTTCCGGGCCGACAGCACCGGGTGGCGCACCGTGGTGGCCAGGTACGAGAGCAGGTTGGAGCGGCGGTGCGGGAACTGCAGGATGGTCATCAGGCCCATCGCGTTCGAGCCCTTGCCGTACCGGACCGGCTCGATGTGGGTGTTGTCGTTCGGGTGGATCGAGGACGTGATCGCCACACCGCGGCTGAAGTCCGCCCGGGGCGCACCGGTCTTGCGCCGGTAGCGGCGGTTGTCGGTGAGCGCGCCGACCAGCGACTCCGAGTTGGTGCGGGTGAGGAAGCCCAGCTTGGCGGAGATCCTCGGCAGGGCGCCCTCGTCCCGCATGGTGTGCAGCAGCGTCTGGGTGCCGTAGGTGCCGGCCGCGACGACCACCTGGCGGGCCTTCAGCACCGTGCGCGGGCCCTTGCGGCGCCGGTCGGTGGGCACCGTGGTGACGGCGTAGCCGCCGTCCGCCTCCTCGGCGAGGCCGACCACGGTGGTCAGCGGCCGCACCTCGGCGCCGGCCTGCTCGGCCAGGTAGAGGTAGTTCTCGACGAGCATGTTCTTGGCGCCGTGCCGGCAGCCGGTCATGCACTCGCCGCACTCGGTGCAGGCGCGGCGGGCCGGGCCCGCGCCGCCGAAGTACGGGTCGGGGACCTCGCTGCCGGGCGCGCCCTTCGCCGTGCCGTCGGCGTCCTTGCCGTCGCCGAAGAACACGCCGACCGGGGCCAGGTGGAAGGTGTCGCCGACGCCCATCCGCTCGGCGGTGGCCTTCAGGTGGGTGTCGGCGGCGGTCACCGTCGGGTTGAGCCGCACGCCGAGCATCCGCTGCGCCTGGTCGTAGTACGGGGCGAGCTCCTCCTGCCAGTCGGTGATGCCGCCCCACTGGCGGTCCTCGAAGAAGGCCTTCGGCGGCACGTACAGGGTGTTGGCGTAGTTGAGCGAGCCGCCGCCGACGCCCGCGCCGGCCAGCACCAGCACGTTGCTCAGCAGGTGGATGCGCTGGATGCCGTACAGGCCGAGGGCGGGCGCCCACAGGTAGTTGCGCAGGTCCCAGGAGTTCTTCGGCAGGCTGTCGGCCGACCAGCGGCGGCCGGCCTCCAGGACGGCGACCCGGTAGCCCTTCTCGGTGAGGCGCAGGGCGGAGACCGAGCCGCCGAAGCCCGAGCCGATCACCACCACGTCGTAGTCGAATCCGCCGTTGTCCGCCATGGTGCCGCTGCTCCTTCGAGGGTGGGGGTGGCCGCGGGGGCGACCGGGTGCGGGCCTACCGGAAGCCGAGGGCCTTCATCGCCCGGAGTCCGGTGGTCAGCAGCGCCGCGAAGCGCTCGTCGTCCAGCCCGTGCGAGGGGCCGATCGGCAGCAGCCGCTGGGTGGCGACGGTCTGCGCCTCGGTGAAGCGCAGGATGCCCTCGGCGCCGTGCCGCCGGCCCAGGCCGGAGTCGCCCATGCCGCCCATCGGGGAGGCGACCGAGCCGTAGGCGGCGGCGTACGCCTCGTTGACGTTGACGGTGCCGGTGTGCAGCCGGGCGGCGACGGCGCGGCCGCGGCGGGAGTCCTTCGTCCACACGCTGGAGTTCAGGCCGTAGGGGGTCGAGTTGGCGATCTCGACGGCCTCGTCCTCGCTGTCGAAGCGGTAGACGGAGACGACCGGGCCGAAGGTCTCCTCGGTGCAGACCGCCATGCCGGGGGTGACGCCGTCGAGGACGGTGGGCTCGTAGAAGAGCGGGCCGAGGTCGGGGCGGGGGCGGCCGCCGGCCAGCACGGTGGCGCCGGCCTTGACGGCCTCGTCGACGTGCCGGGTGACGGTCTCCAGCTGCCGGTCGGAGACCAGCGAGCCCATGTCGGCGCCGTAGGCGAGGCCGCCGCCGAGGCGCAGCGCCTTCGTCCGGGCGGTGAAGCGGGCGAGGAACTCGTCGGCGACCGAGCGGTGCACCAGCAGCCGCTCGATGGAGATGCACAGCTGGCCGGCCGAGGAGAAGCAGGCCCGCACGGCGCCCTCGGCGGCCCGGTCGAGGTCGGCGTCGGCGAGGACGAGCAGGGCGTTCTTGCCGCCGAGTTCGAGGGAGGCACCGACCAGCCGGCCGGCGGCCTGCTGGGCGACCTGCCGTCCGGTGCGGGTGGAGCCGGTGAAGGAGACGTAGTCGGCGTGCTCGACCACGGCCGGGCCGACCACCGGGCCGTCGCCGACCACGATCTGCCAGGCGTCGGCGGGCAGGCCGGCCTCGACGAGCAGCTCCCGGGCCCACAGCGCGGTGAGCGCGGTCTGCGTGTCCGGCTTGTTGACCACGGCGTTGCCGGCCGCGAAGGCGGGCAACGCGTCGCTGACGGACAGCTCCAGCGGGTAGTTCCAGGGCGAGATCTGGCCGATCACGCCCTTGGGGCGACGGCCCTCCAGGGTGTGGGTGAGCACCGGCAGGGCGCCGCCGCGGCGGCGGTCGCGCAGGTAGGAGGCGGCCTTGCGGCCGTAGTGCCGGGCGGCGGAGGCGGCGGCCAGCACCTCCTCGAAGGCGTGCAGGCGGGTCTTGCCGGTCTCGGCCTGGATCAGGTCGAGCACCTCGTCCTGCCGGGCCAGCAGCAGGTCGTGGAAGCGCAGCAGGACGGCGGCGCGGCGGCGGACGGGCAGCGCGGCCCAGGCCTGCTGGGCGCGGCGGGCCCGGCGGTAGGCCTCCTCGACGTCGGCCGGGGTGGACTGCGGCAGGCTCGCCAGCGGCTCGCCGGTGAGCGGGGCCGCGGTGACCACCGGTTCGGCGCCCTCGCCTGCGGTGATGCCGCGGGCGAGCCGTTCGACCAGGGCGGGCGTGACGGCCGAGGCGACCGTGCGGGCGCCGCCCGGGGCCGCGGGGTTGCGTCCGGCCTCGTCGGTGGCCGGGGCCTGTGCGTCTGCCGTGGTGTCCGTCATGCAGCGCAGCCTAGGCGTTCGCGGCCCGGATGTGTACCCGCCGGTAACACCCAATTTCCGTGACCGGGCGGACGCTCCCGGTGACGGTCAGCCCTCCACGGAGAAGTTGTTCAGCACGACGGTGAAGCGGCGCAGCGCGTCCTGCCAGTCCTTCTCGGGGGAGGCCACCAGCACGTCGTAGGAGGTGCCGTCCTCGGTGCGGAACTCCACCTCCTTGAGGTGGCGCCGGCCGGTGCCGTCCAGCGACTGGTAGCTGAACTCCCAGACCGCCGCCTCCTGGCCGTTCACCTTGATCCCGGCGAGGCTCTCCCGGCGGTAGGCCGGACGGTTCTTGGTGATGCTCTCCTCCATCTGCTCGAAGTGCTGGAGCGGAGTGAGCGGCTGACCGACCGTCACGGCGAACTGCAGGTAGTGCACCTTGTTGTCGGGGCTGTAGTAGATCTCGTTGTTGTCGGTGGTGCGCACCCACGCCTTGCCGCCGGTGGCGGCCGGCATCGGGAAGCGGAAGCCGGCCGGGTCCTGCTTCCAGCTGTAGCCGCTGGGTGCGGGGCCGGGGGTGTCGGACGGGCGGGTGGTCGGCACGGTGATCGGCGCCGTGCCGCTGGCGACGGGGTCCGGCTCCTCGCCGCCCCCGGGGTCGGAGTGCGTCTGCAGCACGTACGCGGTGACGGCCGCGGCGGCCAGCAGCAGGGCCAGACCGGCCAGCAGCAGCGGGCGCAGCCGTCGCGGGCGGGCGGGCGCGGCCGGCGCGGCGGGCAGCGGCTCGGCGGCGGACGCGGCCGGCCGGTGCGCGGTCGGGGCCGGAGCGTGCGGGGCCGGGGCCTGCGGCAGCGGGCCGTGCGGCGCGGGCTCGGGGACGGGCAGGGTGGGCGCGGTCGGCGGGTGCTCGGCGGTGCGCGCGGGCTTGTCGGTGCGGTCGACCACCGGCACGTGCTGGGTCGGCACCCGGTGCGCCGAGGCGGCCGGCCGGGCCTTCATGCCGAGGGTGTGCCCGGCGGTGACCTCGCGCAGCATCCGGGCGGCCTCGTCGGCGGTGGGCCGCTCGGCCGCGTCCTTGGCCATCAGCGCGGCCAGCACCGGGCCGAGCGCGCCGGCCCGGCGGGGCTCCGGCAGCGGGTCGCCGACCACCGCGGCCAGCGTGGTGAGCGGGGAGGTGCGGCGGAACGGCGACTCGCCCTCCACCGCGGCGTACAGCGTGGCCCCGAGGCCCCACAGGTCGGAGGCCGGGCCGGGGCGTTCGCCCTGGGCCCGCTCGGGCGCGAGGTAGTCCGGCGAGCCGACCAGGTCGCCGGGGCGGGTGAGTTCGGTGGAGCCCTCGAAGGTGGCGATGCCGAAGTCGAGCAGGACGACGCGGCCGGTGCCCTTCTCCAGCAGCACGTTGGCGGGCTTGACGTCGCGGTGCAGCACGCCGAGCTGGTGGCCGCGGTGCAGGGCGGCCAGCACCTGCAGGCCGACCTCGGCGGCCTCGCGCGGCGCGAGGGTGCCGTCCTGGCTGATCACGTCGGCCAGCGACCGGCCGTCGACCAGCTCCATCACGATCCAGGGGCGGCCGTCGTCCTCCAGCACGTCGTGGATGGTGATGACGCCGGGGTGCTTGATCCTGGCGGCGGCCCTGGCCTCCCGCTTCATGCGGGACTGCAGGATCTCCAGCTCCTCCTCGGGGAGGTGGTTGACGGTCAGCTCCTTGACCGCGACCTCGCGGTCGAGCATCTCGTCGCGGGCCCGCCAGACCGTGCCCATGCCGCCTCGGCCGAGCCGGTCCCCCAGGACGTACCGTCCGGCCAGTACCCGGCCGGTGTCCATGCCTTCCGACGACCGGTCCTGCACGCCCATGGCGACCGTTCCCCCATCCTCAGTCCACCGTCACCGTGACGGAGGTATCGGTGCACCGCAGACTCACCGCACGGACATCTTCTCAACCACACCGGGCCGGGTTGCGCCGGGGCCCGAAATGCACCGCTGCGCGCCCGGCACGGTCAGCCCGCCGCCAGGACGACCGCGGCGAGGGCCGCGACCAGCGCCAGCAGCACCCCGCCGACCAGCAGCGGGCCGAGCAGCGCGGGAGGCACCCGGGAGGGACCGCGGGGCACCGGCAGGTGTCCGCCGCCGTGCCGCCGCCCGCGCGGGTGCGGCACCACCGGGCCGGCCGGCCGCACCACCGGCAGCAGCGGCGCCTCCTCCTCGCCGGGGCCGAACGGCTCGGGCGCGCCGGCGAGCAGGGCGCGCACCCTGCGCTGGACGTCCTCGGCGGTGGGGCGCGCGGCCGGGCCGAGGTCGAGCAGTTCCTCGACGAGGCCGCGCAGCGGACCGCAGCCGTCGGCGGGGTAGCGCCGGCCGTCGCGGACGGCGGCGAGCAGCGTCGGCAGGTCGTCCTCGGGGTAGGGGCCGTGGCCGGTGAGCAGCCGGTAGAGCAGGACGCCGAGGGCCCAGCAGTCGCCGGGCGGGCCGGCGTCGGCGGGCCAGCGTTCGGCCAGCGGGCCGAGCAGGTCGGCGCGGGCCTCGTAGCGGCGGCGCGGCACCGACCCGGCGAGCTGGGCGCAGACCGCCTCCTGGGCGGCGCCGAGGAGCAGTCCGCCGAGCAGCGCGGCACCGTCCTCGCAGACCAGCACCGCCCCGGCGGTGACGTTGCCGTGGACCAGTCCGGCGCCGTGCAGGGCGCGCAGCGCCCCGGCGAGGTCGGCGGCCAGTTCGGCCACCCGGTACGGCGGCACCGGGCCGGTGTCGGCGAGTTCGTCGAGCGGTGCGCCGGCGACGCGCTCGGCGGCTACCCACAGCAGGTCGCCCTCGGCGGCCGCGCCGGTCTCGACGAGCAGCCGCGGGTGGCGCGGCGCGCGGTCGGCCAGCGCGGCGACGGGTCCGGCGAGCCGGTCGCCGCGGTGGTGGTCGGGTTCCTCGTACAGGTCGCCCGGTTCGCCGGCGACGAGCAGTTCGGGCAGGTCGAGGGCGTGCAGCAGGACCGGCGCGCCCGTGTGCACGTCCTGCGCGGGCAGGCCGGCTCCCGTCGGACGGTCCGTCACCCGGTACCGTCCGGCCACCAGCTGACCGGGGGCCGCTCGCATGTCCGACTTCCTCTCGCCCCGGCCAGGGTACGTCGCCGCGGCCGTAGGCTCGCGGTATGGACTGGACGGATCTGATCGATGTGGCCTTCGACGTGCTCGGCGGCGGCAACGGCCGGGAGGCCAGGAACGCCGCCGTGCGCACCGTGGAGGCCGTCGCGGTGCCCGGCGAGGAGCCGGTGGCGGCGACCGCCGGACGGCACCCGGACCACTTCCGCAGGGGCGCGCTGGTGCTGACCAGCCATCGGCTGCTCTTCCTCAAGGACGGCAAGCCGCCGCTGCCGGTTGCGCTGGGCGCGGTGACGGACGTGACGGTCGTCCGGACCCGGATCAACGGCGAGGTCCTGAAGGTGGTCGCGCTGACCGGGGCGCACCGCTTCGAGGACGTGGTGAAGGCGGAGCCGTTCGCCGAGCGGATCCGTGCCGTGGCGGTGGAGGCCCGCCGGCGGGAGGCCGGGGCGGCCGCGCCCGCCGCGGCGCCGCCCCCGGCGGACCTGCTGGACCAGCTGGAGCGGCTGGCGGCGCTGCACGGCGCGGGCGCCCTGACCGACGAGGAGTTCGCCCGGGCCAAGCGGCGGCTGATCGGCTGAACGCCCGGGCGTGGCGCGTCAGGGCGGGGTGCGTCAGGGCGCGGGCTGGAAGGTGGCGAAGCCGATGCTGCGGGCCGCCGAGTTCGCCGCCGAGTTCCAGTCCGCGTCGGTGCTCGTCCAGTAGAGGGCGTAGCCGTACTTGCCGCCGCCGGTGACGAAGCCGCGGTTGAGCGAGTGGTAGGGGGTGCCGCTGCCGAAGGTCCACTCCCAGTCGGCGGCGTTGGTCCAGTCCCGGTAGGTGACGGCCTTCAGCTGGATGCGCCGGTAGTTGCGGAAGGTCTGGTCGCGCTCGCTCTCCTGCCAGTCGGCGAGGGCGCTGTCGCCCGCGCCGACCTTCCAGTCGACCATCAGCTTGAGCCCGTTGCCCTGGAACTGTCGGCTGGTCTCGTCGTAGTCCTGGCCCTTGTCGGCCATCCAGTCGGGCAGCACGATCGAGAAGCCGGAGGCGTCGTGGACGGTCCGGTAGCCGGCCGGGACGGCGCCGTCCTTGCCGCCGGGCTCCGGGGCGCCGGGGACCGGGTTCCCCGGGGCGGGGGTGTTCGAGGGCTGGGTGCTCGGGGCGGCGGACGGCGTGCCCGGGGACGCCGACGCGGCGGCGGACGGCGTGCCGGCGGCGGGCGAGCCCTTGCCGCCGAGGGCGGGCGCGGCGGCGGAGGCCGCGGAGTCGAGGGACTTCCCGGTGTGCTTGCCGGCGTTCTTGCCGGACTCGCCGCCGCCGTCCTGCAGCAGCGCGATCGCGCCGACCAGAACGAGCACCAGCAGCAGCGCTCCGCCGGCCAGCAGCGCGGTGCGCGGGTTGCGCCGCTCGCGGGGCACGACCGGGAGGGCCTCGGTGGGCGGCGCCGGCGGCAGCGCGGACGCGGCCGCGGCCGTCGCCGCTGCGGTGCCGGCCCCGGCGGGTATCGCCTCGGCCGAACGGCTGCCGACCCGGACGGTGCCGACCCCGCCGCGCTGCGGCGGCGCGGACCGGTCGGCGCCACCCGCCGCGGCCGCACCGGCGGGTGCGGAGGCCGGCGGGGCGGTGGGCTCGGCGGTGGGCTTCCCGGACGGCTTCGCGGTGCCGGCCGCGGCAGCCGCGGCAGCGGCCGCCGGCGCCGCCGTGGTGCGCTCGGCACCGGCCAGCGGGACGGCCTGCTGGGTGGTGGCCTCGGCCCGGGCGGTGGACTCGGCGACGATCCGCCGCAGCTGGGCGCGGGTCGCCGAGGCGTCCAGGCGCCGGTCCGGGTCCTTCTCCAGCAGCCCCTCGATGACCGGCCGCAGCGGGCCGGCGTTGAGCGGCGGGGCGAGGTCCTCGGTCATCACGGCGGTGAGCGTGGCGAGCGCCGATCCGCGGTCGTACGGGGGCTTGCCCTCGACCATGGAGTAGAGCGTGCCGCCGAGCGACCACATGTCGGCCGGCGGGCCGGGCTTCCTGCCCTTGGCCCGCTCCGGCGAGATGTACGAGGGGGCGCCGACCAGCATGCCGGTGGAGGTGACGGAAGTGTCGCCCTCGACGCTCGCGATGCCGAAGTCGGTGAGCACCACCCGGCCGTCGTCGCCGATCAGCACGTTGGACGGCTTGACGTCGCGGTGCAGGATGCCGTGCTCGTGGGCGGCGCAGAGCACGCCCAGCACGTCGAGGGCGATCGCGGCGGCGCGGGCGGGCTCCAGCGGGCCGTCGTCCTTGATGACGTCGGCGAGGGAGCGGGACTCGACCAGCTCCATGACGATCCAGGGCCGCTCGTCCTCCTCGACCACGTCGAAGACGGTGACGGCGGCGGTGTGCCGGATCCGCGCGGTGGCCTTGGCCTCGCGCAGGGTCCGGACGATCAGGCGGTGCTTCTCGTCCTCGTCGACGGCGTCGGTCATCCGCAGTTCCTTGACCGCGACGATCCGGCCGAGCATCTCGTCCTCGGCCCGCCAGACCGTGCCCATCCCGCCACGGCCGAGGACGTCGTTCAAGCGGTACCGGCCGGCGAGCAGACGGCCGGTGGGCTCCTGCGGCTGCGTCATCGGTGCGCTCCCCCATGTGTTGCTGGCCGTGTGGTCATGACGGCGCGTCCGGCCGCAGCGGGCGGCGCACCCGGGGCTCAGAACGCCAAGTGCCCATCATCCCCTGTCGCTTCGGCCCGGGACCAATCGGCCCCACGCCCTTCGGACGGTCCGCGGCCGGCCCGCGTCCCGTTCGTGGCCGAAAAAGCACTGGCGCACGCGGATCGATCGTCCCAACGGCTCGCACGCGTTCACGAATTCTCCCACTCCGGTGCACGATCACTCCACGCGGGATACCGTGCTGACACACCGTCACCACGCTCCGGCGGCCGCCGGCCGGCACGCCGGAGCCCCCGGCCGGGACGGCCGGGGGCTCCGGGGGCAGCAGCAGCGGCGGATCAGCCGTGCAGCGCCGGGTTGACGGTGACCTCGACCCGCTGGAACTCCTTGAGCTCCGAGTAGCCGGTGGTGGCCATGGCCCGGCGCAGCGCGCCGAAGAGGTTCATGGTGCCGTCCGGGGTGTGCGACGGGCCGGTGAGGATCTCCGCGGTGGTGCCCACGGTGCCCAGGTCGACCTTCTTGCCGCGCGGGACGTCGTCGTGCACGGCCTCCATGCCCCAGTGGTGGCCCTTGCCGGGCGCGTCGGTGGCACGGGCCAGCGCCGCGCCGATCATCACCGCGTCCGCGCCGCAGGCGACGGCCTTGGCGATGTCGCCGCTGTAGCCGACGCCGCCGTCCGCGATGACGTGCACGTAGCGGCCGCCGGACTCGTCCATGTAGTCGCGGCGGGCCGCCGCCACGTCGGCGACCGCGGTGGCCATGGGCACCTGGATGCCCAGCACGTTGCGGGTGGTGTGGGCGGCGCCGCCGCCGAAGCCGACCAGCACGCCGGCCGCGCCGGTGCGCATCAGGTGCAGCGCCGCGGTGTAGGTGGCGCAGCCGCCGACGATGACCGGCACGTCGAGCTCGTAGATGAACTGCTTGAGGTTGAGCGGCTCGGCGGCCGAGGAGACGTGCTCGGCGGAGACGGTCGTGCCGCGGATCACGAACACGTCCACGCCGGCGTCGACGACGGCCTTGGAGAACTCGGCGGTGCGCTGCGGCGAGAGGGCGGCGGCGGTGACCACGCCGGAGTCGCGGACCTCCTTGATCCGCTGCCCGATCAGCTCGGCCTTGATCGGCTCGGCGTAGATCTCCTGCAGGCGGCGGGTGGCGTCGGCCTCGTCGGAGATGCCGGCGATCTCCTCCAGCAGCGGCTGCGGGTCCTCGTAACGGGTCCAGAGGCCTTCGAGGTTGAGCACGCCGAGGCCGCCGAGCTTGCCGATGGCGATGGCCTGCTGCGGCGAGACCACGCTGTCCATCGGGGCCGCCAGGAAGGGCAGCTCGAAGCGGTAGGCGTCGATCTGCCAGGCGATCGAGACCTCCTTCGGGTCCCGCGTACGGCGGCTGGGGACGACGGCGATGTCGTCGAAGGCGTACGCCCGGCGGCCGCGCTTGCCTCGCCCGATCTCGATCTCAGTCACTTCGAGCCCTTCTGCTGCTGTGCATCTGCCGGCCGGGTCACCCCGGCCGCCCCCCAGTATCCCGCACCGGTCCCGGCGGCCGCCCCACCGTCCGCGACACGGGCATGCGCGAGGGGCGCGCGGGGAGACCTCCCCGCGCGCCCCTGGGGGTGCGGCCGTGCCGGTCGCTCAGCGGCTGCTGTAGTTCGGCGCCTCGACGGTCATCTGGATGTCGTGCGGGTGGCTCTCCTTGAGGCCGGCCGCGGTGATCCGGACGAACCGGCCCTTGCTCTCCATCTCGGCGACGGTGGCCGCGCCGACGTAGCCCATGGTCTGCCGCAGGCCGCCGACCAGCTGGTGCAGCACCGCGGACAGCGGGCCGCGGTAGGGCACCTGGCCCTCGATGCCCTCGGGCACGAGCTTGTCGTCCGAGGCGACCTCGGCCTGGAAGTAGCGGTCCTTGGAGTAGGAGCGGCCCTGGCCGCGGGACTGCATCGCGCCGAGCGAGCCCATGCCGCGGTAGGACTTGTACTGCTTGCCGTTGATGAACTGCAGCTCGCCGGGCGACTCCTCGCAGCCGGCCAGCAGCGAGCCGAGCATCACGGTGTCGGCGCCGGCGGCGAGCGCCTTGCCGATGTCGCCGGAGTACTGCAGGCCGCCGTCGCCGATCACCGGCACGCCGGCCGCGCGGCAGGCGAGGGCGGCCTCGTAGATGGCGGTGATCTGCGGCACGCCGATGCCGGCGACCACGCGGGTGGTGCAGATGGAGCCGGGGCCGACGCCGACCTTGACGCCGTCGACACCGGCGTCGATCAGCGCCTGGGCGCCGTCGCGGGTGGCGACGTTGCCGCCGATGACGTCGACCTTGACCGCGGCCTTGATCTTGGCGATCCAGGCGAGGGCGTTGTGGCTGTGGCCGTGCGAGGTGTCGACGACCAGGAAGTCGACGCCGGCGCCGACCAGGGCCTGGGCGCGGTCGAAGGCCTCGGCGGAGGCGCCGACGGCGGCGCCGACCAGCAGGCGGCCCTCGGAGTCCTTGGCGGCGTTCGGGTACTGCTCGGCCTTGACGAAGTCCTTGACCGTGATGAGGCCCTTGATCCGGCCGTCCTCGTCGACCAGGGGCAGCTTCTCGATCTTGTGGCGGCGGAGCAGCGCCATGGCGTCCTCGCCGGAGATGCCGACCTTGCCGGTGATCAGCGGCATCGGGGTCATGATCTCGCGGACCTGGCGGGTGCGGTCCGACTCGAAGGCCATGTCGCGGTTGGTGACGATGCCCAGCAGGCGGCCCTCGGGGTCGGCCACCGGCACGCCGCTGATCCGGAACCGCGCGCAGAGGGCGTCGGCCTCGGCGAGGGTGGCCTCCGGGCCGACGGTGATCGGGTCGGCGACCATGCCGGACTCGGAGCGCTTGACGAGGTCGACCTGGCCGACCTGGTCCTCGATCGACAGGTTGCGGTGCAGCACGCCGACGCCGCCCTGGCGGGCCATGGCGATGGCCATCCGGGACTCGGTGACCTTGTCCATCGCCGCCGAGAGCAGCGGGATGTTCACCCGGACGTTGCGGGAGACCCGCGAGGAGGTGTCGACCTGGTTCGGCAGCACCTCGGAGGCCCCGGGCAGCAGCAGGACGTCGTCGTACGTGAGTCCGAGCATCGCGAACTTCTCGGGTACGCCTGCGGCGTTGTAAGACATTGTGTGGGGACCTTCCGTGGCGGCCGTTGATCTGATCGCTTCCGGCTGAGGGTGTCCGGAGCATTGGTCTCAGGAGGGCGGGGCGTCGGCCTGGGTCAGGACCGTCGCCGCACCCGCGCGCACCGGCACGGGCGGACCGCCAAGACGCCGCAATGCTTGGAGGTTCCTCCAAGGGAACCCCGGTCGCACCCACGAAACTTTGGCGACCTGCCCAGGCGCCGATACCTCATGGTACTGGTGTCCGGAGTGTCGGTTGGCGCTCTCCTTGACAACGCAGAAGTCAGGAGGACTCTTCCGCGAGCGCGCGAAGTCGGCTGAGCGCGCGGTGCTGGGCGACCCGGACGGCGCCCGGGGACATCCCGAGCACCTCGCCGGTCTCCTCCGCGGACAGTCCGGCGGCCACCCTCAGCAGCACGAGTTCGCGCTGGCGGGCCGGCAGGTTGGAGAGCAGTTCCTTGATCCAGGCGGCGTCGCTGCTGAGCAGGGCGCGCTCCTCCGGGCCGAGCGACTCGTCCGGGGTCTCCGGCAGGTCGTCGGGCGGGATCACGGTGGAACCGGGGCCGCGCATCGCGGCCCGCTGCAGGTCGGCGATCTTGTGCGCGGCGATGCCGTACACGAAGGCCTCGAACGGCCGGCCCTCGTCGCGGTAGCGCGGCAGTGCGCAGAGCACCGCCACGCAGACCTCCTGCACCACGTCGTCCACGTGGTGCCGGGCGCCGCCGGGCAGCCGGACGAGCCGGCCCCGGCAGTAGCGCAGCGCCAGCGGGTGGACGTAGGCGAGCAGGGCGTCCACGGCCGGGCCCTCGCCGGCGACGGCGGCCGCCACGACCTCGTTCAGCTGGGGCGACGCCCCGCCGCCGAGCACGGGTCGGCGCGGTGCGCCGGTGTCCGCGTACGACGCATCGCCCGGACCGCCGGGCGGAGCCGGGTCGGGCCGGGCCTCGCCGGGGGCTGCGGCCTCGTCGTCACGCATCGGTCCATGGTGCCTGGTCGTTCCGGCGAACGCGGCACCGCGTCCGGAGTTGTGCATCGGAACGTTATGCGTGATCGCCGTACCCACCGCACCGCCTCCCGCCCCTGTGCCCGTCGTTCCTGCTGCGGCTGCACTCGTCTCCGCAGTACCCGTCCGCTGGTTCCCGAGGTGCTCCACTCCTCCATGGTGCAGCCTCGGGACCACGACGTCACACGTCCGGGCCCGGGGAGCCGCGGCGCGGCCGCCCCGTCAGCGGACCAGGCCCCAGCGGAAGCCGAGCGCCACGGCGTGCGCGCGGTCCGACGCGCCGAGCTTCTTGAACAGGCGCCGGGCGTGCGTCTTGACCGTGTCCTCGGAGAGGAACAGCTCGCGCCCGATCTCCGCGTTGCTCCGGCCGTGGCTCATGCCCTCCAGCACCTGGATCTCACGGGCCGTCAGCGTCGGCGCCGCCCCCATGTCGGGGCTGCGCAGCCGGCGCGGCGCGAGCCGCCACGTCGGGTCCGCGAGCGCCTGGGTGACGGTGGCCCGCAGTTCGGCGCGCGAGGCGTCCTTGTGCAGGTAGCCGCGGGCGCCGGCGGCGACCGCGAGCGCCACGCCGTCCAGGTCCTCGGCGACGGTGAGCATGATGATGCGGGCGCCCGGGTCGGCGGACAGCAGCCGCCTGACCGTCTCCACCCCGCCGAGGCCGGGCATCCGGACGTCCATCAGAACGAGATCGGAGCGGTCGGCCACCCAGCGGCGGAGGACCTCCTCACCGTTCGTCGCAGTGGTCACCCGGTCGACGCCGGGCACGGTCGCGACCGCTCGGCGAAGCGCCTCCCGGGCGAGCGGGGAATCGTCGCAGACGAGTACGGATGTCATGACCGTCCTCCGCAGCTGATCCGCGTCACGTTGAGCCTCCTGGCTGGTACGAAACCTCTCCGACACGGCCGACTGGCGACGGACCCCGTTCTGATCGCCGATGCCACCGCGATCGTTCCCGACGTCCAGCGCTTGCTAACCGCCTCCGTACATCCAACGACCGTCACTCGAATGAGTTACGGCCTTCGGGGCCATCACCACCACTGTACGTGGCCGACCCATCACGGATCATGCGCCTCGCGGTGCACGCGCCGCAGATTCGTGCAGCGGACGCGCGGTCCGCGTGGTGCGCACCCGGCGCCCCGGGCCCGCACCCGGGGACGGCCGGCGCACTGCCACCCGATTGCCACGCGGAGCCTGACCACCACCATGCCCTGTTTGTCCGTTTTTATAGCTTCTATACGGTCATTGACTGTTGTGTCGGTGTGTGGGTGACTTGTCCTGTTGGGAGCCGTAAGTCATATTTCCAGGTGTCCGTACCGGCCCCGAGCAGCCTCGCCGCAGCGGGCGGGCCCCGAGACCTTTTTGCAACCGCGTCGATCCGAGCCCGAGTCCTGAGTCATTGAAGGGAATGAGCCATGGCAGATTTCTCCCGCCTCCCCGGCCCCAACGCAGACCTCTGGGACTGGCAGCTCTCCGCCGCCTGCCGCGGCGTCGACAGTTCTCTCTTCTTCCACCCCGAGGGCGAGCGCGGGGCCGCGCGCAGCTCGCGCGAGGCCAGTGCCAAGGAGGTCTGCATGCGGTGCCCCGTGCGGGCCGAGTGCGCGGCACACGCCCTGGCCGTCCGGGAGCCGTACGGCGTGTGGGGCGGACTGACCGAGGACGAGCGCGAGGAGCTGCTGGGCCGCTCGCGGAACAGGCAGCTGGCCGAGGTGCCGCTGGCGATGCCGGCGAACGTCCGGCAGTGACGCGCGGCCAGGGCTCGGCGCAGCGGGATCCGGCCGGACCGGCCATGAAGAAACGTTTCAGCGGCGACCAGGACGGACGGCTGCCGACCGATCAGCGGGCGGCGGCCGCTGCCGCCAGCTGATCCAACATCAGCCCCACCGCGGGCACCCCCGCCAGGTCCGGCAGGGTCAGCGCGACCACCTCCCGGCGCACCGGCTCGCCCGCGGCCGTCTCCAGCGGCACCACCGCCACCCCGTCGCGCCGCACCGCGTCCAGCGCCATGCCCGGCAGCACCGCCACCCCCAGTCCGGCCGCCACCAGGCCCACCACCGCGGGGTAGTCGTCGGTCGCGAAGTCGATCCGGGGCTGGAAGCCGGCACCCGCGCACAGCTCCACCAGGTGGCCCCGGCACTGCGGACAGCCCGCGATCCACTGCTCGTCCGCCAGCTCGCCCACCCCCACCGGGACGCCGTCCCGGCCCGCGAGCCGGTGCCCGGCCGGCACCAGCACCACCATCGGGTCGTCCAGCAGCGGCTGCACCACCAGGTCGGACCAGTCGGTCGCGGCCGCGGACGCCGCGGCCTCCAGCGTTGCCTCGGCCCTGGCCTCGCGGGCCGAGGCGTGCGGGGACGGCACCACCGCAGCACCGCCCTGCGAGTCCGGGTAGCGGAACGCCAGCGCCACCTCGCACTCCCCCGCCCGCACCATCGCCGGGGACTCCGGCGGCTCGGCCTCGACCAGCGACACGCGCATGCCCGGGCGCGCCGCCCGGAGCTGGGCCACCGCCTTCGGCACCAGCGTGGAGCTCGCCGTCGGGAAGGACACCAGGCGCACCCGGCCCGAGCGGAGGCCGGCGATCGCCGCGACCTCCTCCTCCGCGGCGGACAGGCCCGCCAGGATGCCGGAGGCGTGCTTCAGCAGCACCTCGCCGGCCTCGCTGAGTTGCATGCCCTTGCCGGAGCGGACCACCAGCGGGGTGGCCACCGACTTCTCCAGGGCCTTCATCTGCTGGCTCACGGCGGGCTGGGTGCAGCCCAGCTCGCGCGCGGCGGCGGAGAAGGAACCGGTGCGGGCGACAGCGCGGAGCACTCGGAGGTGGCGGGCCTCGATCATGGCTCAGTTATAAGCCACCCTTTGACCCGGCCGGAACCGGATGCCGCGGTCCGAACCCGCCCGGGCAACCGCAGCAGGGCGCGGGGAACCGCGCGGAGCGGAAGGGCGGCACCGTTGCCGGCCTTCCCGTGCGGTGCCACGGCCCTCGGCGAGGACGTCCGGGCAAGGGTCCTCCCGTTTCGCGCAGTTCCCCGCGCCCCGCACCCCGCACCCCGCACCCCGCACCCCGGTGCAGCTTCCCCGCGGTTCCGCGGAACGCCGGAGGCCCGGCTCCTCCCGCCCACCCGGCGGGAGGAGCCGGGCCTCCGGGAGCGACTCGCGTCAGTGGGAGTGGCCGTGGCCGCCGTGCGAGTGGCCGTGACCGTTGTCGGCCTCCTCCTCCTTCTTCTCCACCACGAGGGTCTCGGTGGTGAGGAGCAGGGAGGCGATGGAGGCGGCGTTCTCCAGGGCCGAGCGGGTGACCTTGACCGGGTCGATGACGCCGGCCTTCACCAGGTCGCCGTACTCGCCGGTGGCGGCGTTGTAGCCGTGGCCGGTCTCCAGGTCGGCGACCTTGGAGGTGATGACGTAGCCCTCCAGGCCGGCGTTCTGGGCGATCCAGCGCAGCGGCTCGGCCAGCGCCTTGCGGACGACCGCGACACCGGTGGCCTCGTCGCCGGACAGGCCGAGGCCGCCGTCGAGGACCTTGGCGGCGTGCACGAGGGAGGCGCCGCCACCGGCGACGATGCCCTCCTCGACCGCGGCGCGGGTCGCCGAGATGGCGTCCTCGAGGCGGTGCTTGCGCTCCTTCAGCTCCACCTCGGTGGCGGCGCCGACCTTGATGACGCAGACGCCGCCGGCCAGCTTGGCCAGGCGCTCCTGCAGCTTCTCGCGGTCCCAGTCGGAGTCGGTGGAGGCGATCTCGGCCTTGATCTGGCCGACGCGGCCGGCCACGGCCTCGGAGTCGCCGGCACCGTCGACGAGGATGGTCTCGTCCTTGGTGACGGTGATGCGGCGGGCGGTGCCGAGCACGTCCAGGCCGGCCTGGTCGAGCTTGAGGCCGACCTCCTCGGAGATGACGGTCGCGCCGGTGAGGACGGCGATGTCGCCGAGGATCGCCTTGCGGCGGTCGCCGAAGCCGGGGGCCTTGACGGCCACCGCGTTGAAGGTGCCGCGGATCTTGTTGACCACCAGGGTGGACAGCGCCTCGCCGTCGACGTCCTCGGCGATGATCAACAGCGGGCGGGAGCCGCCCTGCAGGATCTTCTCCAGCAGCGGCAGGAGCTCCTGGATGGAGGAGATCTTGCCCTGGTTGATCAGGATGTACGGGTCGTCGAGGACCGCCTCCTGGCGCTCCGCGTCGGTCACGAAGTACGGCGACAGGTAGCCCTTGTCGAACTGCATGCCCTCGGTGAACTCGAGCTCGACGCCGAAGGTGTTGGACTCCTCGACGGTGATGACACCGTCCTTGCCGACCTTGTCGATCGCCTCGGCGATGAGCTCGCCGACCTGGGTGTCCTGGGCGGAGAGGGACGCGACGGCGGCGACGTCGTCCTTGCCCTCGATCTCGCGGGCCACCGAGAGCAGGTGCTCGGAGACGGCGGCGACGGCCTTGTCGATGCCCTTCTTCAGGGCGGCCGGGCCGGCGCCGGCGGCGACGTTGCGCAGGCCCTCGTTGACCAGGGCCTGGGCGAGCACGGTGGCGGTGGTGGTGCCGTCGCCCGCGACGTCGTTGGTCTTGGTGGCGACCTCCTTGACCAGCTGCGCGCCGAGGTTCTCGTACGGGTCGTCGAGCTCGACCTCGCGGGCGATGGTCACACCGTCGTTGGTGATGGTGGGGGCGCCGAACTTCTTGTCGATGACGACGTTGCGGCCCTTGGGGCCGATGGTCACCTTGACCGTGTCGGCCAGCTTGTTGACACCGCGCTCCAGCGAGCGGCGGGCGTCCTCGTCGAACTGCAGGATCTTCGCCATGTTCCCGTTTCCTCAGGGTCTTACGGATGGACCAACAAGCACGCCCCGGCCCGGGTCAGTGCTGACGCGGTTCCGGGGCGGGCCGTTACGGCTTACTTCTCGATGATGGCGAGAACGTCGCGGGCCGAGAGGACGAGGTACTCCTCGCCCTGGTACTTGACCTCGGTGCCGCCGTACTTGGAGTACAGGACGATGTCACCGACGGCGACGTCGAGCGGCAGGCGCTGGCCGTCCTCGAAGCGGCCCGGGCCGACGGCCAGGACGACGCCCTCCTGGGGCTTCTCCTTGGCGGTGTCCGGGATAACCAGGCCGGAGGCCGTGGTGGTCTCGGCGTCGAGCGGCTGGACCACGATGCGGTCCTCGAGCGGCTTGATGGCAACCTTGCTGCTGGTGGTCACGTCCGAGCTCCCCTTCGGAGATTACGGGGTTGTCTAACAGGGAAGGGCGATGTCCGCAGGCCTGCCGTCGCGGGGGTCAGGCGCGCTCCGTCGCGTTGGCACTCCCCTGGGGGGAGTGCCAGGAACGACCATAGGCCGCCGTTAGCACTCAGTCAACCAGAGTGCCAACGCCAGTCGCCCGGTGTCCCCGGGTGCGGGTGAGTAGCCGTACTCATGTGCGACGCCGGCGCGGCCGGGACGATGGCTGCATGACCGCGACCCGACCCTCCGTCACCCGGGACCTCCTGCACACCGCCTGGCTGCTCGCCGTCGAGACGGCGCTCGGCACCGGAGCGGTGTACGCCCTGATCGTCCTGCTGTTCGCGCTGGCCACCCCGGGCAGCGGCATCGGCGTGGTGGCGGCGTGCATCGGCGTGTTGGTCGCCGCGGTGGCCGTGCCGCTCACCGCGGTCGCGGTGAGCGTGCGCCGCGGGTACCGGATCGCACCGGTGGCCCTGGTGGTCGTCGGACCGGCGCTGGTCTCCGGCGCGCTGTCCGTGCTCGGCCGCTGAGCGGCGGCCGCGCCCCGGACCCGGGGAGACCCGGGGAGACCTGGGGAGACCTGGGGAGACCCGGGAGAGAATGGCCGGGTGGAGATCGAATCGTTCCGGGCGCTGCTGACCGACGAGGGGCGGGCGCTGCTCGCCGAACTGCGGGAGTTCACCCCCGACCGGGAGCTGGCGCTGGCCACCCGGCTGCGCCGGGACCACCCGGCGGAGCTGGTGCGGGCCGCCTTCGAACAGGCGCGGCTGCGGCAGCGTGCGCGGGCCAAGTTCGGCGCGGACGCCGACCTCATGTTCTTCACCCCGAACGGCGTCGAGCAGGCGACCCGGCGCAGCGTCGCCGAGTGGCGGGCGGCCCGGTTCGCGGGTCTGGGCGTGCGGCGGCTGGCGGACCTGTGCTGCGGCATCGGCGGTGACGCGATCGCGCTGGCCCGGGCCGGGGTGTCGGTGCTGGCGGTGGACCGGGACCCGCTGACCTGCGCGGTGGCCGCGGCCAACGCGGCGGCGCTCGGCCTCGCCGGGCTGGTGGAGGTGCGCTGCGCGGACGTCACGGAGGTGGACACCGACGGCTTCGACGCGGTGTTCACCGATCCGGCGCGGCGCACCGCGCGCGGGCGGGTCTTCGACCCGGAGGCCTACTCGCCGCCGCTGTCCTGGGCTCTGGAGGCGGCACGGCGGACGCCGTTCGGTGCGCTGAAGGTCGCCCCGGGGATCCCGCACGAGCTGGTGCCGGAGGGCGCGGAGGCGGAGTGGGTCTCCGACCACGGCGAGGTGAAGGAGGCGGTGATCTGGTTCGGCACCGCGGCGGCGGCGCCGTACCGGGCGACGGTGCTGCCGGGCGGCGGCAGCCTCTCGGGCACCGGCGACCGGGCCGGGGCCGGCCCGGTCGGCCGCTACCTGTACGAGCCGGACGGCGCGGTGATCCGGGCCGGCCTGGTGGCGGACGTGGCACGCAGCGTGGGCGGCCGGCTGGTCGACCCGCAGATCGCGTACGTGACGGCGGACGAGCTGGTGCCGACCCCCTTCGCCCACGCGTACGAGATCGGCGAGGTGCAGCCGTACAACGTGAAGCGGCTGAAGGCGCTGCTGCGCGAGCGCGGCGCCGGCACGGTCGTGATCAAGAAGCGCGGGATCGCCGTCACCCCGGAGGAGCTGCGCCGGCAGTTGAAGCCGAGCGGCCCGCACGAGGTGACGGTGATCCTCAGCCGGACGGACGACGGCCCGCTGATGATGCTGGGTCAGCCGGCCGCGATGTAGTCCTCCAGGCGGCCGACGGCGAAGCCCTGCTCCTGGATGCGGGCCAGCAGTTCGCCGAACATCGTGGTCATCGTCTCGCCCTTGAGGTCCTTGGGGCCGCGGAAGTGGGCGAGGATGATGTCGCCGGGGCGGAGCTTCTTGTCGGCGGCCTGGTACTGCATGTCGTGGATCTGCATGGACTCGCGCCAGAGCACCACGGCGCGCGGCCCGCAGGCGCGGACGGCGGCGCCCAGCGACGGGGTGTGCGCGCCGTCGCCGTACGGCGGGCGGAAGAGCGTCGGGGCGGTGCCGTACTGCTCGGTGAGCGCGGTCTGGGCCTCGCAGACCTCGGACTTCTGCCGCTCGGGCGAGAGCCGGCTCATCGCGGGGTGGTCGACGGAGTGGTTGTGGATGCGGTTGCCGAGGGCCTGCAGCGGCTTGAAGTAGCCGTAGTCGCCGCGGACGATGTCCCGGGTCAGGAACATCGAGAACGGCACCTTGAGGTCGGTGGCCATCTCGACGAACTTCGGGTCCTTCTCGGCGCCGTCGTCGATGGTGATGAAGACGACCTTGTCGGTGGTCCGCACCTCGCTGAAGACCGGGACTGGCCCGGTGGCGGTCAGCTTGACCGGCTTGTCGGCGGGGGCGGCCGGGGCCGCGGGCAGCGGCTTGAGGCCCCACTTGGCCCACGCGGCCGGCCGGTCCTGGGCGGCGGGCGCGGCCGCCGCGGTGGTGCCGGGTGCGGAGGAGGCGGGCCGTGAGGGCGGCGCCTGGGCCCCCCGGTGCCGTGCGCCGCTGCCGCAGGCGGTGAGTGCCACCAGCAGGACGGCCGCCCCCGCGGCACAGGACATGGACCTCTTCGGCAACGTGCGCTCCCCCCACCCGGCCCGGCGGCGGTGCGCGCCGGGTCCAGCGTTCTCTCAGGAGGGCACGCTACTCGACGTGCGCACGGGTGAACGACCAGCGGTGGACGGGTCGCGCGGTCAACCCGTCCGGCGGATCGGGGAGGTGCGCCGGCTCGCCCGTCCACCAGGTGACGAGCAGCACCCGGTCGCCCTCCGCGGTGAGCAGTTCGAGGCGCTCGGGGGCGGCGGCGCGCAGGCCGGGCAGCACCTCCTCGCGCACCCACCGCTCCAGTTCGGCGGCCCGCCCCTCGGCGGCGCGGGCCTCCCACATGAGGGCGCGGGTCACCGCAGCGACTCGTGCGCGTGTGCGTGGAACTCGGTGTGCGGGACGTGCACCTCGGTGACCGGCAGCGAGGAATCCGCGGACAGGTCGAAGGCGGAGGGGGTGCGGCCCCGGCGGACCATCTCGGAGCCGAGCGCGGCGACCATGGCGCCGTTGTCGGTGCACAGGCCCGGGCGGGGCACCCGGAGCACGATGCCGGCCCGGTCGCAGCGCTGCTGGGCCATCTCCCGCAGCCGGGAGTTGGCGGCGACGCCGCCGCCGATCATGAGGTGGTCGACGCCGTTGTCCTTGCAGGCGCGGACGGCCTTGCGGGTGAGCACGTCGGTGACGGCCTCCTGGAAGGACGCGGCGACGTCGGCGACCGGGACCTCCTCGCCGGCCCGGCGCTTGGCCTCGACCCAGCGGGCGACGGCGGTCTTCAGACCGGAGAAGGAGAAGTCGTAGGCGGGGTCGTTCGAGGCGCTGAGGCCGCGGGGGAAGGCGATGGCCTTCCCGTCGCCGTCGCGGGCGGTGCGGTCGACGTGCGGGCCGCCGGGGAAGCCGAGGCCGAGCACCCTGGCGACCTTGTCGAAGGCCTCGCCGGCGGCGTCGTCGATGGTGGCGCCGAGCGGGCGGACGTCGCTGGTGATGTCGGAGGAGAGCAGCAGCGAGGAGTGGCCGCCGGAGACCAGCAGCGCCATGGTCGGCTCGGGCAGCCGGCCGTGCTCCAGCTGGTCCACGCAGATGTGCGAGGCGAGGTGGTTGACGCCGTACAGCGGCTTGTCGAGGGCCCAGGCGTAGGCCTTGGCGGCGGAGACGCCGACGAGCAGGGCGCCGGCGAGGCCGGGGCCGGCGGTGACGGCGATGCCGTCGAGGTCGGTGGCCTTGACCCCGGCGGTGTCGAGGGCCCGCTGGATGGTCGGGACCATCGCCTCCAGGTGCGCGCGGCTGGCGATCTCGGGGACGACGCCGCCGTAGCGGGCGTGGTCGTTGACGCTGGAGGCGACCGCGTCGGCGAGCAGGGTGGTGCCGTGGACGATGCCGACGCCGGTCTCGTCGCAGGAGGTCTCGATGCCGAGGACGAGCGGTTCGTCAGCCATTCTTCGGGTCCTTCGAATCGTGCGTGGGATGGTCGAGGCGCATGACGAGCGCGTCGACGTTCGCGGGCTGGTAGTAGCCGCGGCGGACGCCGACCGGCTGGAAGCCGAACCGCTCGTACAGCCGCTGGGCGCGCAGGTTGTCGACCCGGACCTCCAGCAGCAGTTCGGCGCAGCCGCGGCGGGCGGACTCCTCGACGAGGTCGGTGAGCAGCGCGGTGCCGAGGCCGGCGCCCTGCAGGCGCTCGTCGACGGCGATGGTCTGGACGTCGCCCTCGGTGCCGACGGCCATCAGGCCGGCGTAGCCGACGATGCGGTCGTCCTCGGTGGTGGCGACGGTGTAGTGGCGGGTGCCGCCGGGGTGGGCCTCGGCCAGTTCGGACCAGTACATGGCGGGCGACCAGGCGTCCTCGGGGAACAGCCGCAGTTCGAGGTCCATGACCGGTTCGATGTCCCACCACCGCATCGGGCGGAGGATCACGTCCATCCAGCGCCCCTCTCCGCGGCGGGCCGGCGGGTCATGCGGGGAGCACCGCCTTGTACCCGGCCGGGACCTGGGCGTCGGGGCGGCGCAGGTAGAGCGGGGCGTTGGGCAGCAGGTCGCGGCCGGCGGCGAGTTCGGTGGCGGCGAAGTCGGCGAGGGCGCCGGCCGAGACGTGCTCGGGGCCGGTCGCGCCGGGGAAGGTGTCGGGGTAGAGCAGGGCGCCGGCGCCGACCGAGCACTGCGGCGGGGCCAGGTCGCCGGGACGGTCGACGGCGGGGCCCTGTGTCCGGGTGCCGTCCTCGTCGTAGGCGGCCCAGTAGACCTCCTTGCGGCGGGCGTCGGTGGCGGCGGTGAACGGGCCGGTCAGCCCCTCGCGGCGGGCCTGGTGGGCGATCGCGTCGAGGGTGCAGACGCCGTGCACGGGCAGGCCGAGCGCGTGGCCGAGGGCGGCGGCGGTGACCAGGCCGACCCGCAGGCCGGTGTACGGGCCGGGGCCCACGCCGACCGCGATCGCGGTGAGCTCGCGCTTGTCGACGCCGGCGGTGCGCAGGACGTCGCCGATGGTGGGCAGGAGCAGCTCGCCGTGCCGTCTGGCGTCGACCTCGTAGGACTCGGCGAGGACGGTCGTGCCGTCGTGGACGGCGGCGGTGACGGCGGGGGTTGCGGTGTCGAACGCGAGCAGCAGCACGGCATCAAGGTTAGAGGGTCGGCGGGGGCCCTCGCCCCTGCGGTGCGGGGTGGACGACCGCGGCGGCGGCTGCGGCGGTGTCCGGGGGTGGGAACACACCATCGGATCGCGCCATCGGGCGGGCGCGGACCTGGCACGATGGGGCGGACACGGGCAGCGAGCGGTGGGAGCGTGCGTGGTGAGGACGGTTCCGGGCGTGGTGGTCGCCGGGCTGACGGCGGGGGCCGTGGCGGTGGTGGCACTCCTGGCCGTCCAGGCGGAGGGGGCTCAGTCGCGGGCCGAGGAGGCCCGGACGGCGGTCGGCGCGACCGCCGGCCCGTCGCCGACCGCGCCGGCTCCGACCGCGTCGATGCCGGCGCTGCCCGCCTCGTCGGGGACGGGCTACCGGGTGGTGTACTCGGTCTCGCAGCACCGGGTGTGGCTGGTCGACCCGCGGAAGGACCCGCAGCTGCAGGCCTCGTTCGCGGTGACGCCGGGCTCGGTGGAGCCCACCCCGGGCAGCTACAGCGTGTACAGCCGGACGGCGACCGGGAAGGGCACCGACCACCGGCAGATCGAGCACGTGGTGCGGTTCACCGAGCAGGGCGGGGTGGTGTTCGGCTTCGGTTCGGCGGTGGACGGCTCGACGGCGCCGCCGGACGCGGGCCTGCGCACCGGCGGGATCCGCTCGTCCCGGGCGGACGGGCAGGTGCTGTGGGACTTCGCGCCGACCGGTACCCGGGTCTTCGTCGCGGAGTAGCAGCCCTCACGGAGTAGCAGCCCTCACGGAGTAGCAGCCCTCACGGAGCAGCGGCCCTCGCCGAGCAGCCGCTGCCGGGGGAGCCCCGGCCCGGGCCGGGGCTCCGGCCGGTGCCGTTCCGCGCGGGCCGCGGTGCGGTGTCAGGCCGCGCGCGGCGGCGCGGTGGGCTCCGGGTGGTCCTGCACCGCGGGCTGCGGGCGCGCGGGCGGGGTGGAGACGGCGGCGGCGGACGCGCAGGAGGCCAGCAGGGCGCGCATCGGGACCTCGCCGGGCCGGGCCGCGGTGTCGTCGGGACGGTCCTGCGGCGTGGGTGCCGCAGCGGGGGTGGTGCTCGCCATCGGGGCGCCTCCCTAGTTAGGCAGACCTAACCGCAGTTCCCATCCCATCACGAGGGCAGGCCGGGCCGCAACACCTTCCCGACGCCGTGTCGGGAAGTGTCGGAGTGTCGCGGGCGGGGAGGTGCCGGGGCGTGCCGGCGGGATCAGCCCCGGTCGAGGACGGCGAGGTCGACGCCGTCCCAGCGGCCGCCGAGGCCGGTCACGGTGACCCGGCGCGGGTCGAGGTCGTCGGCCTCCTCCGCGGCGCCGCCGATCGCCCGGTGGATCCGGACCTCCAGGCGGTCCTCGCTGAGCTGCTCGACCTTGCCCTCGCCCCACTCGACGACGACCACCGACTCGGGCAGCGACACGTCCAGGTCGAGGTCCTCCATCTCGTCCAGGCCGCCGCCGAGCCGGTAGGCGTCCACGTGGACGAGGGCCGGGCCGCCGCCGAGCGGCGGGTGGACGCGGGCGATCACGAAGGTCGGCGAGGTGACCGCGCCGCGCACGCCGAGGCCCTCGCCGAGGCCCCGGGTGAGCGTGGTCTTGCCCGCGCCGAGCTCCCCGTGCAGCAGTACCAGGTCGCCGGGGCGCAGCAGCGCGGCGAGGCCCTTCCCGAGCCGGCCCATCCGCTCGGGGGTGGCGACGGTGAGGGTGAGCTGGTTGCCCATGGGGGTGTCGGTGTCCTTCCGGGTGGCGGCGGGGCCGCGGTCAGGGGTGGGGGCTCGGGTCGGGCGGGGCGGGGACGCCGGCGTGTCCGGCGGCGCGCCGCAGCAGCCCGGCCAGGTACCGGTCGACCTCGGCGGGCCGTTCCAGCATCAGCAGGTGTCCGGTCTCGGGGAGGACGACCAGCTCGGCGCCGGGCAGTGCCCGGGCGATCTCCTCGCTGTGCGCGGGCGGGGTGAGCAGGTCCTCCGTCCCGGCCAGGACGAGGACGGGGACGCCGTCGAGGGCGGCCAGCGCGGCCTTCTTGTCGTGCAGGCCGAAGGCCGGGTAGAACTCGGCGACCACGTCGATCGGGGTGGCGTCGAGGAGCTGTTCGGCGAACCGGACGACCTGCGGGTCGACGTCCTTGGAGCCGAAGGAGAAGCGGCGGTAGAAGACCGCGGCGACGTCGGCGCCGATCCGGCGGGTGGCCTCGACGAGTTCGACCTGGCGGCCGAGCAGCCGGACGGTGGCGGGGGCGAGCTTGCGCAGCAGCCGGGCGCCGGCCGCGGGCAGGCCGAGGGTGACGGAGTTCCAGTCGCCGGCCAGGGTGCCGACCAGGCCGACCCCGGCGACCCGTTCGCGGAACAGCTCCGGGTGCTGGTCGGCGAGGGCCATCACGGTCATGCCGCCCATGGAGTGGCCGACCAGCACGACCGGGCCCTCGGGGGCGACGGCGTCGAGGACGGCCTTGAGGTCGCCGCCGAGCTGGTCGATGGAGGCGGGCTCGCCGGCCAGGTAGGAGCGGGAGCGCTCGGAGCGGCCGTGGCTGCGCTGGTCCCAGAAGACCAGCCGCAGGCCCTCGCGGAACGCGGCGCGCTGGAAGTGCCAGCTGTCCTGGTTGAGGCAGTAGCCGTGGCAGAAGACGACGGTCAGCGGTGTCGGGGTGTCGGCGGGGGCCGCCTCGGCGGGCCGGCCGGCCCGGGCCAGGGCGCCGGTGCCGCCGAGCAGGCCGGGCAGTCCGGTGCGGTCGACGCCGGCGGTGCCGCGGCGCCGGGTGAACCAGGCGCGGCGGCGCTGGCCCTCGTCCTCGGGCTGCTCGGGCCGCCCGGCCGGTCCGGGCACCGCCTCGTCCCAGCCGGTGCCGTCGAGCTCGACGTACAGCTCGGTGCCGTCGGGGGCGGTGACGGTGCGCGGGCGGCCGCGCAGCGAGCCATACGGGGCGGCGGCGTCCAGCTCCTCGCGGGCGCGGCGGCGCATCGAGCGGCCGACGGTGAGGCGCTCGACGGCGACGCCGGCGGCGGCACCGGCCGCGACCACGCCGAGCGATATGCCGATCAGGCCGGCCCTGCTCACGCCGCCGGAGGCCGCCCCGGCGGCCTTGGCCACCACGGCGACCGGATTCCCGTCGGCGCCCTCCGCCATCAGAGGCCCGACCCGTCCCCCGCGCCCACGTAGCGGCGCGGCACCCGGGAGCCGATCCGGGTGACGATCTCGTACGAGAGGGTGCCGCAGGCGCGGCCCCAGTCCTCGGCGGTGGGCTCGCCCCGCTCGCCGCTGCCGAAGAGCAGGACCTCCTCGCCGACCGGCGGGGTGTCGCCGCCGAGGTCGACGACGAACTGGTCCATCGCGACCCGGCCCGCGACGGTGTGCCACTTGCCGGAGATCTGGACGGGGCCGGTGTTGGAGGCGTGCCGCGGGATGCCGTCCGCGTAGCCGACCGGGACGAGGCCGAGGGTGGTGTCGCCGGGCGTCGTGTAGTGGTGGCCGTAGCTGACCCCGTGCCCGCCGGGGACGGTCTTGACCAGGGCGAGCCGGGCCGTGAGCGACATCACGGGGCGCAGCCCGAAGTCGGCGGGGGTGCCGATGTCCGGCACCGGGGAGAGGCCGTACATGGCGAGGCCGGGCCGGACGAGGTCGTAGTGCGACTGCGGCAGCAGCAGGGTGGCCGGCGAGTTCGCCAGGTGCCGGACCTCGGGCCGCACGCCCTGCGCCTCGGCGTGCGCGACGGCGGAGGCGAAGCCGTCCAGCTGGACCTGGACGGAGGGGTGGCCGGGCTCGTCGGCGGCGGCGAAGTGCGACCAGAGGCCGACGACCTCGATCAGGCCCTCGGCCTGGGCGCGCAGGGCGGCGGCGACCAGCTCGGGCCAGTCGTGCGGCTGGCAGCCGTTGCGGCCGAGGCCGGTGTCGGCCTTGAGGTGGACGCGGCCGGGCACGCCCGTCTCGCGGACGGCGGCGAGCAGTTCGTCGAGCGCCCAGCGGCCGCTGACGGAGACGTCGACGTGCGAGCGCAGCGCCTGGGCCCAGGGGCCGCCCGGGGTCCACAGCCAGCACAGGATGCGGGCCTGCTCGGGGCGGATGCCCGCGGCGCGCAGGGCGAGCGCCTCCTCGGGGGTGGCGGTGCCCAGCCAGCGCACGCCCGCGGCGACCGCCTCGCGGGCGCACGGCAGCGCGCCGTGGCCGTAGGCGTCCGCCTTGACCACGGCCATCAGCGCGGCATCGGTGCGGGCCCCCAGCGCGGCGAGGTTCTCCCGCAGGGCGGCCAGGTCGATGGCCGCCTCGGCGCGGACCCCGTGGGTGAGGGCGGGAGTTCCGGTCGTCTTCGCAGTTGTCATCGCCTATCAGTCTCCCAGACCGGCGCCGCTGCCCGGCTCACGACCCCGGCCGGGCCCGGCGGTCGTCAGTGGGAGACGCGTGAAACGGAGCATTTGGTTCCGCGGAACGGTACCCTCCCGCCGCCCGGGCGGCGCGGCCGGTGTCAGCGCCCGGCGGCCGCCGAACGCACCGTCCGCCAGGCTTCGGGCAGCGCCTCCGCGACGTCCAGCGCGGCGGCCGGGGCCCCCGCGGCGGCCGTCCGGCCGGCCAGCCCGTGCAGGTGGGCGGCGACGGCGCCGGCGTCCAGCGGGCCGAGGCCGGCGGCCATGAGCGATCCCGCGAGACCGGACAGCACGTCGCCGCTGCCCGCCGTGGCCAGCCAGGACGTGCCGGTCGGATTCACCCGGACGGCGCCGTCCGGCCCGGCGACCACCGTAGTGGAGCCCTTGAGCAGCACCGTCGCCCGGTAGGCCGCGGCGAGCCGCCGCGCGGTCGCCAGCCGGGCCGCCGCGAGGCCGTCCGCGGCGGGCGGCGCACCGCCCTCCGCGCCAGCCAGCAGCCGGGCCGCCTCCCCGGTGTGCGGGGTGAGCAGGGTGGGCGCGGACCGGCCGGCCAGCGCGTCCGGGCCGAGCCGGGCGAGCTCGGTCAGCCCGTCCGCGTCGACCAGCACCGGCACGTCCGCCGCCAGCACCTCGGGCAGCAGCTCCCGCACGCCCTCGCCGGAGCCGGGGCCGACCACCCAGGCCTGCACCCGGCCGGCCTCCGCGGGCCCGCCGGCGGTCACCAGCGCCTCCGGGAAGCGCCGCACCACCTCGGCCGCGGCCGTCCCCGCGTAGCGGACGGCGCCCGCCCCGCCGCGCAGCGCCCCGGCCACGGCCAGCACCGCCGCCCCCGGGTAGCGCGCCGAGCCGGCCGCGACGCCGACCACGCCGCGCCGGTACTTGTCGCTCTCCGCGCCGGGCAGCGGCAGCAGCGCCGCCGCGTCCGCGTGCTGCAGCACGGCGACCGGCGCCGGCGGCAGCTCCAGGCCGATCCCGACCAGCTGCAGCACCCCCGCGTACGACGCGCCGGGGTCGATCAGCAGCCCGGGCTTGTAGGTGCCGAAGCAGACCGTCACGTCCGCCCGCAGCGCCGTGCCGGGCACCTCGCCGGTGTCCGGGTCGACGCCGCTCGGCACGTCCACCGCGACCACCCGGCCGCGCCGCGGCAGCGCCGCGTACGGCTGCGCCTCGGGCCGCAGCCCGCCGCGGCCGCCGATCCCGACGATGCCGTCCAGCACCAGGTCGGCCCGCTCGAACTCGCCCTGATCCGCCGTCACCCGGCCGCCGGCGGCGAGCAGCGCGGCGAGACCGGCGGCGTGCGCCTTCTCCGGCGAGAGCAGCACCGCGGACACCCGGGCGCCGCGGCGGGCCAGCCGGGCCGCGGCGTACAGGGCGTCACCACCGTTGTCCCCGCTGCCCGCCAGCACCAGCACCCGGCTGCCGTACACCCGCGGGAGCAGCCGCGCGCAGGTCGCGGCGAGGCCGGCGGCGGCGCGCTGCATCAGCGTGCCCTCCGGAAGCCGGGCCATCAGGTCGGCCTCGGCGGACCTGACCTGTTCGACGGTGTGTGCGCGGCGCATCGGCGGCCTCCCGTGGCGTTGGGGCGTCCCGGGGCCGCTCGCGCTAGCCCTCGGCGATCACCACCGCCGACGCTACGCCCGCGTCGTGGCTCAGCGACACGTGCCACGACCGGACGCCGAGGGCGGCGGCCCGCTCGGCGACCGTGCCGGTGACCTTCAGCACCGGCCGGCCGGAGTCCTCGGTGTGCACCTCGGCGTCCGTCCAGCGCAGCCCGGGCGGCGCGCCCAGCGCCTTGGCCAGCGCCTCCTTGGCGGCGAACCGCGCCGCGAGCGAGGCGGTGCCCCGGCGCGCCCCGGACGGCAGCGTCAGCTCGGCCCCGGTGAAGAGCCGGTCCGCGAGGTGCGGGGTGCGTTCCAGCGACTCCCCGAACCGCGCGATCTCCGCGACGTCGATCCCGACCCCGATGATCACCCGTGGACTCCTTCTCCGACACCGGCCGCTGCCGGGGACTGTACGGCACACTTTCGAGTGAGAACCGCTTCGAGCCCCCTCCGGTACCGATCCGTACGCCTACCGTGTGCCCCGGCGCCGATCGGCAGGAGGGAGAAGGGCCATGGCTGCCATGCCGGCTGTCGAGCACCCGCCGCCCGCGGACGACCTGCTCCGGACGTTCCTGGAGCTGGAGACCCCGCCGGGTTACAAGGCCGAGCTCATCGAGGGGGAGATCGTCGTGACACCGCCACCGGACGGGTCCCACGAAACCGTGTTCGCCCTGCTCGTCAGGCAGTTCATCCGTAAAGCCGCGGTCGACGTGGACCTGGCCGGGACGAAGGGTCTGATCACACCCGGCGGCCGGTTCATCCCGGACGGCACCATCAGCCCGGTGGGGCACTTCGAGGACGCCGACCCCTGGGCACCGCCGGCAGGGGTCCTGCTGGTGTTCGAGATCACCTCCAGCAACCCGGCCAAGGACCGCGAGGCCAAGCGCCGCGGCTACGCGGCTTCCGGCATCCCTTGCTACCTGCTGATCGACCGCAGCTACCGAAGCGCCACCCTGTTCACCGACCCCGCGGACGGGGACTACACCGTCCACACCCAGGCGGCCTTCGGCAAGCCCCTCGACCTGCCCGCCCCGTTCTCCTTCGCCCTCGACACGGAGCCCCTGCGGTAGCGCACGCCACCGCAGGGGCTCCGGGCGGAGCGGGTCCGGCTACTCGACGGTGACCGACTTCGCCAGGTTGCGCGGCTGGTCGACCTCGTGGCCCTTGGCGGTGGCCAGCTCGCAGGCGAAGACCTGCAGCGGGACGGTGGAGACCAGCGGCTGCAGCAGCGTCGGGGTCGCCGGGATGCGGATCAGGTGGTCCGCGTACGGGACGACGGCCTCGTCGCCCTCCTCGGCGATGACGATGGTGCGGGCGCCGCGGGCGCGGATCTCCTGGATGTTGGAGACGATCTTGTCGTGCAGGATCGACCGGCCGCGCGGCGACGGGACGACCACGACGACCGGCAGGCCCTCCTCGATCAGGGCGATCGGGCCGTGCTTGAGCTCGCCGGCGGCGAAGCCCTCGGCGTGCATGTACGCCAGCTCCTTGAGCTTCAGCGCGCCCTCCAGGGCGACCGGGAAGCCCACGTGGCGGCCGAGGAAGAGCACCGAGCGGGCGTCGGCCAGCGAACGGGCCAGCTCGCGGACGGGCTCCATGGTCTCCAGCACCTGCTCCACCTGCTTCGGCGCGTCGCCGAGCTCGCGGATGATGGTGAAGATCTCGTCGCCCCACTTGGTGCCGCGGACCTGGCCGAGGTACAGCGCGACCAGGTAGCAGGCGACCAGCTGGGTCAGGAACGCCTTGGTCGAGGCGACCGCGACCTCCGGGCCGGCGTGGGTGTACAGCACCGCGTCGGACTCGCGCGGGATGGTGGAGCCGTTGGTGTTGCAGATCGCCAGCACCTTGGCGCCCTGCTCGCGGGCGTGCCGCAGCGCCATCAGGGTGTCCATGGTCTCGCCGGACTGCGAGATGGCGATGACCAGGGTGCGGTCGTCCATGATCGGGTCGCGGTAGCGGAACTCCGAGGCGACCTCGACCTCGCAGGGGATGCGGGTCCAGTGCTCGATCGCGTACTTGGCGATCATGCCGGCGTGGAAGGCGGTGCCGCAGGCCACGATGACGACCTTGTCGACCTCGCGCAGCACCTGGTCGGGGATGCGCAGCTCGTCGAGGGTCAGCCGGCCGTCGGTGCCGATCCGGCCGAGGAGGGTGTCGGCGACGGCCTTCGGCTGCTCGGCGATCTCCTTGAGCATGAAGTAGTCGTAGCCGCCCTTCTCGGCGGCGGAGGCGTCCCAGTCCACGTGGTACTCGCGGACCTCGGCCGGGTTGCCGTGGAAGTCGGTCACCGTGACGCCGTCGCGGCGCAGCTCGACGACCTGGTCCTGGCCGAGCTCGATCGCCTCGCGGGTGTGCGCGATGAAGGCGGCGACGTCGGAGGCAAGGAAGTTCTCGCCCTCGCCGCGGCCGACGACCAGCGGGGAGTTCCGGCGGGCGCCGACCACCACGTCGGGGGCGTCGGCGTGGGTGGCGACGAGGGTGAAGGCGCCGTCCAGCTGCCGGCAGACCGTCCGCATGGCCTCGGCGAGGTCGCCCTGGTAGGCCTCGCCGAGGAGGTGGGCGACGACCTCGGTGTCGGTCTCGGAGCGCAGGGTGTGGCCGCGCTCGGCGATCTCGGCCCGCAGGGTCGCGAAGTTCTCGATGATGCCGTTGTGGACGACGGCGACCTTGCGGTCGTCGTCGAGGTGGGGGTGGGCATTGGCGTCCGTGGGGCCGCCGTGGGTGGCCCACCGGGTGTGGCCGATGCCGGTGGTGCCCGCCGGCAGCGGGGTCTCGGCAAGGGACTTCTGGAGGTTGGCGAGCTTGCCGGCCCGCTTGTCGGTGGCGAGGCTCCACTGCCCGTCGAGCCCCTGGGTCTGCACGGCCACACCGGCGGAGTCGTACCCCCGGTACTCCAGCCGCTGCAGGCCTGCGATCACTACGTCCAGGGCCGACTGGGACCCCACATATCCAACGATTCCGCACATGCGTGCCAGCATATGCGGCGTTTCGTTCACCCAGGTCACGCTCACCGCTCACCCCGGTCACGCCTTGCCGACACCGCGCGTGACCGATGCCACAGCATCCCGCCGCGCCCGGACGGACCACAATGGGGATGTGCTGACCGAACTCTGTACGAGGGGCGCCGCCCAGGCGCCCACCCCCTCCCCGTACGTGGATCTGGACCGGGCCGAGTGGAGCGCGCTGCGCGAGCGCACCCCGCTGCCCCTGACCGCCGACGAGGTCGAGCGACTGCGCGGCCTGGGCACCGCACTGGACCTGGACGAGGTCAGGGACGTCTACCTGCCGCTGTCCCGGCTGCTGAACCTCTACATCCACGCGACGCACGAGCTGCGCGGCGCGGTGGGCACCTTCCTGGACACGCCGGACACCGAGCGCACCCGGACCCCGTTCGTCATCGGCGTGGCCGGCTCGGTCGCGGTCGGCAAGTCGACGACCGCCCGGCTGCTGCAGGCGCTGCTGGCCCGCTGGCCCGAGCACCCGCGGGTCGAACTGGTCACCACCGACGGCTTCCTGCTGCCCAACGCCGAACTGCGCCGGCGCGGCCTGATGGCCCGCAAGGGCTTCCCCGAGTCGTACGACCGGCGGGCGCTGATGCGGTTCGTCGCCGACGTGAAGGCGGGCAAGGACAGGGTCACCGCCCCGGTCTACTCGCACCTGGTGTACGACATCGTGCCGGACGAGCGGCTGACGGTGGAACGCCCGGACATCCTCATCGTGGAGGGCCTGAACGTCCTTCAGCCGGCCCTCCCCGGTACCGACGGCCGCACCCGGCTGGCCGTCGCCGACTACTTCGACTTCTCCATCTACGTCGACGCGCGCACCGACGACATCGAACGCTGGTACCTCGACCGCTTCCGCAAGCTCCGCGAAACGGCCTTCCAGGACCCGAACTCCTACTTCCGGCGCTTCACCGAGGTCCCCGAGGAGGAGGCGATGGACTACGGCCGCCAGGTCTGGCGCACCATCAACAAGCCCAACCTGCTGGAGAACGTGCTGCCGACCCGCGGCCGGGCCACCCTGATCCTCCAGAAGGGCCAGGACCACAAGGTCCGCCGGGCCCGGCTCCGCAAGCTCTGAGCCCGTTCGATCCGCTCGGAGCGGTCCGGCGTCACGAATGTGTCGCGATTGGTGGGAGATCTGACGCACCTGCATCCGTTAGCTGGCGATATGCCGGGAATGGCGACTTCTGGCTGCCCGTAGTATCAAGGCGCCCTGTTCCACGCCTGCGCCCGATCGGACACGGAACCGTCCTCAGATGCTCGCCTTCCTACTAGAGATCCGGCAGTGGTGGACCGTCCGAGCGGTCTATCCGTTCGCCGTCTTCATGGCAGTGGTCTGGCTGCTGTGGCTCACCCGGCTGATATTGACCCGTCGTTACCAGCCCTGGCTGAGGCCCCACACCACGACCACCTCGGTGATCATCCCGGTGGTGGACGAGCCGGCCGACCTCTTCTACTCGGTGCTCGACCGCATCATCGAACAGCAGCCGACCGAGATGGTCGTGGTGATCAACGGGAAGCGCAACGAAACGCTCGAAAAGGTCTGTGACGAGCTCGGCGTCTACTGGCGCTGGACCGAGACCCCCGGGAAGCGGAACGCGCTGCGGGTCGGCCTGGAGGTCTGCACCGGCGAGATCGCCGTGCTCGTCGACTCCGACACCGTCTGGACGCCCACCACGCTCAGCGAGCTGGTCAAGCCGTTCCGCGACCCGGAGGTCGGCGGCGTGACCACGCGCCAGCGCATACTCGACCCGGGCCGGTCCCTGCTCACCCGCTGGGCCGACTGGCTGGAGAGCGTGCGCTGCCAGTACTCGCTGCCCGCCATGAGCGTCCTGGGCACCGTCGGCTGCCTCCCCGGGCGCACCATCGCCTTCCGGCGGCAGATCCTCCTCGACTGCATGGACGACTTCCTCGGCGAGAAGTTCCTCGGTGTGTTCCTGGAGGTGAGCGACGACCGGACGCTCACCAACTACACGCTCAAGCAGGGGTACCGGACCGTCTACCAGTCGACCTCGCTGGTGTACACCGACGCCCCGCTGGAACTCCGCAAGCTCGCCAAGCAGCAGTACCGCTGGGCCCGGGGCTCGCAGTACAACACGCTGCGGATGCTGCCGTGGATGCTGCGGCGCGCCCGGATGCTCGCCCTCTTCTACCTGGTGGACATCCTGATCCCCTTCGTCCTGCTCGGCAGCTTCTCGTCCTGGGCGGTCGCCGCCTGGCACCGCAGCGGCCCGAGCCTCTACAACGACCTGCCCCTGCCGGTGGAGCAGTGGAAGTCCACACTGCTCGTCCTCGTCCTCGCCGCGCTGCTCTCCGCGGTGTCGCTGGCCGTCCGGTTCGGCCGGCACTTCGCCTACCGGTCCAAGGACATGCTGTACCTTCCGGCCTTCATGCTGATCAACACCTTCGTGCTGCTTCCGGTCCGTCTCCTCGGGTTCTTCCGCATGGGGCACAACGCCTCGTGGGGCACCCGCGACGACAGCTTCGCCGGCGAGCGCGCCCGCAGCCCCAAGGTCGCGATCCCCTATCTCCTGGGCAGTGCCATGCTCGTGGGCGCGGTGATGATGAGTGTCTAAGCGGGCCGCCACTCGTCGCAGGAAGCCCCGCTGGTGGCAGCGCGGCTCCGGCATCCGCCTCCGCGTGTGGATGGCGGGCAACCTCGCCCTGCTCTGCGTGCTCACCTACGGCGTGATGTCCGCCCTCGCGGCGCAGGCCGAGGGGCCGCGCTACGCGGGTCTCGGACAGAGCGCCGGCGTGCCGGCACTCGAGGAGCTGCTGCGGCCGGAGAAGAAGGCGCACCCGATGCCGGACCGCGCCGTCTTCGCCAAGCCGAACGGCAAGTACTTCGGCGTCAGCACCGTGGAATCCCCCTGGTCCGGGGCCGAGCTGCAGCGGATCAAGCAGTCCTCCGGCGCCTGGCCGACCATGTCCGAGTACTTCGTGCGGTGGAACGCGGACTTCGACCCGGCCGCCGTGAAGGCCGCCTACGACCACGGCACCCTGCCCGTCCTCGCGTGGGAGCCCTGGGCCGGTGAGGAGGCGGGCGGCGACGACCAGCCCGAGTACCGCCTCTCCACGATCGTCGACGGCACCCACGACGCGTACATCCACGCGTTCGCCCGGGGCGTCGCCCAGCAGCGCTGGCCCCTCGCCATCCGGTTCGCGCACGAGATGAACGGCACCTGGTACCCCTGGTCCGAGCAGAAGAACGGCAACCGGCGCGGCCAGTACGTGCAGGCCTGGCGGCACGTCCACGACATCTTCGCCCAGGAGGGCGCCACCAACGTCATCTGGGTGTGGAGCCCGAACATCCTCCGTCCGGTGCCCGACGTCGACCTCGCCGCGCTCTACCCGGGCGACGACTACGTGGACTGGGCCGGGATGGTGGGCTACGGGACGAACTCCGAGCGCACCGCGGACGAGACGTTCGGCCCGACCCTCGACGTCCTGCGCGGCGTCACCAAGAAGCCCGTCCTCATCACCGAGACCGGCCGCGAGACCAGCAGCGCCTACAAACCCGCCTGGACGAGCGACTTCTTCGCCTGGCTGGCGAAGCAGCCGGACGTCATCGGCTTCATCTGGTTCCAGCGCAACGCCGACCAGGGTGCCAAGGCCAACTGGCGTTTCGACGAGACCACCGCGGCCCTGCGGGCCTTCTCCAACGGCATCCGCCAGATCAAACTCGCCGACGGACTCGACTGACCCGGCGTCACCCGCCACGGACCCAAGGAACGACAGTGAGCACGCAACCTCACCAGCTCCGGACGGCCCTCCGGCCCGCGGAGAGGCCGCTACCGCCCTCCGGGCCGGAGCGGCCCGCCGCCACGGCCGACGAGGAGACCGGGCCGTCGGGCCGGGGACATCGCGCGGCGGGCGTCCTCGCGGTCCTCCTCCCCGCGCTCGTCGCGTCCTACCGCTGCCTCGACGGCATCGGCGCGCGGCAGATGTGGCGCGACGAGCACGCCAGCTGGTGGGCCGCCACCCTGAACACGGCGGACTTCCGCGCCCTGCTCAGCAACATCGACGCGGTGATCGCGCCCTACTACCTGCTGCTGCGGGCGTGGACACCGGCGTTCGGCGACTCCCCCGCCTCGCTGCGCACGCCGTCCGCCATCGCGATCGCGGTCTCGGCCTCGCTCGTCGCGCTGCTCGCCCGACGGGTCCACCGGGCGGCCGGCGGCTCCGACCTCTCCGCCTCGCTCACCGGCGCGGGTGCGGGCACCGCCTTCGCGCTGCTGCCCGCGGTCGCCCGCTACGGCCAGGAGGCCCGGCCCTACGCCTTCGCCGTCCTGCTCTCCCTGCTGGCCGGCGTCCTGCTGCTGCGCTGCCTCGACGGCAGGTCGGGGGCCGCATGGGCCTGGTACGGCGTCACCCTGACCCTCGCCGGTGCCGCCCACCTGGTCTGTCTGCTCGTCCTGCCGGCCCACGCAGCGGCCGTCCTCACCTCCTGGATCCGCAGTCGGCGGGCAGCGGTCGCACTGAACTGGCTGCTCGCCACCCTCCTCGGCCTGGCCGGCATCAGCGTCCTGGTCCTGCGCGGCAACAGCCAGAGCAAGCAGATCGCCTGGAACAACCCCACCCGCGACGACCTCGTGCAGCTTCCGAGGGACCTGCTCGGCTCCTGGCCGGCGGCGGCCGTCGTCCTGGCCCTCGCCCTGCTCGGTCTCTGGGCCGCGCGGCGCCACGTCGGGCTGCTGGCCGTCTGGGCGCTGCTGCCGCCGCTGCTGACCTTCGCCACCGCCGACCGGCTGCACCTGTTCCTCGACCGCTACCTGCTCTTCACCGCCGCCCCCGTCGTGGTCCTGGCGGCGGCCGGCACGGCCTGGATCCTCTCCCCGCTGCGCCGCAACACCGCCCTCGGCGGTGTCGCCGTCGTCCTGGCGGCCACCCTGCTGGCCGGCATCACCGTCCTCGACCGCTCGGCCATGGCGGCGATCCGGAACAACCCGGTCGCCGAGCCCGACTACCGCGGTGCGGCGGCGCTGCTCACCGCCGAGGCGAAGCCCGGCGACGGCATGGTCTTCAACAGCCAGCTCAACGCCCGACGGGCCTTCGCCTACGAGCTCCGCGACCGTCCCGCCCCCACCGACGTGATGCTGCAGTACTACCCGGAGGACCTGGGGCGCTTCCAGGGCACCGAGTGCGACGACCCGTCGGAGTGCGCGCGCTACTCGGACCGGCTCTGGCTGGTCAGCACCGCCGCGGGGCCGAACCCGTTCGCCCAGATGGCGGCCGGTACCAGGACCGTCCTGCAGGAGCAGTTCAAGGTCAGCAGCACCCAGGAGCTCCACAAGATCAAGGTCCTGCTGCTGGAGCGCGTCCAGCCCGCTCCGAGCAACGACTGAGCGGCGCGCGGGCGGCCCCGGCCGCCCGCGCGGCCTCAGCGCATCGGCCAGGGCACCAGCCGCTGGTCGGCGAGGCCGTCCTGGAACGCCTTGACGCTTCCGGGCGAGGTGGTGAACCGCCAGTCGTAGCGGCCGCCCTCCTCGTCGCTGTGCTGGAACCAGGAGAAGCCGACGACCCGCGGGTGGGCCTTGATCCAGCGGAAGAAGTCGACCGTCCACAGGGCCTTGTTGACGTTGGGCCGGACGCCGGTCTCGCCGATGAAGATCGGCTTCTGCGAGAGGGACACCAGGTCGGCGTAGGTCTCGTCGAAGACGTCGTCGGCGCGCTTCTCGCTCTCGCTGTACCCGTCCATGCCGATCCAGTCCACGTACTGGTCGCCGGGGAAGTAGCGGGCGAGTTCGTGCTTGTCCGTGCCGCGGTGGATGTTCGGGCACCAGAACCAGAGGACGTTGGTGACCCCCCGGGACGCGAAGACGTCGTGGACGTGGCGCCAGGCGGCGACGTAGTCGCCCTGGCGGTTCCCGCTGCGCTGCTCGGCCCAGGGGTACCAGTCGGCGTTCATCTCGTGCGCGAAGCGGATGACGACGGGCTGGCGGACCTCCCGCACGGCGTCCGCGAACCGCCGCACGTAGCCGTCGTGGGCACCCGAGGCGATCCTGCGGAGCGCGTAGGCGGGCTGGTCGTCACCCTGGTCCTTGCCCGCCGACGGCTGCCAGGTGAGCAGCGGGACCGCGCCGAGGTGGTACGAGGAGGTCACCCGGTCCGCCGAGAACTCCTCGTCCCAGTTGACGAAGTACTCCTGGACGGTGGGCCGGCGGCCGGCCGAGGCGGAGACGTTCTCGGTCTCCGGCTCGTTCGGCGAGCCCGGGGTGCTCACGCCGAAGTGCAGCCCGTCGGGCTTGCGCAGCCCCTCCATCGTGGCGGGCGTCCCGTAGCCCGTGGCGCCCGCCCCGTCCGCCGCGGTCGGCAGCGGGCCGACCCCGACGGAACCGGAGGCGGCCGCGGACCGGTCCTCGCCGCGCAGGAGCAACCCGAGGACCACGGCCAGCGCCAGCACCACCGCACCGGCGGCCAGCAGCCTCCGCCGGGTCGGCGGCGCCACCCCGCGCAGTCGATCGACGACGGCCTCGACGGCCGTCCGCCTCCCCCACTCCATCGAATACTCCGTCAGCCGGGGCTTCAGCCGGCCTTCTTGGCGGCCTCGGCACCGCGGGCGAGCAGGGTGGCCCGGAGCGAGGAGGTCACGTCCGCGCCGGCCTGCTTGGCGTCCTTGTCGGTGCCCGAGACGGGGCTGCCGTCCTTGCTTCCGGTGATCGTGGTGTACAGGTAGCGCCCGAGCGAGTCATGGGTGATCGCACAGGCTCCCGCGTCCGAGCAGAACTTCGGGGTCTGGTCCTTGACCAGCGGCTGCACGTTGCCCTTGAACGCGCCGTCGAGCTTGCTCGCCTGCACCTTGTCGTCGAAGACCGCGACACCGATGGTCACGACCGACTTGTCGGAGGTGTAGGTGGCCCGGTAGAGACCGCGGCACAGCTGGTCCCGCAGCAGCGGACCGAGGCCGTTGGTCGTCACGTCGCCGCACGCCCCGCTGAAGTCCACCGCGCTGCGGGTGTACGACCGGCCCTGCACCGTGACGGTGGCGCTCGGGAAGAGCGTCTCGACGGTGAGCGGAGCCTTGTCCGTGCTGCCCTTGCCGAGCACGTCCTCGGGCTTGGCCGCGCGCTTGGTGCTCTGCCCGGCGGACGGGCTGGCCTTGTCCGAGGCGCTGGAGGACACCGAGGGCGAGGCCGACGGATCGGCCTCCACCCTCGCCGACCCGTCGGTCAGGTAGAGCGAGGCGGCCACGATGCCGCCCACCACGAGCACCGCGGCCGAGCCGCCGCCGATCGCGAACATCCGCTTGCGGCGACGGCGCTGCTCCGCCTCGTTCTGCTCAGCCAGCGCCGACCAGTCCGGCTCGTCTATGTCGGAGGACCGGAAGGTGCTCGGCCCGTACCGCCCCTGCGGCTGTCCCGGCTGGGCGAACGTCGGGAACTGCCCGTAGCCCGGGCCGCCCTGACGGGGCGGCGGAGTGGCGGCGGGGCCGGGGACTCCGGGAGCCCCCTGCTGCTGCGGGAAGGGCACGGCACCCGGCTGGGCCGGTGGGTAGCCGTAGCCCGGGGCCGAACTGCCGGGCTGCGGTACAGGCTGGCCCGTCTGCGGCGCACCCGCCACATGTGCCTGCTGTTCCCCATCGGTCATCTGAGCCTCCGCCCCTTTCCACTCGTGCGAGCAGATGATATCGGCAACGTGATCGGACACCACGACTGAGCCGGTGCCAGATCAAGCATTTGTCATACCGGAACCCAACCGTGGCCGTTCGCTTGCCGGATCGGGACGGCCCGGTCAGCCCAGGTGGGTCTTCACCACCGCGGCGAGCCGCTCGGCGACGGCCTTCGCGCGGGCCTCGTCGGCGGCCTCGACCATGACGCGGACGAGCGGCTCGGTGCCGGACGGGCGCAGCAGCACCCGGCCGGTGGTGCCGAGTTCGGCCTCGGCCTCGGCGACCGCGGCGGTCAGCTCGGCGCAGCTGGCGACCCGGCTGCGGTCGACGCCCTTGACGTTGATCAGGACCTGCGGCAGACGGGTCATCACGGTGGCGAGGTCGGCCAGCGGCTGCTTGGTGGCGGCCAGTCGCGCGCCCAGCATCAGGCCGGTGAGGGTGCCGTCGCCGGTGGTGGCGTGGTCGAGCAGGATGACGTGGCCGGACTGCTCGCCGCCGAGCGCGAAGCCGTGCTGCTTCATCGCCTCCAGCACGTAGCGGTCGCCGACCGCGGTCTGCACCAGGTCGATGCCCTCGCGCTCCATGGCCAGCTTGAAGCCCAGGTTGGACATCACCGTGACGACGGCGGTGTTGCCGCGCAGCGTGCCCGCCTCCTTCATGGCGACGGCCAGGACGGCGATGATCTGGTCGCCGTCGACCTCGTTGCCGTCCGCGTCGGCGGCCAGGCAGCGGTCGGCGTCGCCGTCCAGGGCGATGCCGAGGTCGGCGCGGTGCTCCTTCATGGCGGCACGGAGCTTGTCCAGGTGGGTGGAGCCGACGCCGTCGTTGATGTTCAGGCCGTCGGGCTCGGCGCCCAGGGTGTAGACGACCTCGGCGCCGGCGCGGGCGAAGGCCTCGGGGGCGACCCGGGCGGCCGCGCCGTGGGCGCCGTCGATCACCACGCGGACGCCGTCGAGCCGGTTCGGGAGGACGGCGACGAGGTGGGCGACGTACTTGTCGAAGCCCTCGGTGTACCGGCGGACGCGGCCGACGGCGGCGCCGGTGGGGCGCTTCCAGTCCTCGCTGCCGCCGACGCCGTAGCGGCGGTAGTGCTCCTCGATGGCGTCCTCGATGGCGTCGTCCAGCTTGTGGCCGCCGCGGGCGAGGAACTTGATGCCGTTGTCGGGCATGGCGTTGTGGCTGGCGGACAGCATGACGCCGAAGTCCGCGCCGAGCGCGCCGGTGAGGTAGGCGACGGCCGGGGTCGGCAGCACGCCGACCCGCAGCACGTCCACGCCGGCGCTGGCCAGGCCCGCGATGACGGCGGCCTCCAGGAACTCTCCGGAGGCGCGCGGGTCGCGCCCGACCACGGCCACCGGCCGGTGCCCCTCGAAGGCGCCGGCGTCGCCGAGCACGTGTGCCGCAGCGACCGACAGGCCGAGGGCCAGTTCGGCGGTCAGGCCCTCGTTGGCCACGCCGCGTACCCCGTCCGTACCGAAGAGTCGTCCCACTGTTCCCGTCCTTTTCGCCCTGCTCGTTGTTTCTTCACCCTCCGCCGTCCGCACCGGGCGGGAGAGCACGACGCCCCGGAGTACACGAGGTACTCCGGGGCGTACGGGTTGCACCGGGGTGCGCACCACCGGAGCGGCACGCACCCCCGGGGTGCAATTAGCGCTTGCTGTACTGCGGCGCCTTGCGGGCCTTCTTGAGACCGGCCTTCTTGCGCTCGACGGCGCGGGCGTCACGGGTCAGGAAGCCGGCCTTCTTGAGCGGGCCGCGGTTGTTGTCCACGTCCGCCTCGTTGAGGGCACGGGCCACGCCGAGGCGCAGCGCGTAGGCCTGACCGGAGACGCCGCCACCCGCGATGCGGGCCACGACGTCGTAGCGGCCGTCGAGCTCGAGGAGCTTGAACGGCTCGTTGACGGTCTGCTGGTGCACCTTGTTGGGGAAGTAGTTCTCCAGGGTGCGACCGTTGATCTTCCACTGGCCGGTGCCCGGGACGATGCGCACGCGGGCGATCGCCTCCTTGCGGCGGCCGAGGCCGGCGCCGGGGGTGGCCTCGCCGAAGCGGCCGGCCAGCGACTCGGTGGTGTACTCGGTCTCCGAGGTGTACTCCTCGACGTTCTCGTCGAAGTCGACCTCGAGGGTGTTCTCGATGGCAGTCTCGGCCACGGTGTTCCTCAGCTCTCGCTACTCAGTGATGGGGTCTGTCGGCCGGAATTACTGCGCGACCTGGGTGATCTCGAACGGCACCGGCTGCTGGGCAGCGTGCGGGTGCTGGTCGCCCGAGTAGACCTTGAGCTTCGAGAGCATCTGACGGCCGAGACTGTTCTTCGGGATCATGCCCTTGATGGCCTTCTCGACGGCCTTCTCCGGGTTCTTGTCCAGGAGGTCGTCGTAGCGCACCGAGCGGAGACCGCCCGGGAAGCCGCTGTGGCGGTAGGCCATCTTCTGGGTCTTCTTGTTGCCCGACAGGTGCACCTTGTCGGCGTTGATGATGATGACGAAGTCACCAGTGTCAACGTGCGGCGCGTAGATCGCCTTGTGCTTGCCCCGCAGGAGGTTGGCGGCCTGGGAGGCCAGGCGGCCGAGCACGACGTCGGTCGCGTCGATGACGTGCCACTGACGCTGGACGTCGCCGGGCTTGGGGCTGTACGTACGCACGGTCGTAGCCTTCGCTTTTCAGTGAGTGGGTCCTGACAGGAGCACCGGACGATGAGAACAGCTCGACCCACCTTGGACGCAATTCAAGGGGAGCCGCTGATCGTCGGCCAGATGTCTCCGGCGTACCGACCTCTCACGTGAGATAGAGCGAGCCAATACGCACAACAAGTCGCCAGCTTACCGGGCGCCCCGCGGGGGGTCAAAACGCCTCAGCGGTCGCGCACCACCCGGGTCTCGTCCCAGACCGGCTCCGGCGACTCGTAGACCCGGCCGTCCGAGCCGAACACCAGGTAGCGGTCGAAGCTGCGGGCGAACCAGCGGTCGTGCGTGACGCACAGCACGGTGCCGTCGAACGCCTCCAGGCCCTGCTGCAGCGCCTCGGCGCTCTCCAGGTCCAGGTTGTCGGTGGGCTCGTCGAGCAGCAGCGCCGTCACGCCGGACAGCTCCAGCTTGAGGATCATCAGCCGGGCCTGCTGGCCACCGGAGAGCGACTCGAACTTCTGCTCCTCCTGGCGGTCGAGCTCGTAGCGGCGCAGCGCGGCCATCGCGGCGCCGCGGCCGAGGGCGTGCTCCTCCTCCAGGACGGTGCGGATCGTGCGGCCGAACAGCTCCGGGTGGGCGTGGGTCTGCCGGAAGTGGCCGGGCACCACACGGGCGCCGAGCTTCCAGTCGCCCTCGTGCTTCACCGTGCCGTCGCCGGCCAGCAGCCGCAGGAAGTGCGACTTGCCGGAGCCGTTCGAGCCGAGCACCGCGACCCGCTCGCCGTAGAAGACCTCCAGGTCGAAGGGCTTCATCAGGCCGCTGAGCTCCAGGCCCTTCACGGTGAAGGCGCGCACGCCGGTGCGGCCGCCCTTGAGGCGCATGGTGATCGACTGCTCGCGCGGCGGCGCCTCCGGCGGGCCGGCCTCCTCGAACTTCTTGAGCCTGGTCTGCGCCGCGGCGTACCTGGAGGCCATCTCGTGGCTGACCGCGGCCGCCTGGCGCAGGGTGACGACGAGCTTCTTGAGCTTGGCGTGCTCCTCGTCCCAGCGGCGGCGGAGCTCCTCGAAGCGCTCGAAACGGGCGCGGCGGGCGTCGTGGAAGGAGTCGAAGCCGCCGCCGTGCACCCAGACGCTGCTGCCGGCCGCGCCGGTCTCGACGCTGATGATCTTCTCGGCGGTGCGGGAGAGCAGCTCGCGGTCGTGCGAGATGAAGAGCACGGTCTTGTTGGTGGCCTTGATGGCCTCCTCCAGCCAGCGCTTGCCGGGCACGTCGAGGTAGTTGTCCGGCTCGTCGAGCAGCAGGACCTCCTCGGGGCCGCGGAGCAGCGCCTCCAGGACGAGCCGCTTCTGCTCGCCGCCGGAGAGGGTGTTCAGGCCACGGAACTGGGCGCGGTCGAAGGGCATGCCGAGGGCGGCGGTGGTGCAGACGTCCCAGACCGTCTCGTAGTCGTAGCCGTCGGCGTCCGCCCAGTCGGCGAGCGCCTGGGCGTAGCGCATCTGGGTCTTCTCGTCGTCCTGGGCGAGCATGGCGAGCTCGGCGGCGTCCACCGCGCGGGCGGCGGTGGCGATCCGCTCGGGGGCGACGGAGACCAGCAGGTCGCGGACGGAGGCGTCGGCGGGCAGGGCGCCGGGGGTCTCGCGGTGGTCCTCGCGGCCGGTGGTGCCGACGAACTGGCGCATCACGCCGAGGCCGCCGGTGACGGTGACGGTGCCGCCGTGCGGCTGCACGTCGCCGGCGATCATGCGGAGCAGGGTGGTCTTGCCTGCGCCGTTGGCGCCGACCAGCGCGACCGCGGCGCCCTCGCCGACCCGGAAGGACGCGTCGTCGAACAGCACCCGCCCGTCCGGCAGGTAGTACTCAAGGTGCGAAATCTCGACGTGTCCCATGCGTCGGATTGTGCCAAGCGGGCGCGCCGGGCCCCAAACCGTTTTACCGCCGGGCCGGCGTGACGTTCACCGCCGCACCGGCGTCACGCCTGGCCGGGCAGGGTCCGCATCCGGCGGGCGAGGCGGTTGCGTTCGGCGAGCTCGCCGTCGGCGGGGTAGCCGACCTCCTCCAGGGTGAGGCCGTGCGGGCGGACGACGTTGACCGCGGAGTTGCGGACCCGGCCGGCGAGCACCTGGCCGGGGAAGTCGACCGGCCGGTGGCCGTCGCCGACCAGCAGCATCGCGCCGACCAGCGAGCGGACCATGTTGTGGCAGAAGGCGTCGGCGCGCACCGTCGCCACGGCGAGGCTGCCCTCCTGGGCGGCGTAGGTGTCGATCGGCACCCGCTCCCAGTGCAGTTCGAGCAGGGTGCGGATGGTGGTGGCGCCCACGCGCTTCTTGCAGTACGCGGCGAAGTCGTGCTCGCCGAGCAGCAGCCGGGCGGCCTCGTTCATCCTCTCGACGTCGACCGGGCGGTCGTGCCACAGGACGTGGCCGCGCAGCAGCGGGTCGACGCCGCCGGGGTGGTCGGCGACCCGGTAGGCGTAGCGGCGCCAGACCGCGGCGAAGCGGGCGTCGAAGCCGTGCGGGGCCTCGGAGATCCGGTAGACGCGGACGTCGGCGGGGAGCCGGCCGGCGAGGCGGCGGAGCAGCTTCTCGCCGTGCTCGGCCCACAGCTGTTCGGGGAGGTCGACGTGGGCGACCTGGCCGCGGGCGTGCACACCGGCGTCGGTGCGGCCGGCCACGGTCAGCGGGAAGCCGATGGCGCTGCGGGTGACGATCTGCAGGGCGTTCTCGATCTCCTCCTGGACGGTGCGCCGCCCCCGCTGGCGGGCCCAGCCGGAGAAGTCCGCGCCGTGGTAGGCGAGGTCGAGCCGGATCCGGCGGAAGCCCTCGGCCGGGCCGTCCTTGACGGGGGGCTGCTCGGCACAGTCGTTGGCCACTTCGTTCTCCTGGGAGGGCTGCCTGCGGGAAGTGCTCGGGCCCGCCCTCCCCACGGATGGGGAGGGCGGGCCCGGGTGACACCTTGGGGGCGTCAGGCCTCGGTGGTCTCCGCGGCCTCGGCCTCGTCGGCCTTGGTCTCCTCGACCTTGGCCTCCTCGGCCTCCTTGACCGCGCGCTTGGCGGCGGCCTCGGCCTCGGCGACGGTGGCCTTGGTGGCGATCTCGCCCTCGACCAGCTCGATCACGGCCATCGGGGCGTTGTCGCCGCGACGGGTGCCGATCTTGGTGATGCGGGTGTAACCGCCGGGACGGTTCTCGAAGCGCGGCGCGATCTCGGTGAAGAGGGTGTGCAGCACCGAGACGTCGGTGATGGTCTTGCGCACCAGGCGACGGTTGTGGATGTCGCCCTTCTTCGCCTTGGTGATCAGCTTCTCCGCCAGCGGGCGCAGGCGGCGGGCCTTGGCCTCGGTGGTGGTGATGCGGCCGTACTGGAACAGCTCACGGGCCAGACCGGCGAGCAGCAGGGGCTCGTGGTGCGGGCCGCCGCCGAGGCGGGCACCCTTGGTGGGACGCGGCATGGAATGACTCCTCGTATCTCCGACTGCGGCCGTACCAGGTACCGCAGCGGGCGTACGGGCACCGTGCCCGTACGACTTGCACGGTGGCGGGGGCGGTCCGCGAAGGGCCGCCCCCGTCCCGAATTCTTCTTAGTACTGCTCGGTCTCCGCGTAGCCCTGGTCGTCCAGGTCGTCGGCGCCGAAGGCGTCGGCGGCGGCGGTCGGGTCGAACCCGGGCGGGCTGTCCTTGAGGGCCAGGCCCATGCCGGCCAGCTTCGCCTTGACCTCGTCGATCGACTTCGCACCGAAGTTGCGGATGTCGAGCAGGTCGGCCTCCGAGCGGGCGACGAGCTCACCCACGGTGTGGATGCCCTCGCGCTTGAGGCAGTTGTAGGAGCGGACGGTGAGCTCCAGCTCCTCGATCGGCAGCGCCAGGTCGGCGGCCAGGGCGGCGTCCGTCGGGGACGGGCCCATGTCGATGCCCTCGGCGTCGATGTTCAGCTCGCGGGCGAGGCCGAACAGCTCCACCAGGGTCTTGCCGGCCGAGGCCATGGCGTCGCGGGGACGCATGGCGGGCTTGGTCTCGACGTCGACGATGAGCTTGTCGAAGTCGGTCCGCTGCTCGACTCGGGTGGCCTCGACCTTGTAGGTGACCTTCAGCACGGGGCTGTAGATCGAGTCGACCGGGATGCGGCCGATCTCCTGGCCGGAGGCCTTGTTCTGGACGGCGGAGACGTAGCCGCGACCGCGCTCGACGGTCAGCTCCATCTCCAGCTTGCCCTTGCCGTTGAGCGTGGCGAGGACGAGCTCGGGGTTGTGCACCTCGACACCCGCCGGCGGGGCGATGTCGGCGGCGGTGACCACACCCGGGCCCTGCTTGCGCAGGTACATCACGACCGGCTCGTCGTGCTCCGAGGAGACGACCAGCTGCTTGATGTTGAGGATGAGGTCGGTCACGTCCTCCTTGACGCCCGGCACGGTGGTGAACTCGTGCAGGACGCCGTCGATCCGGATGCTGGTGACAGCGGCACCGGGGATCGAGGAGAGGAGGGTGCGGCGGAGCGAGTTGCCGAGGGTGTAGCCGAAGCCCGGCTCCAGCGGCTCGATCACGAACCGCGAGCGGAATTCGTCGACGACCTCTTCGGTCAGCGAGGGACGCTGAGCGATCAGCATGAGAGGTGTTCCTCCAGTTGTCTTCGGCACCCACTATTTGATGCCGATGGACTCAAGCGTACGGCCTCCCGCACCAGGCGGGAGGCCGACGCACGTACTACTGCGGACCCGTGCGGGGCCGCCGGGGGCCCGAAGGCGCAGCGTCAGACGCGGCGGCGCTTCGGCGGACGGCAGCCGTTGTGCGGGGTGGGGGTGACGTCCTGGATCGAGCCGACCTCGAGGCCGGTGGCCTGGAGGGAGCGGATCGCGGTCTCACGGCCGGAGCCCGGACCCTTGACGAAGACGTCGACCTTGCGCATGCCGTGCTCCTGCGCACGACGCGCGGCGGCCTCGGCGGCCATCTGCGCGGCGAACGGGGTGGACTTGCGCGAGCCCTTGAAGCCGACGTGGCCGGCAGAGGCCCAGGAAATCACGTTGCCCGAGGGGTCGGTGATCGAAACGATGGTGTTGTTGAACGTGCTCTTGATGTGGGCGTGCCCGTGAGCGACGTTCTTCTTCTCCTTGCGGCGGATCTTCTTCGCGCCGGCAGCCTGACGACCCTTGGGGGGCATAAGTCTGTTCTCCTGATGAGGTGGTCGGTCCGCTAACCCGCGGGCCGGAGGGATGTCCGGTTACGGGACGGACTACTTCTTGCCCGGCTTCTTCTTGCCGGCAATCGCGCGACGCGGGCCCTTGCGGGTACGCGCGTTGGTGTGGGTGCGCTGGCCGCGGACGGGCAGACCGCGGCGGTGGCGCAGGCCCTCGTAGCAGCCGATCTCGACCTTGCGGCGGATGTCGGCGGCGACCTCACGGCGGAGGTCACCCTCCACCTTGTAGTTGGCGTCGATGTACTCGCGCAGCTTGATGAGGTCTTCCTCAGAGATGTCGCGAACCCGGACGTCGGGGCTCACGCCGGTCTCGGCGAGGGTCTGCTGGGCGCGGGTGCGGCCGATGCCGTACACGTACGTGAGGGCGATCTCGATCCGCTTCTCGCGGGGGAGATCAACGCCGGCGAGGCGTGCCATTCATGGCTCCTGTGGTTCTTCAGAGGTCTTGCGTGCCGCCTACTCCGTCGCCTCTCGGCGAGGGAGCCCCGGCCTCTGACCGGGGGTGGCAGTCCGTCCCTCGGGGGGTCGGATCGGGCAGCCCGCGTATGACGTTGTGCGCGTCGCGCGAAGTACTACGAGAAATGCTGGGAGAGATCAGCCCTGGCGCTGCTTGTGGCGCAGGTTGTCGCAGATCACCATGACCCGGCCGTGGCGGCGGATCACCTTGCACTTGTCGCAGATCTTCTTGACGCTCGGCTTGACCTTCATGTTCAGGTTCTCCGGGTCTAGATCTGACGGTTTGCTTACTTGTAGCGGTAGACGATCCGACCACGCGTCAGGTCGTAGGGGCTCAGCTCCACCACGACCCGGTCGTCCGGGAGGATACGGATGTAGTGCATCCGCATCTTGCCGCTGATGTGCGCGAGGACCTTGTGACCGTTCTGCAGCTCGACCTTGAACATGGCGTTCGGAAGAGACTCGATCACGGTGCCCTCGATCTCAATGGCGCCTTGCTTCTTTGCCATGAACTGCGAGATCCACCTTCCGGGGCCGGCTACCGCATGCGGCACGCTCGTGCGAGCCTGGGTCCACCCCACCCCTGCCTGGAAAGAGCCCTCGCGGGATTCCTGCTTGGGAAGAGGGCGTGCCGAAGCACGCTACGAGTGAGCCGACGCATCAGTCTACGACAGGCTCCAAGCGGACGCCAAAACGGCCCGGCCGGTCACGCTCGGTACTGGGCGGGCACCGGGACGACCGGCTGGACCACCGCGGTGCAGGCCGCGCAGCGGCGGGCGGCCTCGGGGATCTCGGTCAGGCACTCGGGGCAGGGGCGCTTCGGGGTCTTCGGCTTCTTCGGCATGTAGCGGGCGGTGGCCTTGGTCACCGGCAGCACGACGCAGAAGTACAGCACGGCGGCGGTCAGCACGAAGGCGATCAGGACGTTGAGGAACTGCCCGTACGGGAAGGTCACGCCGCCGATGTGCGCGCTGTAGCTGGCGAAGTCGCCCGCGGCGCCGACCACCACGCCCACCAGCGGGGTGAGGAACGCCGTGACGAAACCGGTCACGACGGCGGTGAACGCCGCACCGATGACCACACCGACGGCCATGTCGACGACGTTCCCGCGCATCATGAAGTCACGGAAGCCCTTGAGCACTGTTCTCTCTTCTCCTCGTACGGCTGTCAGCAGACAAAAATAGGGCGAAGGACCCGGAGGGCGAAACCTCCGGGTCCTTCGCTCCTGTCCGTCCGGGTCAGGCCAGCGGGTCCGGGGCCGCGGTGACACCCAGCTTGGCCAGCTCCGCGCGGCCGCCGTCGAAGGCGGTGAGCACCAGCGGGCCCTGCTCGGTGACGGCCACCGAGTGCTCCCAGTGCGAGGCCCAGCTCTTGTCGGTGGTGACGACCGTCCAGTCGTCCTCCAGCACGGCGGAGTGCGGGGTGCCGAGCGTCACCATCGGCTCGATCGCCAGCACGGTGCCCGGGATCAGCTTCGGGCCCTTGCCGCGGCCGGCCACGTAGTTCAGCACGTGCGGCTCCATGTGCATCGCGGTGCCGATGCCGTGGCCGCCGTAGCCCTCGACGATGCCCCACTTGCCCTTGGGGGGCAGCGGCTGGCGGCGGATGAACGACTCGATCGAGCGGGAGACGTCGACCAGCCGGTTGCCCTTCTTCATCTGGGCGATGCCGGCCCACATCGAGCCCTCGGTGACCCGGCTCAGCTGGAGGTGCTCCGCCGCGGTCTCGCCGACCGCCACGGTGATCGCCGCGTCGCCGTGCCAGCCGTCGAGGATGGCGCCGCAGTCGATGGAGATCAGGTCGCCCTCCTGCAGCACCCGCTCCCCCGGGATGCCGTGGACGATCTCGTCGTTGACCGAGGCGCAGATCACACCGGGGAACCAGAGGCCGCCGTGGTGGGCGCGGAAGTTGGAGGTCGCGCCGTGGTCGGTGATGACCTTGTCGGCGATGTCGTTCAGCTCCTGGGTGGTGATGCCCGGGGCGACCGCCTCCCGGCAGGCCTTGAGCGCCTCGGCGACGACCAGCCCGGCCGCCCGCATCTTCGCGATCTGCTCGGGGGTCTTGATCTCCACCATCTGGTCACGCCTTCCACTGTCGGACGCCGCCCGGTCCTTGCCGGGCGGCCGTGCACTCGTTACCACCGTACGACGCCGCAACGGCCGGGAAGCCCCGTCGGGGGGCTTCCCGGCCGTTGCGGGCCGTCTCAGGCGGACTTCTTCTGCTCCAGGGCGCCGATCGCGCGCTCCGTCACCTCGTTCACCTTGCCGAGGGCGGAGATGGTGACCAGCAGGCCCTGGTCGGCGTAGTAGCCGATGATCGGCTCCGTCTTGGAGTGGTACTCCTCCAGGCGGACCCGGACGGCCTCCTCGGTGTCGTCCGAGCGCTGGTACAGCTCGCCGCCGCACTCGTCGCAGACACCCTCGGCCTTCGGCGGGTTGTACACCACGTGGAACACGTGGCTGCCGTCGTTGCGGCACAGCCGGCGACCGGCGATGCGCTTGACGACCTCGCCCTCGGGGACCTCCAGGTCGAGCACGCCGTTGAGGACGATGCCCTCCTCGGCGAGGATCTCGTCCAGGGCCTTGGCCTGGCCCAGGTTGCGCGGGAAGCCGTCGAGCAGGAAGCCGCCCGCGGCGTCCGGCTGCAGCATCCGGTCCTTGGCCATGCCGATGGTGACCTCGTCCGGCACCAGCCGACCCGCGTCCATGTACGCCTTGGCCTCGAGCCCCAGCGGGGTGCCCTGGCTGATGTTGGCGCGGAACAGGTCGCCAGTGGAGATGTGCGGGATGGACAGGGTCTTGGCGAGCACGTGCGCCTGAGTACCCTTCCCGGCCCCGGGAGGTCCGACGAGGACGATACGCATCAGCGGAGGAACCCTTCGTAATTGCGCTGCTGGAGCTGGCTCTCGATCTGCTTCACAGTTTCGAGTCCGACGCCGACGACGATGAGCACGCTGGTGCCGCCGAACGGGAAGTTCTGGTTCGCGTTGAAGGCAACCAGGGCGATCATCGGGATCAGCGCGATAAGGCCCAGGTAGAACGATCCCGGCCACGTGATGCGGGTGAGCACGTAGTTCAGGTACTCGGCCGTCGGTCGGCCCGCCCGGATGCCCGGGATGAACCCACCATACTTCTTCATGTTGTCCGCAACTTCTTCGGGGTTGAAGGAGATGGCCACGTAGAAGAACGCGAAGAAGACAATCAGGACGAAGTAGGTCGCCATGTAGATCGGGTGGTCGCCCTTGACGAAGTGGCCACTGATCCAGTTCGCCCATCCGGCCTTGCTGTTGGTGAGCTGCACCACCAGCGCGGGGATGTAGAGCAGCGACGAGGCGAAGATGACCGGGATCACACCGGCCTGGTTGACCTTGAGCGGGATGTAGGTCGAGGTGCCGCCGAAGGCGCGGCGGCCGATCATGCGCTTGGCGTACTGCACCGGGATCCGGCGCTGGGCCTGCTCGACGAAGATGACCAGGCAGACCACCACGATGCCGATCGCGATGACGCTGAAGAACTCGACCCAGCCGCCGCCGATCTTGCCGGACTGCTTGATCGCCCACATCGAGCCGGGGAAGCCGGCCGCGATGGAGGTGAAGATCAGGATCGACATGCCGTTGCCGATGCCGCGGTCGGTGATGAGCTCGCCGAGCCACATGATCACCGTGGTGCCGGCGGTCATGGTGATGACCATCACGGCCACCCGGAAGACGCTGGTGTCCGGCACGACCTGGTTGGCGACCGAGCAGCCGGAGAACAGCGCACCGCTGGAGGCCGTCGCGACGATGCCGGTGCCCTGGAGCACGGCGAGCGCGATGGTCAGGTAGCGGGTGTACTGCGTGATCTTCGCCGTACCCGCCTGGCCCTCCTTCTTCAGCGCCTCGAGCCGCGGGATCACGACGGTGAGGAGCTGGAGGATGATGCTGGCCGTGATGTACGGCATGATGCCGAGCGCGAAGATCGTCAGCTGCAGCAGCGCATTGCCGCTGAACAGGTTCACCAGGCCGAAGATGCCACTGGACGAGGTGTCCTTGATGCACTGGTTGACGGCGACGAAGTTGACGCCCGGGATCGGGACGTGTGCGCCCAGCCGGAACAGCACCATGATGCCCAGCGTGAACAGCAGCTTCTTGCGCAGGTCGGGCGTCTGGAACGCCCGCGCGAACGCACTGAGCACGGTGCCTCCTGCGCCTCCCGCGCGTTGACGGCGGGAGGGTCGGTCCTGATGGGGGGGTGTGGGGCTCTTGTCGGCTGCCGGACGACTGCACAGGCACGCCTGACCCGCAGCCTACAAGGGAACCCAACGGACTCTAACAGTGTGCGGCAACGGTCGAGAAGCGAGTCCCGGCGCCGGTACCGGCCGACCGGCCGGGATGCCCGGTTTTGGCCGGTGTTGAGCACACGTCAGATCCACGCCGACCCGGCGGGTCGACGGACGAACGGGGAAAAGCAGTGGGCCCGCACCTCCCGAGAGAGGTACGGGCCCACTTAGGTCAACGAGTTCAGAGGAGCTCGGTGACGGAGCCGCCGGCGGCGGCGATCTTCTCGGCGGCCGAGCCGGAGACGGCGTCGACCGTCACCTGCAGCGCGACCGAGACCTCGCCCTGGCCGAGGACCTTGACGAGCTCGTTCTTGCGAACGGCACCCTTGGCGACCAGGTCGGCCACGGTGACCTCGCCACCCTGCGGGTAGAGCTCGGCCAGCTTGTCCAGGTTCACGACCTGGAACTGCTTGTGGGCCGGGTTCTTGAAGCCCTTCAGCTTCGGCAGGCGCATGTGGAGGGGCATCTGGCCACCCTCGAAGCGCTGCGGAACCTGGTAACGGGCCTTGGTGCCCTTGGTACCACGACCGGCGGTCTTGCCCTTGGAACCCTCACCGCGACCCACACGGGTCTTCTCGGTCTTGGCGCCGGGGGCGGGCCGCAGGTTGTGGATCTTGATCGGCGAGTCCGCCATGTCAGTCCACCTCCTCGACCGTGACGAGGTGACGAACGGTGTGGACCATGCCGCGGATCTCCGGGCGGTCCTCCTTCACCACGGTGTCGTTCAGCCGCTTGAGGCCGAGCGAACGCAGGGTGTCACGGTGGTTCTGCTTGCTACCGATGTACGACTTGGTCTGGGTGACCTTGAGGCGAGCCATCAGGCGCTCACCCCAGCCGCACGGGCCCGGAGCAGAGCAGCCGGAGCCACGTCCTCCAGGGGCAGGCCACGACGGGCGGCGATCTCCTCGGGGCGCACGAGGCCCTTCAGAGCGGCCACGGTGGCGTGCACGATGTTGATCGCGTTGTCCGAGCCGAGCGACTTCGACAGGATGTCGTGAACGCCGGCGCACTCCAGGACGGCACGCACCGGGCCACCGGCGATGACACCGGTACCGGGGGACGCCGGCTTCAGCAGCACGACGCCGGCGGCCTTCTCGCCCTGGACGGGGTGCGGGATGGTGCCCTGGATACGGGGGACCTTGAAGAAGTTCTTCTTGGCCTCCTCAACGCCCTTGGCGATGGCGGCCGGAACCTCCTTCGCCTTGCCGTAACCGACACCCACGGTGCCGTCACCGTCGCCCACCACGACCAGCGCGGTGAAGCTGAAGCGACGACCACCCTTGACAACCTTGGCGACACGGTTGATCGCGACGACGCGCTCGACGTAAGCGGTCTTCTCGACGGCGGGGGCGTTGCCCCGGTCGTCACGCTTACGGTCACGCCGCTCGCCGCCGGTGCCGCCGCCGGCGCCGCTGCCGCGGCGCTGGGGTCCAGCCATTGGAATTACCTCTCTCGTTTACGTCCGTCGACAGAGTCGACGAGCGGGCTTAGAAGTCGAGCCCGGCCTCGCGGGCCGCGTCCGCCAGGGCGGCGATGCGGCCGGCGTACCGGTTGCCCGCACGGTCGAAGACGACCGTCTCGACGCCGGCGGCCTTGGCGCGCTCGGCGACCAGGCTTCCGACCTTCTTGGCCAGCTCGGTCTTGTCGCCCTCGGTGCCGCGGATGGACACGTCGAGGGTGGACGCCGACGCCAGGGTGTGACCCTTGGCGTCGTCGATGACCTGGGCGACCATGTGGCGGTTCGAGCGGGTCACGACGAGGCGCGGACGCACCTCGGTGCCGGTGACGCGCTTGCGAACGCGGATGGCGCGGCGCTTGCGGGCGGCGTTCTTGTAGGCGTTGCCCTTGCCGATCTTGACAGAGACGCTCATCGCTTACTTACCACTCTTTCCGACCTTGCGGCGGATGACCTCGCCCGCGTACTTGACGCCCTTGGCCTTGTACGGGTCGGGCTTGCGCAGCTTGCGGATCTTGGCAGCGACCTCGCCGACCTTCTGCTTGTCAGTGCCGTCCACGTGGAACTTGGTGGGCGACTCGACCACGAAGGAGATGCCCTCCGGGGCCTCGACCAGGATCGGGTGGCTGTAGCCGAGCGAGAACTCCATCGCGGAGCCCTTCGCGGCGACTCGGTAACCAACACCGCTGATCTCCAGCGACTTGCGGTAGCCCGCGGTCACGCCGGTGATCATGTTCGCCACCAGCGTCCGCGAGAGGCCGTGCAGGGCCTTCGACTGACGCTCGTCGTTCGGGCGGGAGACGACCAGGGTGCCGTCCTCGCCCTTGCTGATCTCGATCGGCGCGGCGACGACGTGGGTGAGGGTGCCCTTGGGGCCCTTCACCGAGACCGCCTGGCCATCGATGGTGACGTCCACGCCGGCGGGAACCGGGATGGGCAGCCGTCCAATACGCGACATTGCTGTACCTCCGTTTCCCGAATTACCAGACGTAGGCGAGAACTTCTCCGCCTACGCCCTTCTTGGCGGCCTGCTTGTCGGTGAGGAGACCGGAGGACGTGGAGATGATCGCCACGCCCAGGCCGCCGAGCACCTTCGGCAGGTTGGTGGACTTTGCGTAAACGCGCAGACCCGGCTTGCTGATGCGCTTGATGCCGGCGATGGAGCGCTCACGGTTGGGGCCGAACTTGAGCTCGATGGTCAGCTTCTTGCCGACCTCGCCCTCGGTCGGGTCCTCAACCTTGTAGGAGGAGATGTAACCCTCCTGCTGCAGGATCTCGGCGACGTGCGCCTTGATCTTGCTCGACGGCATCACGACGGAGTCGTGGTACGCCGAGTTCGCGTTACGCAGACGAGTGAGCATGTCTGCGATCGGGTCGGTCATGGTCATGGTGGCCTCAGGCCTCTCTCGCCGTGGTTTCTCCGCGCCAGGTCCCCCTCCGCGCACTCCGGGGAGTGCGAAAGGGGCACAAGCGCAGGGGACCTGCGACGTAGTAAGACATGGGTGCGAGCCCTCACAAGAGAGCCGCGAGCACCTGTGGAGATGCCGCGGCAGGGGCCCGACCCCACCACCTTACGGGAATCCTCTCGGAAGCCCAAAAAGCGGTGGAGTCGGGCACGCTGCTTCGCAGTGGTGTGCCTAGGGCGCCTGGACTACCAGGAGCTCTTGGTCACGCCCGGCAGCTCGCCGCGGTGCGCCATCTCACGGAGGCAGACACGGCACAGGCCGAACTTGCGGTACACCGAGTGCGGACGGCCGCAGCGCTGGCACCGGGTGTACGCCCGGACACCGAACTTCGGCTTACGCTCGGCCTTTGCGATAAGGGCCTTCTTCGCCATGGCTCACGCCTCCTTGAACGGGAAGCCCAGAGCGCGCAGGAGCGCCCGGCCCTCATCGTCGGTCTGAGCGGTGGTCACGACGGTGATGTCCATACCGCGCTGACGGTCGACCTTGTCCTGGTCGATCTCGTGGAACATGACCTGCTCGGTCAGACCGAAGGTGTAGTTGCCACGGCCGTCGAACTGCTTCGGGGAGAGGCCGCGGAAGTCGCGGATGCGCGGCAGGGCCAGCGACACCAGACGGTCCACGAACTCCCACATGCGGTCACCACGAAGGGTGACGTGGGCGCCGATCGGCTGGCCCTCGCGCAGCTTGAACTGCGCGATCGACTTGCGGGCCTTGGTCACGGCCGGCTTCTGACCGGTGATCGCGGTCAGGTCCTTGATCGCGCCCTCGATCAGCTTGCTGTCACGGGCGGCCTCGCCGACACCCATGTTGACCACGACCTTGACCAGGCCGGGGATCAGCATGACGTTCTCGTACGAGAACTGCTCCTGCAGCTGGCCCTTGACCTCGGAGTTGTAACGCTCCTTGAGGCGGGGGGCCACCTTCTCAACAGTCGTCTCAGACATCAGATGTCCTCACCGGTCCGCTTGGCAACGCGGATCTTGTTGCCCTGGTCGTCGAAGCGGTAGCCGACGCGGGTGACGACCTTCTTGCCGTCCTTCTCCACGACCAGCTGGACGTTGGAGACGTGCACCGGGGCCTCGACGGTCACGATGCCGCCCTGGGTGCCCGGGCCCGGCTTGGTGTGCTTCTTGACCCGGTTGACACCCTCGACGAGGACCTTGTTCTCAGCGGGGATGGCCTGGATGACCTTGCCCTGCTTGCCCTTGTCCTTGCCGGTGATGACCTGGACCAGGTCACCCTTCTTGATCTTCATGCTGTTCGCCATGAGATTAGAGCACCTCCGGCGCCAGCGAGATGATCTTCATGAACTTCTTGTCGCGCAGCTCGCGGCCCACGGGGCCGAAGATGCGGGTACCGCGGGGGTCGCCCTCGGTGTTCTTGAGGACGACGGCGGCGTTCTCGTCGAACCGGATGTAGGAACCGTCCGGACGACGGCGCTCCTTCACGGTGCGGACGATGACGCACTTGACGACGTCACCCTTCTTCACCGAACCGCCGGGGATCGCGTCCTTGACGGTGGCGACGATGACGTCCCCGATACCGGCGTAGCGGCGACCGGAGCCACCGAGAACGCGGATGCAGAGAATCTCCTTGGCACCCGTGTTGTCGGCGACACGCAGTCGCGACTCCTGCTGGATCACAGCTTTCTCCTGATCGTCAACGAGAGTCGACGGGCCGGCCGCTGCTCACACCGGCAGCTCCCGCAGGGGCCTGCGAGAACCCGGTGCACATACGGCCGTACCTCATCGGCTTCGTTACTTGGCCTTCTCGAGGATCTCGACGACGCGCCAGCGCTTCGTCGCGGACAGCGGCCGGGTCTCCATGAGGAGGACACGGTCGCCGACACCGCACGCGTTCTGCTCGTCGTGCGCCTTCAGCTTGTTCGTACGGCGGATGACCTTGCCGTACAGCGCGTGCTTGACGCGGTCCTCGACGGCGACGACGACGGTCTTGTCCATCTTGTCGCTGACGACGAGACCCTCACGGGTCTTGCGGAAACCGCGCGTCTCGTTGGTGTTCTCAGTCATCAGGCGTTCTCCACCGTCTCGATGCCCAGCTCGCGCTCGCGCATCAGGGTGTAGATCCGCGCGATGTCCTTACGGACCAGCTTCAGCCGGCCGTGGTTGTCGAGCTGCCCGGTCGCCGCCTGGAAGCGGAGGTTGAACAGCTCCTCCTTGGCCTCACGCAGCTTGGCAACGAGGCCCTCGTTGTCCAGCTGACGAAGCTCAGCAGCCTTGGTAGCGGCCGACATCAGCTCTCACCGTCCTCGCGCCGGACGATCCGGCACTTCATCGGCAGCTTGTGCGCGGCACGGGTGAGCGCCTCGCGAGCAACCTTCTCGTTCGGGTACGACAGCTCGAACATGACCCGACCCGGGTGCACGTTCGCGATCCACCACTCCGGCGAACCCTTACCGGAACCCATGCGGGTCTCGGCCGGCTTCTTGGTGAGCGGGCGGTCCGGGTAGATGTTGATCCAGACCTTGCCGCCACGGCGGATGTGACGGGTGATCGCGATACGAGCGGACTCGATCTGACGGTTCGTCACGTAGGCCGGGGTCACGGCCTGGATGCCGAACTGGCCGAACGCCAGCTCGGTGCCGCCCTTCGAAGCGCCGCGACGCTTCGGGTGGTGCTGCTTGCGGTGCTTGACCCTACGGGGGATCAGCATGGGGGTCAGGCCTCCGTTCCGGTGTTCTCGGCAGCCGGAGCCTCGACCGCAGCGGCCGCGGGGGCCTCAGCAGCGGCGGGACGACGGCCGCGGCCACCGCGCTCGCCACCACGGCGCTCGCCACCGCGGGCGGGACGACCACCCTCGGGACGGGCCGGGCGGTTGCCCGAGCGGGCAGCGGCGTTCTCAGCGCGGACCTCGGCGATGTTCTTGACGTCGCCCTTGTAGATCCAGACCTTCACGCCGATGCGGCCGAAGGTGGTCTTGGCCTCGAAGAAGCCGTAGTCGACGTTCGCACGGAGGGTGTGCAGCGGCACGCGACCCTCGCGGTAGAACTCCGAACGGCTCATCTCGGCGCCGCCGAGACGACCGGAGCACTGGACCTTGATGCCCTTGGCGCCGGACTTCATGGTGCCCTGCATCGACTTGCGCATGGCACGGCGGAAGGAGACGCGGGAGGACAGCTGCTCCGCGACGCCCTGAGCCACGAGCTGGGCGTCCAGCTCGGGGTTCTTGACCTCGAGGATGTTCAGCTGGACCTGCTTGCCGGTCAGCTTCTCGAGGTCGCCGCGGATGCGGTCGGCCTCGGTGCCGCGCCGGCCGATGACGATGCCGGGGCGAGCGGTGTGGATGTCGACGCGGACGCGGTCGCGGGTGCGCTCGATCTCGACCTTGGAGATGCCGGCGCGCTCCATGCCCTTCGTCATCATGCGACGAATGGCGACGTCTTCCTTGACGTAGTCCTTGTACAGCTTGTCGGCGTACCAGCGGGACTTGAAGTCCGTGCTGATGCCGAGGCGGAACCCGTGCGGGTTAACCTTCTGGCCCATTACCGGGTCCCTTCCTTGCTGCTGACGACCACGGTGATGTGGCTGGTCCGCTTGCGGATCCGGTAGGCACGGCCCTGGGCGCGCGGACGGAACCGCTTCAGGGTCGGGCCCTCGTCAACGTACGCCTCGGAGATGTAGAGGTCGTCCACGTTGGAGTGGTTGTAGTTGTGCGCGGCGTTGGCGATGGCGCTGTCGAGCACCTTGCCGACCGGCACGGTGGCTGCCTGCGGAGCGAAACGCAGGACGGCCTGGGCCTCCGTGGCCGGAAGGCCGCGGATGAGGTCCACCACGCGGCGGGCCTTCATGGGCGTGACGCGGATGTACCGCGCCTGGGCCCTGGCTTCCATGGTTGTCCCCTTAATGGAGTAAGTCACTTAAGTCTGTCTGGCGCTGAGCTCAAGCCCGCGGAGCGACTAGCGACGCTTCGACTTGCGGTCTTCCTTCACGTGCCCCTTGAAGGTGCGCGTGGGAGCGAACTCGCCGAGCTTGTGGCCGACCATCGACTCGGTGACGAACACCGGGACGTGCTTGCGGCCATCGTGAACCGCGATCGTGTGGCCGAGCATGGCCGGGGAGATCACGGAACGACGGGACCAGGTCTTGATGACGTTCTGCGTGCCCGCCTCGTTCTGCACGTCCACCTTCTTCTGAAGGTGGTCGTCGATGAAGGGGCCCTTCTTGAGACTGCGCGGCATCTGACCTGCTCCTAGCGCTTCTTGTTGGTCTTGCGGCGGCGCACGATGAGCTTGTCCGACGCCTTGTTCGGGCGACGGGTACGGCCCTCGGGCTTGCCCCACGGCGAGACCGGGTGGCGACCACCGGAGGTCTTACCCTCACCACCACCGTGCGGGTGGTCGATCGGGTTCATGGCGACACCACGCACGGTCGGGCGGACGCCCTTCCAGCGCATGCGGCCGGCCTTGCCCCAGTTGATGTTCGACTGCTCGGCGTTGCCGACCTCGCCGACGGTCGCGCGGCAGCGCGCGTCAACCAGGCGGATCTCACCGGAGGGCATGCGCAGGTGCGCCATGCGGCCCTCACGGGCGAGCAGCTGGATGCCGGAACCGGCGGAGCGGGCCATCTTGGCACCGCCACCGGGACGCAGCTCCACCGCGTGGATGGTGGTACCGACCGGGATGTTGCGCAGCGGCAGGTTGTTGCCCGGCTTGATGTCGGCCCCGGGGCCGTTCTCGATCCGGTCACCCTGCGCGACGCCGCGGGGGGCGATGATGTAGCGCTTCTCGCCGTCCGCGTAGTGCAGGAGCGCGATGCGCGCGGTGCGGTTGGGGTCGTACTCGATGTGAGCGACCTTGGCCGGCACGCCGTCCTTGTCGTGACGACGGAAGTCGATCACGCGGTAGGCGCGCTTGTGACCGCCACCCTGGTGGCGGGCGGTGACACGACCGGCGTTGTTACGGCCGCCCTTGCTGTGCAGCGGGCGAACCAGCGACTTCTCCGGCGTGGACCGCGTGATTTCGACGAAGTCGGCCACGCTGGAGCCGCGGCGGCCCGGCGTAGTCGGCTTGTACTTGCGGATACCCATTTTCGTCCTCGTCCTTAACGACGATCACGCTCTCCGTCAGGCGGAGACCGGACCACCGAAGATGTCGATGCGGTTGCCCTCGGCCAGCGTCACGATGGCGCGCTTGGTGTCCTTGCGCTTGCCGAAACCGGTGCGGGAGCGCTTGCGCTTGCCCTGGCGGTTGAGCGTGTTGACGGCCTCGACCTTGACCGAGAAGACCGCCTCGACGGCCTGCTTGATCTGGGTCTTGTTGGCGTCCGGCGACACGACGAACGTGTACTTGTTCTCGTCGAGGAGCGAGTAGCTCTTCTCGGAGATGACCGGCTTGATCAGGACGTCACGCGGGTCCGTGTACGTCTTGCTCGTGATCTCGGCAGCCATCAGGCGGCGCTCCCTTCGAGCTCGCCCTCAGCAGCAACGGCCTTGGCGGACGCGACCGGACCGGCCACGAAACGCTCGAAGGCGGCCTGGGTGAAGACCACATCGTCGGAGACGAGCACGTCGTAGGTGTTCAGCTGACCGGCGTCCAGGATGTGGACGTTCGGCAGGTTGCGAGCGGACTTGAGGCCCAGCTCGTCCTCGCGCTCGACGACCAGGAGGACGTTCTTGCGCTCGGAGATCTTGCCGAACAGGGTCTTGGCGGCCTTGGTCGACGGCGCATCGGTCGCGGTCACCGCGGTGATCACGTGGATGCGCTCGTGGCGGGCCCGGTCGGTGAGCGCACCGCGGAGGGCGGCGGCGATCATCTTCTTCGGGGTCCGCTGCGAGTAGTCGCGCGGCACGGGACCGTGCACGACGCCACCGCCGGCGAACTGCGGCGCACGGGTCGAGCCCTGACGGGCGCGGCCGGTGCCCTTCTGGCGGTACGGCTTCTTGCCGCCACCACGGACCTCGCCGCGGCGCTTCACCTTGTGCGTGCCCTGGCGGGCAGCGGCGAGCTGCGCGACGACGACCTGGTGCATCAGCGGGATGCTGACCTTGGCGTCGAAGATCTCGGCGGGCAGCTCGAGGCTGCCGGCCTTGTCGCCGGCCGGCGACAGGATGTCAATGGTGGTCATATCCTTCACAGCCCCTTCGCCGCGGTGCGGACGAGGACGAGGCCGCCGTTCGGGCCCGGGACGGCGCCCTTGATGAGGAGCAGGCCCTTCTCCGCGTCGACCGCGTGCACGGTCAGGTTCTGGGTGGTCACACGCTCGTGGCCCATCCGACCCGCCATGCGCAGGCCCTTGAACACGCGGCCCGGGGTGGCGCAGCCACCGATGGAACCGGGCGAGCGGTGCTTGCGCTGGGTGCCGTGACCGGCGCCGAGGCCCTTGAAGTTGTGACGCTTCATGACACCGGCGAAGCCCTTGCCCTTGGAGGTGCCGGTCACGTCGACCTTGACACCCGCCTCGAACAGCTCGGCGGTGATCTCCTGGCCCAGGGTGTACTCGGACGCGTCCGAGGTACGCAGCTCGACCAGGTGGCGGCGCGGGGTGACACCGGCCTTGGCGAAGTGACCCGCGAGGGGCTTGTTCACCTTGCGGGGGTCGATCTCGCCGAAGCCGATCTGGACGGCGTCGTAGCCGGCCGGGCTGTCGGCGGTGTGGACCTGGGTCACGACATTCGGCCCGGCCTTGACGACGGTCACCGGAACGATCCGGTTGTTCTCGTCCCAGACCTGGGTCATGCCGAGCTTCTCGCCCAGGATGCCCTTAATCTGCTTAGCCATCTTCGGTGCGCCTCTCAGAGCTTGATCTCGATGTCGACACCGGCCGGCAGGTCGAGACGCATGAGCGAGTCAACCGTCTTCGGCGTGGGGTCGAGGATGTCGATCAGACGCTTGTGAGTACGCATCTCGAAGTGCTCGCGCGAGTCCTTGTACTTGTGCGGCGAGCGGATGACGCAGTACACGTTCTTCTCAGTGGGCAGCGGCACCGGGCCCGCGACCTGCGCACCAGTACGGATCACCGTCTCGACGATCTTCTTCGCCGAGGAGTCGATGACCTCGTGGTCGTAGGCCTTGAGCCGGATGCGGATCTTCTGTCCCGCCATGGCTACTCAGTAGTCCTTCTGTGGTCTGTTGCTTCCACGACCGGCTTCGTCCGGGCGGACTGGTCCGGCGGCGCCTCCGGGTGGTTACCCTCTCCGACCCCCGCGGTCGGGCGTGTCGCCCTACCGCTTGCAAAAAACCAAAGAGGTCTCCCTCTTCGGTTCTCACTCTCGGTCGGTGAGGTCTTGCACCCACCAGGCGCCGGGTCGAGGCCCCGCCCACGCTTCCCGGAAGATTCCCGTACGTCCGCCCCGCAGCTGCCGCGGTGTCGCTTACACACCACTGCGCCCACACGCCCACCGCAGGAGCGGTGAACGCGGACGCATGAACGGCCATCACGGGAACGACGAGTACGTGGGACTCGCTTCCGGTCCTCCCGGCGGGAGGCGCGCAGCATCGGCACTCAACCGAGCAACTTGGACATACTGCCACACCAGACGGCCCCGGCGCCAATCGGGAGGGCCGGCGCCGGGCGGCACCGGCCCTCCCCCGGTCAGCCGAGGCGCTGCGGCGCGAGCTCGGCCCGGTGGCCCTCGAAGGTCACCATGACGACGTCGAGCGCCTTGTGGCGGCCGGTCCGCGCGGCCTGCCGGACCTGCGCGAGGAGCTCCGGGTCCGAGAGGTAGATCCGCAGCGGGACGGCCGACTGGTCGGCGAAGTCGACGATCTCCTGCCCCGTCCGTCCCTTCAGCGCGAACGTCCACGCCCGCCAGGAGAGTCCCTGGTCGCGGCTCAGCACGCCCAGCCAGAGGTTGTCCTCGATCCGCGCGGGATCGGTCGGGACGCGGTCGCCGAGCAGCAGCATCGACACCTTGCCGTCGTCCTTGGGCCGGGCCCGGTCGATGGCGGTCACCTGGTCGGCGATGCGCGGGTGGGCGGACTGGGCCCGGAGGTACACCCGCCCCGCGCTGCTGCTCCAGCCGGAGTCCTTGGCGAGGTCGGGCTGCGAGTTCATCAGCAGGGCGGCGAGCAGGCAGGCGGTCGCCACCAGCGCGGTGACCACCGGGGCGAGCCTGCCGAGCACGCCCGTCCCGGCGGGGCGGGCCCGGCGGGACGCGACCAGCAGGACCGGCCCGACGGCGGCGCCGGCCGTGACCACGGTCGCCAGGAACAGACCGTGCATCATCTTCTCGAAGAAGTACGAGGTCTGGCCGGCGACCGCCATCTGGTACTCGCGGATGCCGAAGGCGAGCAGACCGGTGGCGGCGAGGCAGCCCGCGGCCACCCGGGCCGGGGGATTGCGGCGGGCGCCGCGTCCGAGCAGCAGGACCGCCGCCACGGCGAGCACCGGGTAGAGCAGGTGGCGGCTGACGGGGTACACCGCGCCGGGCACGGTCAGCACGCTGGCCGATCCGGCCGACGCCCAGTTGGCGGCGATCGGCAGGAGCGCCAGCACGCCGGCGGCCGCGGCGGCCAGCAGGGTGCGGCCGATCCGCCGGAGCCAGCGCCGGCGGTGCGCCCAGGCCCACACCAGGGCGACCAGGCCGGTGGCCGGCAGCAGCAGGTAGTAGCTGCAGGCGATCGCCACGAAGACCGCGCCCATGCACACCAGCTGCTCGCCGATGCGGCTCAGCGGGCGGACGGCGAGGGCCAGGAAAACCGCGAAGAGCGCCAGGCCGAAGATCTCGCTGAGGAAGCCGGTCAGCACCAGCCGGGGCAGTTCCACCACGGCGACCCAGACGCCGCCCGCCAGGCAGACCGGCAGGAGGAAGCGGGCGGCGACGGCCGGGCCCGCCGCCCAGCGCACCGACCACGCGGTGAAGGCCACCAGGGCCCCCGCGACGGCCGTGCTCAGCAGGATGAACAGGGAGAGCGCGTGCAGCGGCGCGGCCGGCGCGTCGGTGCCGCGCACGAACGAGGTCAGCACGGCCAGCGTCATGTGGCTGCCGGGCGGGTAGGTGTACACGCCCTCCTGGATGGTCCTGGCGGCGTCGTCCGCCCGCAGGGCCAGGTAGCCGGAGAAGCGGATCATGCTGTCGTACAGCGCGAAGTGGCGGCCCAGGTCCTCGGAGGTGATGACCAGCGCGAGGCGGTCGACCGCGTCGCGGTGCAGGAGGGGGCGCAGGAAGAAGGCGAAGCCGAAGGCCGAGGTCAGCAGGACGGGCACGTCCCGGGCCGGCAGCAGGTTCCGCCGGGTCCGCCGCCGCGCGGAGTCGTCCGGCGCTCCCCGCAGGACGCGCACGCCGATCAGGGTGAGCGCCGTGGTCTCGGCCAGGGCCAGCGGGTTCAGGCCCCAGGGCCAGAAGGAGGCGATCAGGCCGAGCACGCATATCCAGCCGACCAGGACGGCCGCCGATATGAACAGCCGGTCCAGCGGCGACGTGCGCGAGCGGATCAGCGAGGCCGCCGCGGCCCACAGCAGAAGGGGCGTCAGCAGGTCGGCGGAGACCAGGTGCAGCAGCACCGGCGCCACCAGGAGCACCGCCGCGAAGACCGGGGCCCCTGCCCACCGGGGGGCTGTGCCCCTGCCGCGGCCCCCGCTGTCCGGCCGGGCCGGGTCGGAGGCGGAAGCGCCGTTGAGGGTCTTGATCGGCATGGTTTCGGAGGGCAACCCGAGCCCCTTCGATGGTTAGGTTAGGGGCGTCCAGCCGCCTAAGATCAGGTCGCGACGCGAGCAACCTATCAGAGCGTGTCCAGGAGGGGCCCGACGCCTCCGGGGCCCCGGTGCGCCCGTCCCCGCCGATGCACGGATACTCTTCCGTAGGAGTGGAGCGGTTGCCGGTCGCCGCCCGGCTTCCTGCGGCTCGAATTCGGCTGTCCGCTCCGACCGGACCGGAGCGTGCACGTACGAGGGGGACCCAACCCGATGTTCAGGGTGCTGAAGGCGATGGCGACGCGGTCGCCGAGCGACCGGCGCAGACTGTGGACGATCGCCTTCCTCACCTTCGCGATCCTCGGCGGCACCTGGTCCGTCGCCACCCCGCTGATGGCCTCGCCCGACGAGCCCGCGCACGTGGTGCGCGCGGCGGCGGTGGTCCGCGGCCAGGTGAACGGCGTCGAGGTGATGGAGCCCCAGATGGTGGGGTACATCCACAGCACCTGGGCGAACTCCGGCGTCGAACTCCCCAGCTGGTACCAGCAGCTCAAGACGGCCGACACCTGCTACCGCTTCAAGGGCAAGATCCCCGCGAAGTGCGCGAAGAAGGTCCACGAGGACTCGGACACCGTGCTGGTGACGACGAGTGCCGGCCGCTACAACCCGGTCTACTACTTCGCGGTCGGCTGGCCCAGCCTCCTGGTGTCCGGCCCGCACAGCGTCTACCTGATGCGCCTGGTCTCCGCCGTGCTGTCCGCGCTGCTGCTGGCGAGCGCGATGGTCACGGCCGGCGAGTGGCGCCGGTCCTGGCTGCCGAAGATCGGTGTGCTCGCCGCCGCCACGCCCATGACGCTGTTCCTCGGCGGCATGGTCAACCCCAACGGCGTCGAGATCGCTGCGGGCCTGCTGTTCTGGACGGCGGTGCTGTCGCTGCTGATAGATCCGCAACCGGACCTGCTGAAGCGGCGGTTGGCCCGCACGGGGGTGGCCGGCGTCGTCCTGCTGGAGATCAGGCCGCTCGGGCTGGCCTGGATCGTCGGCACCGTGTTCTTCGGTCTGCTGGCCTCCCAGCAGGGCGCGGTGCGCGAGATCGTCAAGCACCGCAGCGCCCGGCTCTGGGCGGTCGTCCTGGCCGTCGCGCTCGCCGCGGCGCAGGCGTGGAACAGCACCCACCCCGACCACTCGACCATCCAGACCTCCGCGGACCTGAGCTTCTTCAAGGCGGCCGAGCACACCTTCCTGGAGAGCGACAAGTACCTGCGCCAGATGATCGGCTGGTTCGGCTGGCTGGACGCGGAGAGCCCGTTCCTGACCGTGTCGGTGTGGTCCGGCACGATCCTGCTGCTGATCATGCTGTCGCTGGCGTGCGGGCGGCGCCGCGACGTGATCGCGCTGCTCGGGCTGATGGCCGCGATCCTCGGCATCCCGATCGTCGCCCAGGGACTGCAGGCCTCCACCCTCGGCCTCATCTGGCAGGGCCGCTACCTGCTGCCGTTCGCGGTGGGCCTGCCGCTGCTCGCCGCCACCATCCTCTCCAAGCGCTCCCCGCAGGGCGGGTTGATGCGCGCCCGGCTGACCCTCGTCATCGGCTCCGCGCTGGCCGCCGCACAGCTGGCGGCGTTCTTCTGGGCGCTGCGCCGCTTCACGGTCGGCGTCGAGGGGCACGTCATCCCGATGCCGGCGGCGTGGAGCCCGCCGGGGACGTGGGTGCTGTGGACGGTGGTGTACGCGCTGGGATCGATCGGCGTGGTCTGGCTGGTGGCGGGTCAGAGCGACTACCGCCCGCCGACGGTCGGGGACGCTGACGGCACGGGCAGCGCCTCCGCGGTGCTGTCGGTGACCGCCTCGCCGGACGCCGGCGTCGGCCGGTCCCTCACCGTCCCCTCCGCGGTCCCCGCGGGGGCGGCCGAGGTCTGACCGCCGCACGGCCCAGGAAACGGCACCGGGCCCGTAGGACGCCCCCGGGAGGCGTCCTACGGGCCCGGTGCCGTTCCACGGCCGGTGTTCCCGTGGCCGGGGTCAGCGCACGGCGTGCCGCAGCATGGCGTTCACGCCGGGCCGGCCGGCGTGCTTGGCCGCCCCCGGGAGCAGGGTGAGGGCGTGCAGCCGCGAGGAGAGGTGGAGGCGGGACACCCGGGCGGCCTGGGCCCAGCCGTGCGCCCCGAGCCGGTCCGCGGTCTCCACGAAGAAGCGCTTGGCCTCGCCGAAGCGGGCGCCGGTGTACGCCTTCGCCGAGGACTCGCTCTCGGCGTGCCGCCGGTAGCTGAAGCACTCCTCGGACGCCACGGCCAGCGAGGCGCCGTCCACCAGCAGGTCGATCACCAGGGCGAGGTCCTGGATCACGCCGAGGTCGGCGCGGAAGCCGAACTTCCTGATGGACTCGGTGCGCCAGCAGATCGACGGGAAGTAGAGCCAGTTGCCGCGCAGCAGGCTGACCGCGAGCTCCTCGCCGGCGAGCAGTTCGCGGCCGGCGCCCTTGGGCGCGTACAGCTTCCGCTTGGTGCGGTCCACCAGGGTGTCGAACGGCTCGCCGTCGCTGCCGATGACCCGGACGCCCGGCTGGACCATGGTGGCGGCCGGGAACCGCTCCACGGCCTCCCGGACGACCCGGAGGTAGTTCGGGTGCATCAGGTCGTCGCAGCCCATGAGGGTCAGGTACTCGTACTCGGCGAGCTCCACGCAGCGGTTGAAGTTGCCGGTGACGCCGAGGTTCTCGTCGTTGCGGAAGTACCGGACCCGGTCGTCGCCCAGGGACTCGAACCATCCGGGCACGTCGGGCTCGCGCCCGTCGTCGACGACGGTCAGCCGCCAGTCGTCGCCGTCCTGGGCGAGGACGCTGCGCACGGCGTCCTGCATCAGGGCCACGTCGCCGTAGTAAGGCAGCAGGATCTCGAAACGCGACATCGGGCCTAGACCTTCAGGGCGGACGGGAGTTCGGACCCGGCCGGGTGGACGGGGGCGACCGGACGGGTGCGGAGGTGCTCCGGCATGCGCCGCATCATGGCGAGCAGCAGCACTAGGCCGGCCCGGGCGAGGTAGATCATCGCCTTGACCGGGGAGGCGCTCGGCCGGCCGGTCGTCCGGGGCCGCATCGCGACCGGGACCTGGCGGACGACGTAGCCGCAGCGGACGGCGCCGACCATGCTCTCCACCGTGTCGCCCAGGTACTCGACCGGGTACCACTGGGCGAAGAACTCGATGAGGTCGCGGTTGCAGGCGCGGAAGCCGGAGGTGGTGTCGGTGAGGCGGGTCCGGGCGATCCGCGACAGCACCCGGGAGAGCAGGCCCATGGCCCACTTGCGCGGGCCGCGGACCTTGTAGTCGCCCTCGCCGTCGAAGCGGGCGCCTATCACCAGGTCGGCCTCGGAGAGCTTCGCGAGCAGGGTGGGTATGTACGCGGGGTCGTGCTGGCCGTCGGCGTCCACCTGGATCGCGACGTCGTAGCCGTTCTGCTGCGCGTAGCGGTAGCCGAGCCGCATCGCACCGCCGACGCCGAGGTTGTAGGGCAGGCTGACGACCGCGGAGCCGGCCGCGGCGGCCACCTGGGCGGTGGCGTCCGAGGAGCCGTCGTTCACCACCAGCGTGTCCACCCAGGGGAGTTGGGTCTGCAACTCCTTGAGCACGCCGGGAAGGCCCTCGGCCTCGTTCCAGGCCGGAAGGATGACGAGGACTCGGCGCCCGTCGATCATGAGTGCACCTCGGTTTCGGCACTGTCCTCGGGGAGGTCGCGGGCGGTCTGCAGCGAGTACCCGTCCCGTTCCATCAGGTGGGCCCGCATCAGCGCGACCTCCTCGGAAAGGCTGCGGGTCTCGGCCTCCAGACGGCTGGCCTCCCAGCTGAGGTGCAGGCAAACGAGCAGGATGAGGATGAAGCCCGCGAACAGGACCAGGCTCACACCGGAAGCGACCCCGAGCCGACGGGCCGTGGCGTCGAGGACCCGGGGGACGAATCCGAGCGGAGCCACGACCAGGCCGATGGCTATCCATATCGCGGCGTACTTCTCACGCAGCTGTTGCCTGCGCAGCAGCTCGACGATGCAGGCGAGCACCAGCACGCCGGTGATCGAGGTGAGAACTGTGAGTTGCACGGAAGAATTCGCCTTTCGGCATCGGCGGGAGGCTCATCGTAGTCGCACGTGCGGCAGGGTCCGTGGACGGGGTCGAACGGTTGCGCGGGCCGCTCAGACCCGGTCGAGCACGGCGGTCGGCGGGTTGGGCGACGGGGTGCGGCGGGCGGGCCGGAGCGCGGCGAGCATGCCGAGGCACGTCACCGCGGAGCCCGCGAAGTAGGCGAGTTCCGTCCGGGTGGCGATGGGCCCCGGCAGCAGGGTCACCCCCACCAGGCAGGCCGTTCCCAGGACCCAGCCGAGCAGCTGGAAGCGGTGCCGGTCGAGCACCATGAGGGCCTGGCCGAGGAGCATCGCCAGCATGTAGAAGAGGGTGCCGAGGGAGAGCCAGAGGAAGTCCCAGCCGCCCAGCACCGGCGGTGCGGCGAACAGCACGCGGATGAGCCACGGCCCGAGGGCGACCGCGACGGCTCCGCCGGCTCCGCCGAGCAGGCAGATGACCGCCCCGCTGCGTCGGAGCAGTTGGTTGAAGGCCGGGCGGTCGCCCGCCGCGGCGGCGCTCGACAGCCCGCTGAGCAGCGAGGCCTGCAGCGAGCCGAAGACGAAGAGCGGCACCCGGGCCAGCACCAGGGCGTTCAGCAGGGCGGCGATCAGCGCGACCGCCGTCGGCTCCAGCAGCTGGGTGCTGAGGACGACCGCGTTGACCACGAGCTGGGCGAGCAGGGTCGAGCAGATCAGCAGCCACAGCCCGCGGGAGAGGTCCCGCCAGGCGATGGCCGGGCCGGGCCGCAGCACCCGGACGAGCGGCGGCAGGGTCACCAGCACGGACACCAGCGGCGCGACCGCGAGGATCAGGCTGAAGGCCAGGGCCGTGTGCGCACCCGCCGCGGCGCAGCCGAAGGCGAGGCCCATCCGCAGGCCGCCGTCCACTCCGAGCTGGGTGCCGTACGCGGTGAACCGGCCGAGGCCGGCGAGGATGCCGCGGGTGAGGTAGCCGGCGGCGAGGCCGACGAAGGCCGCGCCGAGGGCGGCCACCATCGCCAGGTCGCCGTGGAAGAAGGAGTCGGCGATCGGCCGGGACGCGGCCGCGAGGACGGCGAGGGTCGCCGCCAGGATCCCGCCGGTGAGCAGGGCCGCCTTGCGCAGCACCGGGAGCGCGCCGTGGCCGAGGACGGCCCGGGCGGCGACGATCCGGGTCAGCTCCTGTTCGATCGGGAAGAAGACGCCGATCCCGATCGACATGACGATGGTCCACAGCACCGAGACGTTCGCCATCGCGTCGACCGACAGGCTGTGGCCGGCCACGCCCAGGTGGACGTAGGAGGCGGCGCCGAGGACCACCGTGCCGGCGGCCACGACCGGGGTGCCGGCCGGAAGGGCGGCCAGGACCCTGGCGAGCGGGTTCCTCATCGGGTGCCGCCGTCCTCGGCGGCGGGGACGGACGTGCGGGCGGCGGCGGCGAGCGCGGCGAACGCCGGTGTGGCCATGGCCTCCTCCAGCTGGGCCCGCCAGTCGGCCTGCGGCGCGAGGCCGGCCGCGGCGAAGCGGTCGTGCCCGAGCACGCTGAAGGCGGGCCTGACGGCGGGGCGGACGAAGGCCGCCGAGGTGGTGGTGCGGATCCGCTCCGGGTCCAGTCCGGCCAGCCGGTAGGCCTCCCGGGCGAGCCCGTGCCAGGTCGTCCGGCCGGCGGCGGTGCCGTGGTAGACACCGGCCGGTGCGTCGGCGGACCGGCCGAGGGCGGCCAGCTGCCGGGCGAGGGCGCGGGACCAGGTGGGCTGGCCGTGCTGGTCGTCGACGACGTCGAGGGCCGGCCGCTGGGCGGCCAGCTTGAGCATGGTGGCGACGAAGTTCGGGCCGTGCTCGCCGTAGAGCCACGCGGTGCGCACCACGTAGCCGTTCTCCGGCAGCAGCTCCAGCACGGCGCGCTCGCCGGCCAGCTTGCTGCGGCCGTAGGCGTTGACCGGCGCGGTGGCGGCGGTCTCCGGGTAGGGCTCGGTGGCGTCGCCGGGCAGCACGTAGTCGGTGGAGACCTGCAGCAGCCGGGCGCCCTCGGCGGCGCAGGCGGCGGCGAGGTTGCGGGCGCCGTCGCCGTTGACCGCGGTGGCGGCGGCCTCGGCGCTCTCCGCGCCGTCGACGTCCGTCCAGGCGGCGCAGTTGACGACCACCCGGTGGCCGCGGACGGCGGCCCGGACGGCGGCCGGGTCGGTGATGTCGAGGTCGGCCCGGCCCAGCGCCGTCACCTCGTCGCCCTCGTTCTCGAGGACGGTGACGAGGTCGCGGCCGAGCATGCCGGCCGCGCCCGTCACCAGCCAGCGGGTACTCACTTCGCCAGGGCCGCCTTCGTCTTGAGCGGCTCCCACCAGGCGCGGTTCTCGCGGTACCAGGCGATGGTGGCCGCGAGGCCGTCCTCGAAGCGCACCTGCGGGGTGTAGCCGAGCTCCTCGCGGATCTTGGAGATGTCGAGGGAGTAGCGCAGGTCGTGGCCCTTGCGGTCCTGGACGTGCTCGACCATGTCCCAGCCGGCGCCGGCGGCTTCCAGCAGGAGGCCGGTGAGCTCCTTGTTGGTGACCTCGGTGCCGCCGCCGATGTTGTAGACCTCGCCGGCCCGGCCGCCGCGCATCACCAGGTCGATGCCCCGGCAGTGGTCGGAGACGTGCAGCCAGTCCCGGATGTTGCCGCCGTCGCCGTACAGCGGCACCTTCCTGCCGTCGATCAGGTTGGTGGTGAACAGCGGGATGACCTTCTCCGGGAACTGGTAGTACCCGTAGTTGTTGGAGCAGCGGGTGACCACCACGTCCATGCCGTGGGTGCGGTGGTAGGCCAGCGCCAGCAGGTCGGAGGACGCCTTGGAGGCGGAGTACGGGGAGTTGGGCGCGAGCGGCCACTCCTCCGTCCAGGAGCCCTCGGTGATGGAGCCGTAGACCTCGTCGGTGGAGACGTGGACGAAGCGGCCGACCCCGTGCTTGCGGGCGGCGTCGAGCAGCACCTGGGTGCCGACGACGTTGGTGAGGACGAACGGGCCGGCACCGGCGATCGAGCGGTCCACGTGGGACTCCGCGGCGAAGTGCACGACGACGTCGTGGCCGGGCATCACCTGGTCGACGACGGCCTCGTCGCAGATGTCGCCCTTCACGAAGGTGTAGCCCGGGTGCTCCGCCACGGGGGCGAGGTTCGCCTCGACGCCCGAGTAGGTGAGCTTGTCGAGCACGGTGATCCTGAGCGACCCGTCCGCGCCGAGCAGCTGTCGGACAAACTCTGAACCGATGAAGCCGGCACCGCCGGTGACGAGAATGCGCATAGTGCCCGCAGTCTACTTGCCGTCCGAATGCATGGACGGCCCGGGCGAGGGGTATGGGGCGGTCCTCGCATAGGCTGCACGCCATGCGTGGAATTCTCTTGGCCGGCGGCACCGGGTCCCGGCTGTGGCCCCTGACGCGAGCGGTCTCGAAGCAGCTGCTCCCGGTCTTCGACAAGCCGATGATCTACTACCCGCTCTCCACCCTGGTGATGGCGGGCATCAGCGAGATCCTGATCATCACCACCCCGGAGGACCGGCCGCAGTTCGAGCGCCTGCTCGGCGACGGCTCCCAGCTGGGCCTCAGCCTCGAATACGCGGTGCAGGAGCGTCCCGAGGGCATCGCCCAGGCGTTCGTCCTCGGCGCGGACTTCATCGGCGACGAGCACGTGGCGCTGATCCTCGGCGACAACATCTTTCACGGCAGCGGCCTCGGCACGCGGCTCGCCGAGCACACCGACGCGGTCGGCGGCCGGGTCTTCGCGTACCCGGTGGCCGACCCGACCGCCTACGGCGTGGTCGAGTTCGACGAGCAGGGCCAGGTCATCTCCATCGAGGAGAAGCCGGAGAAGCCGAAGTCCCGGTACGCGGTGCCGGGCCTCTACTTCTACGACAACCGCGTGGTGGAGATCGCCCGCGACCTGGAGCCGAGCGCCCGCGGCGAGCTCGAGATCACCGCCGTCAACGAGGCGTACCTGCGCGACGGCCGGCTGCACGTGACGATCCTCGACCGCGGCACCGCCTGGCTGGACACCGGGACGTTCGTGTCGATGGTGCAGGCCTCGGAGTTCGTCCGCGTGATCGAGGAGCGCCAGGGCTTCAAGATCGGCTGCATCGAGGAGGCGTGCTGGCGCGCCGGGCTGATCGACTCCGAGCAGCTGCGCGAGCTGGCCCTGCCGCTGCTGAAGAGCGGTTACGGCACCTACCTGTTGAACCTGCTGGACGAGGAGGAGTCCCGGTGAAGATCCGCGAGCTCGGCATCGAGGGAGCGTTCGAGATCACCCCGCAGCTGCACGGGGACCCGCGCGGCCTGTTCACCGAGTGGTACCGCTTCGACCGGCTGGCCGAGGCGGTCGGTCACCCGCTGCGCCTGGCCCAGGGCAACCTCTCCGTCTCGGCGCGCGGCGTGGTGCGCGGCATCCACTTCGCCGACGTGCCGCCCGGTCAGGCGAAGTACGTGACCTGCGTGCGCGGTGCGGTGCTCGACGTGGTGGTGGACCTGCGGGTCGGCTCGCCGACCTTCGGCCGCTGGGAGGGCGTCCGGCTGGACGACACCGAGCGCCGGGCGCTGTACATCGCCGAGGGCCTCGGCCACGGCTTCTGCGCGCTCACCGACGACGCCACGCTGTCCTACCTCTGCTCGGAGACCTACAACCCCACCGGGGAGCACGCGGTGCACCCGCTCGACGCGGAGCTGGGCATCGAGTGGCCGGCCGAGCTGCCGCAGCTGTCGGCCCGCGACGAGGCCGCGCCCTCGCTCGCCGAGGCGATCGCCACCGGCCTGCTGCCGGACTACGAGACCTGCCGCACGTACTCCGCGGGCCTGTGACCCGGTAGCCGGAAACGCGGAAGGGCCCGCCCTCCCCGTCCTCGCGGACGGAGGGGGCGGGCCCTTCCGTTTGCCTTGCGGCGAGCCCTACGACGGGCCGGGGTCAGATCGTCACTTGACGATCTTGGTGACCTGGCCGGCGCCGACGGTGCGGCCACCCTCACGGATGGCGAACTTGAGGCCCTCCTCCATGGCGACGGGCTGGATCAGCGCGACGGTCATGGCGGTGTTGTCGCCCGGCATGACCATCTCGGTGCCCTCGGGGAGGGTCACGACGCCGGTCACGTCCGTGGTACGGAAGTAGAACTGCGGGCGGTAGTTGTTGAAGAAGGGGGTGTGACGGCCACCCTCGTCCTTCGACAGGATGTAGGCCTGGGCCTCGAAGTCGGTGTGCGGGGTGACCGAACCCGGCTTGATGATGACCTGGCCGCGCTCGACGTCCTCGCGCTTGATGCCACGGAGGAGCAGACCGACGTTCTCACCGGCCTGGCCCTCGTCGAGCAGCTTGCGGAACATCTCGATACCGGTGACCGTGGTGGTGGTCTTGGTGGTCTTGATGCCGATGATGTCGACGGTCTCGTTGACCTTGAGGACACCGCGCTCGATGCGGCCGGTGACGACGGTGCCACGACCGGTGATCGTGAAGACGTCCTCGATCGGCATCAGGAACGGCAGCTCGGTGGCACGGGCCGGGGTCGGGATCGACTCGTCGACGGCGTGCATGAGGCCGAGGAGCTTCTCGCCCCACTCCTTGTCGCCCTCGAGCGCCTTGAGCGCCGAGACGCGCACGACCGGCAGGTCGTCGCCCGGGAACTCGTACTCGGAGAGGAGCTCACGGACCTCGAGCTCGACGAGCTCCAGGATCTCCTCGTCGTCCACCATGTCGGCCTTGTTCAGGGCGACGACGATGTAGGGGACGCCGACCTGGCGGGCCAGGAGGACGTGCTCCTTGGTCTGCGGCATCGGGCCGTCGGTGGCGGCGACGACGAGGATCGCACCGTCCATCTGGGCCGCACCGGTGATCATGTTCTTGATGTAGTCAGCGTGACCCGGGCAGTCAACGTGGGCGTAGTGACGCGCCTCGGTCTGGTACTCGACGTGCGCGATCGAGATGGTGATACCGCGCTGCCGCTCCTCCGGCGCCTTGTCGATCTGGTCGAACGGCGTGAAGGGGTTGATGTCCGGGTACGCGTCGTGCAGCACCTTGGTGATCGCCGCGGTCAGCGTGGTCTTACCGTGGTCGATGTGACCGATGGTGCCGATGTTGACGTGGGGCTTCGTCCGCTCGAACTTCGCCTTCGCCACTGCAGTCCTCCTGAGGACAGTTCTGTACGCCGTACGACGTCAGTTGGTCTTTGATCGGGATTGGGAACGGGGCGCTGGTAGCGCTCCATGCCGTCCCGCGGGGTGGGGTGCCGGGAGGGCCCGGGGGAATCCGTGGGGATTCGCCCCGGGTTACCTCCTTCTAGCCTAAGGGGTCGGATTCGTCCCGAATAACGGGCCGAACCTTGACCGGCGGAGCCGGCCTTACTCGCCCTTGGCCTTGGCGATGATGTCGTCCGCCACGTTCCGCGGAACCTCGGCGTACGAGTCGAACTGCATCGAGTAGCTTGCGCGACCAGAGGTCTTGCTGCGCAGGTCACCGACGTAGCCGAACATCTCGGAGAGCGGCACGAGCGCCTTGACGACGCGCGCACCGTGACGCTCCTCCATGGCCCGGATCTGGCCACGGCGGGAGTTGATGTCGCCGATCACGTCGCCCATGTAGTCCTCGGGCGTGGTGACCTCGACGGCCATCATCGGCTCCAGGAGGGCCGGACCGGCCTTCTTGGCGCCTTCCTTGAAGGCCATCGAACCGGCGATCTTGAACGCGAGCTCGGACGAGTCGACGTCGTGCGACGCACCGTCGAGCAGGGTCACGCGGACGCCCTGGAGCGGGTAGCCGGCGAGGACACCGAACTCCATGGCCTCCTGGCAACCGGCGTCGACCGAGGGGATGTACTCCTTCGGCACGCGGCCACCGGTGACCTTGTTGACGAACTCGTAGCCCTCGCCCGACTCCAGCGGCTCGATCGCGATCTGGATCTTCGCGAACTGACCCGAACCACCGGTCTGCTTCTTGTGCGTGTAGTCGATGCGCTCGACGGCCTTGCGGATCGTCTCGCGGTACGCGACCTGCGGCTTGCCGACGTTGGCCTCGACCTTGAACTCACGGCGCATACGGTCGACGAGCACCTCGAGGTGCAGCTCGCCCATACCCGCGATGATGGTCTGGCCGGTCTCCTCGTCCGTGTTGACCTGGAAGGACGGGTCCTCCTCGGCGAGACGCTGGATGGCGACACCCAGCTTCTCCTGGTCACCCTTGGACTTGGGCTCGATCGCGACGCGGATGACCGGGGCCGGGAAGTCCATGGACTCCAGGATGACCGGCTGCTTCTCGTCGGACAGCGTCTCACCGGTGGTGGTCTGCTTCAGGCCCATGACGGCGATGATGTCGCCGGCGCCCACCGAGTCGATCTCCTCACGCTTGTTCGCGTGCATGCGGTAGATCTTGCCGATGCGCTCCTTCTTGCCCTTGACGGAGTTCAGCACCGAGGTGCCGGACTCCAGGCGGCCGGAGTACACGCGGACGAAGGTGAGCTTGCCCAGGTGCGGGTCGGACATGATCTTGAACGCCAGGGCGGCCAGCGGCTCGTCGTCCGAGGCCTGGCGGACGATCTTCTCTTCGGGGTTGTTCGGCTTGGTGCCCTCGATGCCCTCGATGTCGAGGGGCGACGGCAGGTACTTCACAACCGCGTCGAGCAGGGGCTGAACGCCCTTGTTCTTGAACGCCGAGCCGCAGAAGATCGGGGTGAAGTCCGAGTTCAGCGTGCCCTTGCGGATCGCGGCGACCAGCAGCTCCTCGGGGATGTCCTCGCCCTCCAGGGCGAGCTCCATCACCTCGTCGCTGACGTTCGACACGGTGTCGAGCAGGGCCTCGCGGTACTCCTCGGCCTTGTCGGCGAGGTCGGCCGGGATGTCGACGACGTCGTACATCTCGCCCTTGGTGGCCTCGGGCGACCAGACCAGGGCCTTCATCTTCACCAGGTCGACGACGCCGACGAAGTCGGACTCCGCGCCGATCGGGAGCTGCATGACCAGCGGGGTGGCGCCGAGGCGGTCCACGATGGTCTGCACGCAGAAGTAGAAGTCGGCGCCCGTGCGGTCCAGCTTGTTGATGAAGCAGATGCGCGGGACGCCGTAGCGGTCAGCCTGCCGCCACACGGTCTCGGACTGGGGCTCGACGCCGGCGACGCCGTCGAACACCGTCACGCCACCGTCGAGCACGCGCAGCGAGCGCTCCACCTCGACGGTGAAGTCGACGTGGCCCGGGGTGTCGATGATGTTGATGGTGTTGTCGACGCCGTCGAGCGTCCAGTGACAGGTCGTCGCGGCCGACGTGATGGTGATGCCGCGCTCCTGCTCCTGCTCCATCCAGTCCATGGTGGCAGCGCCATCGTGGACCTCACCGATCTTGTACGAGACACCGGTGTAGAACAGGATCCGCTCGGTGGTGGTGGTCTTGCCCGCGTCGATGTGCGCCATGATCCCGATGTTGCGGACCTTGGCGAGGTCAAGGGAGGTTGCAGCCATGGTGGCTCGTTCTCTCTCTGTCTAGTGACGGGGTTCGGACTACCAGCGGTAGTGCGCGAAGGCCTTGTTGGACTCGGCCATCTTGTGGGTGTCCTCGCGACGCTTCACGGACGCGCCGAGGCCGTTGCTGGCGTCGAGGATCTCGTTCAGCAGACGCTCGGTCATGGTCTTCTCGCGACGGGCGCGGGAGTAACCGACGAGCCAGCGCAGCGCCAGGGTGTTGGCACGGCCCGGCTTGACCTCGACCGGCACCTGGTAGGTCGCGCCACCGACACGGCGGGACTTGACCTCGAGGGTCGGCTTGACGTTCTCCAGGGCGCGCTTGAGCGCGACCACCGGGTCGGCGCCGGTCTTCTCGCGGACGCCCTCGAGGGCGCCGTACACGATCCGCTCGGCGGTGGAGCGCTTGCCGTGCAGCAGGATCTTGTTGACCAGCGAGGTCACCAGCGGGGAGCCGTAAACCGGGTCGATGATGACCGGGCGCTTCGGGGCGGGGCCCTTACGAGGCATTCTTACTTCTCCTTCTTGGCGCCGTAGCGGCTGCGAGCCTGCTTGCGGTTCTTGACACCCTGGGTGTCGAGGGAGCCGCGGATGATCTTGTAGCGGACACCAGGAAGGTCCTTCACACGGCCACCGCGGACCAGCACGATGGAGTGCTCCTGCAGGTTGTGGCCCTCGCCCGGGATGTAGGCGGTGACCTCGATCCCGCTGGTGAGGCGCACACGGGCGACCTTACGAAGCGCCGAGTTCGGCTTCTTCGGGGTGGTCGTGTACACACGCGTGCAGACGCCACGACGCTGCGGGGAGCCCTTCAGGGCGGGCGTCTTGTTCTTCTCGACCTTGTCCTGCCGGCCCTTTCGGACCAGCTGCTGGATCGTAGGCACCGTTTCTCCGTTTTCTGTGTGCCAAGGCTGCGTAAAACTAACCTGCGGCGCCCCTCGACCCACCGACCCACGCGGTCGGGTGTGTCGAGTCTCCCGGCGGAGGAATCGCGGAATCCCATGAGCTGATGGACAGCGACGGCGCTCGCACGGCGAGAGCGGGATCAGCGCTCCGCTACGGCGGCCGGTCAACTGGCACGCACAAGGACCCGGGGACACCCCAGGCACGAATCAGAGCGTACCTAGCGCATCGGCGGCGGTCAAAACAAATGCAACGCCGCTGCTCACCCGGGCGAGCCTGGACAACCGGAACGGTGCGGGAACGTTCGAGCCGTCTTACCACACATCGGACGGGGCCGCCACCCTGCCCGGCCGCCGTCCCGGCCCGCGGAACGGGACGGAACCGCAGGTCAGCCCGCGGACACCACGGCGAGCAGCATCATCAGCGCCCATCCGGCCACCGACAGCCAGCCGATCACCAGACCGGCCGTCGCCATGCCGTCGCCCTCCTCGCGGCCGGCCCGCAGCTGCGACTTCGCGATGTGCCCGGTGACCACGGCCGGGATGCCGAGCGCGCCGAAGGTCGGCAGGCAGAGCAGGCCCAGCACCATCGAGGCGATCGCCATCCCGTTGGTGCGCGGCGGCGCGTACGGCGCCGGCGGCGGCATGAAGGTCGGCGGGACGACCGGCACGGCCGCGCCCATCGGCGCCACCATCGGCCCGGACGGCAGGTCGGCGACCAGCTGCGCGAGCTGACCGTACGTCTGCGCGCGGTGCGCGTGGTCGAAGCGCTGCGAGTACTCCTCCGCCGTCAGCCGGCCCTCGGCGTAGGCGGCCTTCAGCACGTCGACCGTCCGCTCGCGGTCCGCGTGGGCGGCGCGCATCGCGGCCTGCGGGGTGGCCGCCGGCTGCCAGGGCTGCGGCGGCGGGCCGTACGACTGCTGCGGATGCCTCCACGGCTCAACGGCCATGCGGCCACCTCCCTGACACCCCGTCGCGCGTCGGCTGCGCGTGCTGCCCCTACAGAATGCAGGACGAGCGGCGCCCCCGAGTAGTTGCCCGCCACGAAGACCGATTCACGTGGCGGCCGCCACGCGCCGCCCGCGGCCCGCCCGCCCGTCGGAGCCGCTCCTGCATCATGGGACGGGATCCGGCCGGTCGTGGCCGGGCCGGCGGACGCGGACGGAAGAGGCATCGTGGGCAGGCGCAGCGGCAGGGCCGGGCAGGACTCCGCCGTCGAGGGGCTGCTGGCCTCGGCGGTGCAGCAGGTCGTGGCTGCGCCCGCGGAGACGTTGGAGTACGCGCTGGACGGCGGCGCCTCGCTGCTGGCCGCCTCGGCGGAGCAGTGGCCGGAGGTCGGCCGGGCGCTGCTGGCGTTCGCGGAGCGCGCGGTCGGCCGGTGCTGGACGGCCGGGTGGCGGCCCGCCGACCTCGTCCGGGTGGTGCGGCGCGAGCTGGGGCCGGTGCACCTGGCGCTGGCGGTCGACCTGATCGCGGCGGAGGGCAGGCGGCACCCGGCCGCCTCGCTGGACCGGCGCTGGCAGGAGCAGCTGCGGGAGCTGGCGGCCGAGGTGTGGTGGGGGTCGGACGAGGCGTACCTGCCGGAGTTCGCGGCCCGGCACCGGCAGGACCGGTTCGCGCTGGCGACGGCCGCGCTGGAGCTGCTGCGGGCCTGGTCGCTGCTGCCGCCGATCGCGCCGGTCGGCCCGGTGCCCGGGCAGCAGGGCGGCGGTCGGGCGTTCGACCCGGCGGCCGCGCGCCCGGCGGCGGGCGAGCCGCGGATGCTCGGGCGGATCCGGGCGCTGCTGGCGAAGGCCGAGTCGACGGAGTTCCCCGACGAGGCGGAGGCGCTGACCGAAAAGGCCCAGCAGCTGATGGCGCAGCACTCGATCGACGAGGCGCTGCTCGCGGCGGGCGGCCCGGCGAAGGACGCGCCGGCCGCGCTGCGGATCGGGGTCGACCAGCCGTACGAGAGCCCGAAGGCGATGCTGCTGGACGCGGTGGCGGCGGCGAACCGGTGCCGGGTGGTGTGGGCGAAGGAGTTCGGCTTCTGCACGGTGATCGGCTTCGACGCGGACCTGGACGCGGTGGAGCTGCTCTACACCTCGCTGCTGGTGCAGGGCACCGCGGCGATGCACCGGGCGGGCAGCCGCCGGCACCAGGACGGCGCGCCGCGGACGAAGGCGTTCCGTCAGTCCTTCCTGATCTCCTATGCTGCGCGGATCCGGGAGCGGCTCACCGAGGCGACCGAGCGGGCGACCGCCGACGCGGCGGCCGGACGGCACCTGCGCGAGGACGGCACCTCCGAGCAGCTGGCGCCGGACGAGCGGCTGCTGCCGGTGCTGGCGGCCCGCGGGCAGGCGGTGGACGACACGGTCGGGCGGATGTTCCCGAAGCTGGTCTCGCAGCGGGTGCGGGTCAGCGACGGAGAGGGGTGGGCGGCCGGACGGGCCGCCGCGGACCGGGCGGCGCTGCACGGGCGTGCCGGGGCGATCGAGGACTGACGGCCGGAGCGGCCGCGGAGGGGGAGACGATGGTGGAGTACCGGGACCGCGTGCGCGGCTCACTGGTGGGCGGGGCGCTCGGCGACGCGCTGGGCTGGCCGGTGGAGTTCCAGCGGCTGGACGACATCCGGGACCGCTTCGGCCCGGACGGGCTGCGCTCGCCGGCCGCCGGCGGCCGGCACGGCGAGGTGACCGACGACACCCAGATGACGCTGTTCACCGCCGAGGGCCTGCTGCGCGGCGGCACCCGCGAGGAGGTCCACCGGGCGTACCGGCGGTGGATGCTGACCCAGCGGCTGCCCGGGCCGGAGCGCCACCCGGACGGCTGGCTGCTCGGCCGGGAGTTCCTGTACGCCTCGCGGGCGCCGGGGACGGCCTGCACCAGCGGGCTCGCCGGGTACGGCTACCTGCCGCCGGTGGCGTACGGGCTGCACGGCGAGGTGAACGCGCAGTCCAAGGGCTGCGGCACGGTGATGCGCTCGGCGCCGTTCGGGCTGGCCCGGCTGGGGGTGCGGCGGGCCTTCGAACTGGCGGCGGACTGCGCTCAGCTGACGCACGGACACCCGACGGGGTACCTGGCGGCGGGGGCCTTCGCGGCGCTGGTCGAGCGGCTGGTGCACGGGACGGAGCTGCGGCGGGCGGTCGAGGAGACCGTCGAGCAGACCGCGGCGTACCCGGGCGGCGAGGAGACGGTGGCGGCGCTGCGGCGTGCGGTGCGGGTGGCCGGGCTCGGCCCGGCGTGCCCCGAGCGGGTGGAGCAGGTGGGCCTCGGCTGGATCGCCGAGGAGTGCCTGGCGATCGCGGTGTACGCGGCGCTGACGGGCGCGGACGCCCGGGAGGCGCTGGTGCTGGCGGCGAACCACTCGGGGGACAGCGACTCCACCGGTGCGGTCTGCGGCAACCTGGTCGGCGCGATGTACGGCACCGCCGGGCTGCCGGCGGACTGGACGGCCGAGGTGGAGGGCCTGGACGTGGTGCTGCAGGTCGCGGACGACCTGGTGGCGGCCTTCGCGGACGGCGACCGGGCCGCACTGGCGGACCGGTACCCGCTGCTGCCCCCGGTGGAGGCTTCCGCGGCTCCCGCCTTCTCGGCTCCCGTCGCTCCCCCGACGCCCGCTGCTCCCCCGGCGCCGCCGGCGGGCCGGCAGCGCTTCCGGACCAGGGACTGAGCCGGTGGGCCTGAGTCCGGAGAAGGTGGCGGCCGCCGCGCCGGGGCTGGTCGGCCACTACGCGTCGGCGCGGGTCAGCCTGGAGAAGTCCGGGCTGCGCGGGGTGCGGGCCGCGGTGTACCTGGTGCTGGACCGGTCCGGGTCCATGCGGCCGTTCTACCGCTCGGGTGCCGTCCAGCGCTTCGCCGAGCAGGTGCTGGCGCTCTCCGCGCACCTGGACGACGACGGGCGGGTGCCGGTGGTGTTCTTCTCCACCGAGGTGGACGGGGTGGCCGAGCTCGCGCTCGACGACCACCGCGGCCGGATCGACGCGCTGCACGCCGGGCTCGGGCACATGGGCCGCACCAACTACCACCTGGCGATGAAGGCCGTGATCCGGCACCACCAGCTGTCCGGGGCGAACGCCCCGGCGCTGGTGGTGTTCCAGACCGACGGCGGCCCGACCGCCCGCGGCGCGGCCCGCGAGCTGCTCTGCCTGGCCGCCGAACTGCCGCTCTACTGGCAGTTCGTGGGCTTCGGCGACCCGGCCGACCAGGAGTTCGCCTTCCTGCACCGGCTGGACGAGCTCCCGGTGCCCGCGGCCAGGCCGGTCGACAACGCCGGCTTCTTCCCGGCCGGCCGCGACCCCGGGTCCCACTCCGACGCCGAGCTGTACGACCGGCTGCTGGAGGGCTTCCCCGCGTGGCTGGCGGCCGCCCGGGCGGCGGGCGTCCTGGCCGGCTGAGTCGGCGCCCGGGCGGCCGAGCGGGCGTCAGTCCCAGAGCGCGCCGAGCGCGAGGAGTTCGTCGCGGTACTCGATGCGCTCGGCCCACTCGGCGGGCCAGGCGGCGCTGCCGTGCCGGGCGCCGGCGAAGGCGCCGGTGAGGCAGGCGATGGAGTCGGAGTCTCCGGAGGAGAAGGCGGCCCGGCGGACGGCGGCGACCGGGTCGTCGGGCAGCAGCAGGAAGCACAGCAGACCGGTGGCGAAGGCCTCTTCGGCGATCCACCCGGCGCCGGTGGTCTCGCACGGGTCGGTGTCGAGGGAGGGCCGGGCGAGCGCGGCGTCCAGCCGGTCGAGGACGAAGAGGCACTCGTCCCAGCCGCGGGTGGCGAAGGTCTCCGGCGACGGGTCCTGGGCGTGGGCGGCGAGGTCGCCGAGCCAGAACGCGTCGTAGCGGCCGCGCTGCCCGGTGGCGTACGCGCGCAGCAGGCCCGGGAGTTCGGCCGGGGCGGTGCCGTCGGCGAGCAGCCGCACGGTGTGCGCGGTGAGCACGCTGGCGGCGAGCGCGGTGGGGTGGCCGTGGGTCAACCCGGACTGCAGCTGCGCGGCGCCCGAGAGCTGGGCCGGCGTCAGCCCGCGGACGAGGCCGAGCGGGGCGACCCGCATGTTGGCGCCGCAGCCCTTGGAGCCGACGTCGCTCGCCTGCTGCCAGGGCGTGCCGTCCCTGCTGAGGCGGTGGCAGGAGCGCATGCAGGTGCGGCCGGGGGCGCGGTTGTTCTCCGGGGAGCGCCACCAGTCGACGAACCCCTCGCGCAACGGCCGCTCCAGGCGCAGCGGGGTGAGCGGGCCGCGCTCCAGGGCGGTGCGCAGGGCGCGGCCGAGGGCGAGGGTCATCTGGGTGTCGTCGGTGACCCTGGCCGGGTCGGGCAGCGGGAGCCGGCGCCAGTCGGGGCAGCCGGCGGTGATGCCCGCCATGGTGTCGAACTCGGTGGGTCGTCCCATGGCGTCGCCGATCGCCAGCCCCAGCAGTGCCCCCGTTGCCGCTCCCACGGCCACCTCCAGCGGTGTGTCAGACCTCGACCAGCAGTTCTTCGAGTCCGCGGATCACGTAGCCGGGCCGCCAGACGGGCTCGCGGACGAGGCGCAGGCCGGGTGCCCGGCGGAGCAGTGCGCCGAAGGACTCGTTGAGCTCCAGTCTGGCGAGCGGGGCGCCGAGACAGAAATGGATTCCGGCGCCGAAGGTGATGTGCGGGTTGTCGGTGCGGCCGAGGTCGAGCCGGTCGGGGTCGGCGAAGCGCTCGGGGTCGCGGTTGGCGGAGCCGAAGAGCAGGGCGACCTCGGAGCCGCGCGGGATCCGTACCCCGCCGACCTCGATGTCCTCCAGCACCCAGCGTTCGAACATCTGCAGCGGTGTGTCCCAGCGCATCAGTTCCTCGACGGCGGTGGGCAGCAGTTCGTCCACCGAGGCGCGGAGCCGGGCGAGTTCGCCGGGGTTGCGGAAGAGCGCCCACCAGCCGTTGCCGGTGGTGTTGACGGTCGCCTCGTGCCCGGCGTTGAGCAGCAGCACGCAGGTGGAGACGACCTCCTGCTCGCTGAGCACCTCCCCCTCGTCGGCGACCAGGGCGAGGGCGCTGATCAGGTCGTCGCCGGGGTCGGTGCGGCGCCGCCGGATCAGGGCGCGCAGGTAGTCGGAGAACTCGGTGCTGGCGCGGACGGCGCGCCGCGCCGTCTCCTCGCCCGGGTTGAGCTCGAACATGCCGGTGATGTCGGCGGACCACGGCCGCAGCAGGTGCCGGTCGCCCTCCGGGACGCCGAGCATCTCGGCGATGACGGCGACCGGCAGCGGCTCGGCGACCGTCGCGATCAGGTCGCCGCCGCCGTCGGCCAGCAGGCCGGTGACGAGTCCGTCGGCGAGCCGGGCGACGGTGGGGCGCAGCGACTCGACCCGGCGCGGGGTGAAGGCCTTGGAGACCAGGCGGCGGATGCGGGTGTGGTCGGGGGCCTCCAGGTCGAGCAGGCCGTTGTCGTTGAGGGTGTGGAAGGGCTCGTGCGCGGGGTCGGGCTCGGGCCGGCCGAACTCGGCGTGGGTGTAGCGGTGGGTGTAGGTGCGGCCGAGCCGGCGGTCGCGCAGCAGGGCGGAGACGTCGGCGTACCGGGCGATCAGCCACTGGTTGCTGGGTTCGTACCGGGTGACCGGCGCCTTCGCCCGTAGCTCGGCGTACGCGTCGTAGGGGTGGGCGACGAACGCCGCCGACCACGGGTCGAAGCCACCGCTTGCCATCGTCCGCCTCCCACGCGTCCGGGGAGGGCCCATGCTACGCAGCCGGTCAGGCCGGGGTGGAGAACTCCCCTGCGGTGATCCGGGCGACCAGCGCGGGCAGCGCCTGCGAGATCGGTTCGCGGATCACCTCGGCGGCCTCGTCGTCGTAGGGGGTCGGGTCGGCGTTGACGACGATCAGCCGGGCGCCGTGCTCCACCGCGACCCGGGCGAGAGCGGCCGCCGGGTGGACCTGCAGCAGGGTGCCGACGGCGAGGAACAGGTCGCAGGCCTTGGCGATCGCCGCGGCGTCCGCGAGCACCTGCTCGTCGAGCACTTCGCCGAACATCACGGTGCACGGCTTGAGCACGCCCCCGCAGGCGAGGCAGGCCGGGTCCGGCTCGCCGGCGTCGACCCGGGCCAGCGCCTCGGCCATCGGGGTGCGCAGGCGGCAGCGGACGCACTGCACCCGGTCGGCGGTGCCGTGGAGTTCGAGCACCTTGCGCTCGGGCAGGCCCGAACGCCGGTGCAGGCCGTCGACGTTCTGCGTGAGGACGCGCATCGGCAGCCCGGAGCGTTCCAGTTCGACGAGCGCGAGGTGGCCGGCGTTGGGTTCGGCACCGACGGCGCCGACCTCCTTGCGCAGCTGCCAGGACCGCCGGCGGACGTCCGGATCGGCGAGGTACGGGCCGATGGTGACGAGCTCCTGCGCCTTCGGGTCGCGCTGCCACAGGCCGTTCGGGCCGCGGTAGTCGGGGATGCCGGAGTCTGTGGAGATGCCCGCGCCGGTGAGGACGGCGATCAGGGGCCGCTTGGCGTTCATGGCCGGGACGGTACGCGGGCGGCCGCGGCCGGCGCCACCGGAAAACCTGGTGCGCCGCGCGGCGGCGGGTGCGCACACTGGCCGGGAACCCCACCGTGTCGAAGGAGTCCCGTGCAGGGTGCCGTCACCGTCTCGCCGTCCCGGGTACCGGAGTTGCTGCTGGGTCTGGCGACCGTCCGCCCGGTCTTCCTGTGGGGTGCGCCCGGCATCGGCAAGTCCTCGCTGGTGCGGGGGTTCGCCGATTCGCTGGGTCTGGAGTGCGTGAGCCTGATCGGCACCCAGTTGGCGCCGGAGGACCTGGTCGGCGTGCCGCAGCTGACCGCGGACGGCCGGTCCCGGTTCTGCCCGCCGGAGTCGATCGCCCGCGACGAGCCGTACTGCCTGTTCCTCGACGAGCTCAACGCGGCCTCGCCGGACGTGCAGAAGGCCTTCTACTCGCTGATCCTGGACCGCCGGATCGGCTCCTACGAGCTGCCGCCGGGCTCGATCGTGATCGGCGCGGGCAACCGGGCGACCGACGGTGCGCTGGCCCGGCCGATGGCCTCCGCGCTGGTCAACCGGCTGGTCCACGTGCACCTGCGGGCCAGCGCCACCGACTGGCTGGCCTGGGCGGCCGGCGCGGGCATCCACCCGTGGGTGCTGGACCACCTCACCGACCGGCCGGACCACCTGTGGTCGGCGCCGCCGAAGACCGAGGAGCCGTTCTCCACCCCGCGCTCCTGGCACATGCTCTCCGACGCGCTGCACTCCTTCGGCCCGGCCCTGGACGAGGCGGCGCTGCAGGTGGTCGCGCACGGCCTGCTCACCCCGCAGCACGCGGTGGCCTTCTGCGGCTACGCCAAGATCGTCCGCAACGCGTACGGGCTGGACGCCATCCTCAAGGGCGACGCCCGCTGGCCCGCCCGGTTGGAGGACCGCGACCTGCTGTACTACCTGGCCGACGCCTTCCGCGGGAGGCTGGTCAAGGTGCTCCCGGCCCGCAAGGAGCACGCCTCCGAGCAGCTGCGGCGCACCGCGTACCGGGCGAAGTCGCTGCTCGTCCAGCTCGCCGAGATCTCCGTCGAGGTCGCCCAGACCGTCATCGCGGACGGCGAGGACGGCAACCCGGTGCTGCCGTCGTGGTTCCTGGTCGAGGCCGCCCGGGACATGCCCCGGCTCGTCGAGGCACGGCGGTGAGCCGTGCCGCCGCGAAGCGCCGCGCCGCCGGCCGTGATCCCGAGGAACGTCCGGACCCGGCCGCCGAGGCCTTCCGGGCGGGACTCGCGCTGGTGGGGGCCAACCACGCCCTGAACGCGATCGACGCCCGGATCTGCACCGCCCCCGGCTGCGAGGCCGTCCCGCCCGGCGGCTGGGCGGTCGTCGACTCCGACGGCACCGTGCACGCCGACATCGGGCGGCACGCCGAACCCGCCGAGTGGGCCTGGGTGCTGACGCACTGCCTGCTCCACCTCGGCTTCGGCCACGTGCCCGCCGCGCGCGGCCGGCGCACACCGGCCGACGACGCGCTGCAGGCCGCCCGCTGCACCGCCGTCCACCGCTTCCAGGCCACCTTCCACGTCGGGCGCTGCCCGTTCGACCTGCCGCGGTCGCTGCCCGCCGGCGACGAGGACGAACTCGCCGCCCGCTGGCGCCGCGACGGGGTACCGGACGTCCCGAGCGCCTGCGGCCCGGGCCTCGCCGACCAGCTGCTGGTGCCCTGGCAGGGATACCGGGACCCGGAGGACTGGACGGCCGCGTTCGCCGCGGCCCTCACCCGGACGGTCTCCGCCGCGATGGACGTCGCCGGCGGCCGCCGGGCCGGCCTCACCGACGCCCGCGAACCGCAGCGGCCCTGGATGCGGGCGCTGAACTGGTTCGTCTCCTCCTACCCGCTGCTCGGCGGCATCGCGGCCGGCATGACCGTCGTCGCCGACGCCGAACTCGCCCGCGCGCACGGGATCTCCGTCGCCGCGGTGAACGCCGCGGCCGGCGAGCTCTACGTCAACCCGCTGCTGCACCTGACCGACGAGGAGTGGCGGTTCGTCCTCGGCCACGAGATGCTGCACGCCGCCCTGCGGCACGGCGACCGGACGGGCGCCCGCGACCCGTACCTCTTCAACGTCGCCTGCGACTTCGTGGTGAACGGCTGGCTGGTCGAGATGGGCGTCGGCGACATGCCGGAGGGCCTGCTGCACGACCCGCGGCTCAAGGGGCTCTCCGCCGAGGAGGTGTACGACCGGATCGTCCGCGACCAGCGGCGGATCCGCCGCCTCGCCACCCTCGCCGGGAAGGGCCGGCCGGACGTGCTCGGCGAGCCGCTCGGCAGCCCGCGCGACCACGTCGACCTGGACGGGTTCTACCGGCGCGGCCTGCAGCAGGGCTTCGAACTCCACACCCGGGAGCGCGGCACCCTCCCCGCCGGACTGGTCGAGGAGATCCGCGCGCTCGCCCACCCGCCGCTGCCCTGGGACGCGCAGCTCGCCCGCTGGTTCGACGAGTTCGTGCCGTCCCCGCAGACCGTGCGCAGCTACGCCCGGCCCTCGCGCCGGCAGTCCGCCACCCCGGACATCCCGCGGGCGGGGCGGTGGCGGCCCGAGGAGGAGGTAGCCCGGTGCACCTTCGGCGTGGTGCTCGACACCTCCGGCTCGATGAGCCGGCCGCTGCTCGGCAAGGCCCTCGGCGCCATCGCCTCGTACGCGGCGGCCCGCGACGTGGCCGCCGCCCGGGTGGTGTTCTGCGACGCCGCACCGCACGACGCCGGCTACCTGCCGCCGGAGGAGATCGCCGGCCGGGTCCGCGTCCGGGGCCGCGGCGGCACGGTGCTGCAGCCCGGGGTCGACCTGCTGGAACGCGCCGAGGACTTCCCACCGGGGGCTCCGCTGCTGGTGATCACCGACGCCGAGTGCGACGTCCTGCGGATCCGCCGCGAGCACGCCTACCTCGTCCCCCGCGGCGCCACCCTCCCCTTCGCCCCCCGCGGCCCGGTCTTCCGCATGCGCTGAAGCTCCCGGCGGCGGCTCGGGGCGACGGTCGCGGACGGCCCGTCACGGCTCCCCCGCGACCACCGCCCCGGACTCGTAGGCGAAGACCACGGCGTGCACGCGGTCCGCAGCTGCAGCTTGGCGAGGAGGTTGGAGACGTGGGTCTTCACGGTGTGCTCGCTGACGGTGAGTTCGGCGGCGATCTCGGCGTGGAGAGTCCGCGGGCGAGCAGCCGCAGCGTCTGGGCCTTGCGGGCGGTCAGCTGCTGCAGCATCCGGGAGGGCGGCCGTGCCGGGCTCGCCGGTCCGGCCCTGCGGGCGGTGAACTCGCCGATCAGCCGTCGGGTGACGGAGGGCGCGAGCAGCGCCTCACCGGTGGCGACCGTGCGGACGCCGGTGACCTCGACGTCCCCGGTCTCCCCCTCGATCACCAGGGTGCGCACCTGCTCGGTGACCCGGTAGCCGACGTCCCGCCGGTGGTCCTCGGCGAGGCAGCCCACCAGGGCGGCCCCGGTCAGCGCGGTCACGGCCGTGTACAGCAGCACCTTGGCCGGTGGACGGTTCATGCGCCCCCCCGGCCGCCCGGACCGTCCGGACCGCCGCGGGGACCACACTGCCCGTCGGAGGGGCCCCTCCGGATTCCCCGCCGGAGCGGTCCTGCCGACTCCTCCGCGCGGGGGAGGACGAGGGGACGCGGGAACGCCGCAGGGCGGCCGCCCCTTCCGGGGTGGCCGCCCTGCGGCGTTCAGGACCTGCGGACTCAGCCGGTGTACGGGCCGTAGTCGTAGTCGTCCAGCGGGACCGCCTGGCCGGAGCCGGCGCCGAAGGGCGACAGGTCGTAGTCGTCGTAGCCGACGGCCGAGTACATCGCGGCCTTGGCCTCCTCGGTCGGCTCGACCCGGATGTTGCGGTAGCGGGGCAGACCCGTACCGGCCGGGATGAGCTTACCGAGGATGACGTTCTCCTTGAGGCCCAGCAGCGGGTCCGACTTGGCGTGGATCGCCGCGTCGGTGAGCACCCGGGTCGTCTCCTGGAAGGAGGCGGCCGACAGCCAGGACTCGGTGGCCAGCGAGGCCTTGGTGATACCCATGAGCTGCGGACGGCCGGAGGCGGGGTGACCGCCCTCGGACACCACGCGGCGGTTCTCCTGCTCGAAGCGGCCGCGCTCGACGAGCTCGCCCGGGAGCAGCTCGGCGTCGCCCGACTCGATGATCGTCACGCGGCGGAGCATCTGCCGGATGATGATCTCGATGTGCTTGTCGTGGATCGACACACCCTGCGAGTTGTAGACCTTCTGGACCTCGGCGACCAGGTGGACCTGGACGGCGCGCTGGCCCATGATGCGCAGGACGTCGTGCGGGTTGGTGGCACCGACGGTCAGCTTCTGGCCGACCTCGACCGCCTCGCCCTCGCTCACCAGGAGCTTGACGCGCTTGGAGACCGGGTAGGCGATCTCGTCGCTGCCGTCGTCCGGGGTGACGACCAGCTTGCGGGTCTTCTCGGTGTCCTCGATGCGGACCCGGCCCTGCGCCTCCGAGATCGGGGCCACACCCTTGGGGGTACGGGCCTCGAAGAGCTCGACGACACGCGGCAGACCCTGGGTGATGTCGTCACCGGCCACACCACCGGTGTGGAAGGTACGCATCGTCAGCTGGGTACCGGGCTCACCGATGGACTGGGCGGCGATGATGCCGACCGCCTCACCGATGTCGACCAGCTTGCCGGTGGCCAGCGAGCGGCCGTAGCACATGGCGCAGGTGCCGACCGCCGACTCACAGGTGAGGATCGAGCGGGTCTTGACCTCGCTGATGCCGTGCCGGATCAGCTCGTCGATCAGGACGTCGCCGAGGTCGGTGTTGGCGGTGGCCAGCAGCTTGCCGTCGACGGTGATGTCCTCGGCGAGCATGCGGGCGTAGACGCTGGTCTCGACGTCGTCGGCCTTGCGCAGCACGCCGTCGGCGCCCACGGAACCGATCGACAGCTTCAGGCCGCGCTCGGTGCCGCAGTCCTCCTCGCGGATGATGACGTCCTGGGAGACGTCGACCAGACGACGGGTGAGGTAACCGGAGTCGGCGGTGCGCAGGGCGGTGTCGGCGAGACCCTTACGGGCACCGTGGGTGGAGATGAAGTACTCCAGCACGGACAGGCCCTCGCGGAAGGACGCCTTGATGGGACGCGGGATCGTCTCGTTCTTGGCGTTCGACACCAGACCACGCATACCGGCGATCTGACGCATCTGCATCATGTTTCCACGAGCACCCGAGTCGACCATCATGAAGATGGGGTTCGTCTTCGGGAAGTTCACGGCCATGGCCTCGGCGACCTCGTTGGTCGCGCGGGTCCAGATGCCGACCAGCTCGCTCTTGCGCTCGTCGTTGGTGATCAGACCGCGCTCGTACTGCTTCTGGACCTTCTCCGCCTGCGCCTCGTAGCCCTCGAGGATCTGGGGCTTGCTCGGCGGGACGATGACGTCCGAGATCGAGACGGTGACACCGGAACGGGTCGACCAGTGGAAGCCGGACGCCTTCAGGTTGTCGAGCGTCGCGGCGACGACGACCTTCGGGTAGCGCTCGGCCAGGTCGTTGACGATGGCCGACAGCTGCTTCTTGCCGACCTCGTAGTCGACGAACGGGTAGTCCTCGGGCAGCAGCTCGTTGAAGAGCGCGCGGCCCAGGGTGGTGGTGATGCGGAACGGCTCGCCCTCGAACCAGGTCGACTGGCCGTCCTCGTCCACCGGCGCCGTCCAGCCGCGCGGCGGGACCGTGCCAGCGGGCATGCGCAGGTCGATCGGGGCCTGGACGTCCAGCTCGCGGGCGTCGAAGGCCATGATCGCCTCGGCGGTCGACGAGAAGGAGCGGCCGGCGCCCTTCACGTTGTCGCGGTCCGAGGTGAGGAAGAACAGACCGAGCACCATGTCCTGGGTCGGCATGGTGACCGGACGGCCGTCGGCCGGCTTGAGGATGTTGTTCGAGGACAGCATCAGGATGCGGGCCTCGGCCTGCGCCTCCGCGGAGAGCGGCAGGTGGACGGCCATCTGGTCACCGTCGAAGTCCGCGTTGAACGCGGTGCAGACGAGCGGGTGGATCTGGATGGCCTTGCCCTCGACCAGCTGCGGCTCGAAGGCCTGGATGCCGAGGCGGTGCAGGGTGGGCGCACGGTTCAGCAGGACGGGGTGCTCGGCGATGACCTCTTCGAGGACGTCCCACACGACCGGGCGGGCGCGCTCGACCATGCGCTTGGCCGACTTGATGTTCTGCGCGTGGTTCAGGTCGACCAGGCGCTTCATCACGAACGGCTTGAAGAGCTCCAGCGCCATGGCCTTGGGCAGACCGCACTGGTGCAGCTTGAGCTGCGGGCCGACGACGATGACCGAACGGGCCGAGTAGTCGACGCGCTTGCCGAGCAGGTTCTGGCGGAAACGACCCTGCTTGCCCTTGAGCATGTCGGAGAGCGACTTCAGCGGACGGTTGCCGGGGCCCGTGACCGGGCGGCCGCGGCGGCCGTTGTCGAAGAGCGCGTCGACGGCCTCCTGGAGCATGCGCTTCTCGTTGTTCACGATGATCTCGGGGGCACCGAGGTCGAGGAGGCGCTTCAGGCGGTTGTTGCGGTTGATGACGCGGCGGTACAGGTCGTTCAGGTCGGAGGTCGCGAAGCGGCCACCGTCGAGCTGCACCATCGGACGCAGGTCCGGCGGGATGACCGGCACGCAGTCCAGCACCATGCCCTTGGGCTTGTTGGTGGTCTGCAGGAACGCGGAGACGACCTTGAGGCGCTTGAGCGCACGGGTCTTCTTCTGGCCCTTGCCGGTGCGGATGATCTCGCGCAGGCGCTCGGACTCCTCCGCCAGGTCGAACGACTCCAGGCGGTCCTTGAGCGCCGCGGCGCCCATCGAGCCGGAGAAGTACGTGCCGAAGCGGTCGCGCAGCTCGCGGTAGAGCAGCTCGTCGCCCTCCAGGTCCTGGACCTTGAGGTTCTTGAAGCGGCTCCACACCTCGTCGAGGCGGTCCAGCTCGCGCTGGGCGCGGTCGCGCAGCTGCTTCATCTCGCGCTCGGCGCCCTCGCGCACCTTGCGGCGGACGTCGGCCTTGGCGCCCTCGGCCTCCAGCTCGGCCAGGTCGGTCTCGGCCTTCTTGGCACGGCCTTCGAGGTCGGCGTCGCGGCGGTTCTCGATCTGCTGGCGCTCGACCGAGACGTGCGCCTCCAGGGACGGCAGGTCGCGCTGGCGGCGCTCGTCGTCGACCCAGGTGATCATGTAGGCGGCGAAGTAGATGACCTTCTCGAGGTCCTTCGGCGCCAGGTCCAGCAGGTAGCCCAGGCGGGACGGGACACCCTTGAAGTACCAGATGTGGGTGACCGGGGCGGCCAGCTCGATGTGGCCCATCCGCTCGCGGCGCACCTTGGCGCGGGTCACCTCGACGCCGCAGCGCTCGCAGATGATGCCCTTGAAGCGGACGCGCTTGTACTTACCGCAGTAGCACTCCCAGTCCCGGGTGGGGCCGAAGATCTTCTCGCAGAAGAGGCCGTCCTTCTCGGGCTTCAGGGTGCGGTAGTTGATGGTCTCCGGCTTCTTGACCTCGCCGTGGGACCACTGGCGGATGTCGTCGGCGGTGGCCAGGCCGATACGGAGCTCGTCGAAGAAGTTGACGTCAAGCACTGGTCGTCAAGCCCTCTTTCGTGATTCGAGAGTTTGTCTGTGGTCTGAGGGGGGCCTGGGGGCGGGGCCGGCTGTTCCTGCTCACGCGGAGCAGCCGGCCCGGCCTCCGTCAGACCTCTTCGACGCTGCTCGGCTCGCGCCGGGACAGGTCAATGCCGAGCTCCTCGGCCGCACGGAAGACGTCCTCGTCGGAGTCCCGCATCTCGATGGACTGGCCGTCCGAGGACAGCACCTCCACGTTGAGGCAGAGCGACTGCATTTCCTTGATGAGCACCTTGAAGGACTCGGGAATGCCGGGCTCGGGGATGTTCTCGCCCTTGACGATGGCCTCGTAGACCTTCACGCGGCCGAGGACGTCGTCGGACTTGATGGTGAGGAGCTCCTGCAGCGCGTACGCGGCTCCGTACGCCTCGAGGGCCCACACCTCCATCTCACCGAATCGCTGACCACCGAACTGCGCCTTACCACCGAGCGGCTGCTGGGTGATCATCGAGTACGGACCGGTCGAACGGGCGTGCAGCTTGTCGTCGACCAGGTGGTGCAGCTTGAGGATGTACATGTAGCCGACCGAGATCGGCATCGGGAACGGCTCGCCGGAGCGGCCGTCGAACAGCCGGGCCTTGCCGGTGGAGTTCACCAGGCGCTCGCCGTCGCGGGTGAGCGTGGTGTTGTCCAGCAGGCCGGTGATCTCGTCCTCGCGGGCGCCGTCGAAGACCGGGGTGGCGAGGTTGGTGCCACCGACGACCTGGTCGGCGCCGATCTCCTGCAGGCGCTGGGCCCACTCGTCGGCGAGGCCGGAGACGTCCCAGCCCTGCTGGGCGAGCCAGCCGAGGTGGATCTCCAGGACCTGTCCCGGGTTCATTCGGGACGGGACACCCAGCGGGTTGAGGATGATGTCGACCGGGGTGCCGTCCTCCAGGAACGGCATGTCCTCGACCGGCAGGATCTTGGAGATGACGCCCTTGTTGCCGTGACGGCCGGCGAGCTTGTCACCGTTGGTGATCTTGCGCTTCTGGGCCACGTAGACGCGGACCAGCTGGTTGACGCCCGGAGGGAGCTCGTCGCCCTCCTCGCGGTCGAAGACGCGGACGCCGATGACCTTGCCGGACTCGCCGTGCGGCACCTTCAGCGAGGTGTCGCGGACCTCGCGCGCCTTCTCACCGAAGATCGCGCGGAGCAGGCGCTCCTCGGGGGTCAGCTCGGTCTCGCCCTTCGGGGTGACCTTGCCGACCAGGATGTCGCCGGTGACGACGTCGGCGCCGATCCGGATGATGCCGCGCTCGTCGAGGTCGGCGAGGACCTCCTCGGAGACGTTCGGGATGTCCCGGGTGATCTCCTCGGGGCCCAGCTTGGTGTCACGGGCGTCGACCTCGTGCTCCTCGATGTGGATCGAGGAGAGGACGTCGTCCTGGACGAGGCGCTGCGACAGGATGATCGCGTCCTCGTAGTTGTGGCCCTCCCACGACATGAACGCCACGAGGAGGTTCTTGCCGAGCGCCATCTCGCCCTGGTCGGTGCACGGGCCGTCGGCCAGCACCTGGCCGGCCTCGACGCGGGCGCCCTCGTCCACGAGCACCTTCTGGTTGAAGGAGGTGCCCTGGTTCGAGCGGGTGAACTTGGCGGCGCGGTACGTGGTGTACGTGCCGTCGTCGTTGGCCACGGTGACGTAGTCGGCCGAGACCTCCTGCACCACACCGGCCTTCTCGGCGGTGATGACGTCGGCGGCGTCGACCGCGCAGCGGTACTCCATGCCGGTGCCGACCAGCGGGGCCTCGCTCTTCAGCAGCGGCACCGCCTGGCGCATCATGTTCGAGCCCATGAGCGCGCGGTTGGCGTCGTCGTGCTCGAGGAAGGGGATCATGGCGGTCGCGACCGACACCATCTGGCGCGGCGAGACGTCCATGTAGTCGATCTCGGTGCCCGGGATGTAGTCGATCTCGCCGCCGCGGCGGCGGACCAGGACGCGGGGCTCCGCGAAGTGCAGGTCGTTCGTCAGCGGCGCGTTGGCCTGCGCGATGACGTAGCGGTCCTCCTCGTCGGCGGTGAGGTAGTCCACCTGCTCGGTGACCACGCCGTCGACGACCTTGCGGTACGGCGTCTCGATGAAGCCGAACGCGTTGACCCGGCCGTACGAGGCGAGCGAGCCGATCAGACCGATGTTCGGGCCTTCCGGCGTCTCGATCGGACACATGCGGCCGTAGTGCGAGGGGTGCACGTCACGGACCTCGAAGCCGGCCCGCTCACGGGACAGACCACCGGGGCCGAGCGCGGACAGACGGCGCTTGTGGGTCAGGCCCGACAGCGGGTTCGTCTGGTCCATGAACTGCGACAGCTGGCTGGTGCCGAAGAACTCCTTGATGGAGGCGACGACCGGCCGGATGTTGATCAGGGTCTGCGGCGTGATGGCCTCGACGTCCTGGGTGGTCATGCGCTCGCGCACGACGCGCTCCATACGGGCGAGACCCGTGCGGACCTGGTTCTGGATGAGCTCGCCGACGTTGCGCAGGCGCCGGTTGCCGAAGTGGTCGATGTCGTCGACCTCGATGACGATGTCGCGGCCCTCGTCGTCACGCCACTCGGTCTCGCCGGCGTGCAGCTTCACCAGGTACTTGATGGTGTTGATGATGTCCGGCTCGGTGAGCACGCCGGAGTCCAGGGACTCGCCGTTGCCGAGCTTGCGGTTGACCTTGTAGCGGCCGACCTTGGCCAGGTCGTAGCGCTTCGGGTTGAAGTAGAGGTTCTCGAGCAGGGTCTGCGCGGCCTCACGCGTCGGCGGCTCGCCCGGACGCAGCTTGCGGTAGATGTCGAGCAGCGCGTCGTCCTGGCCCTGGGTGTGGTCCTTCTCCAGGGTGGCGCGCATCGACTCGTACTGGCCGAACTCCTCGAGGATCATCTCGTTGGTCCAGCCGAGGGCCTTCAGCAGCACGGTGACCGACTGCTTGCGCTTGCGGTCGATGCGGACACCGACCATGTCGCGCTTGTCGATCTCCATCTCCAGCCAGGCACCGCGGGAGGGGATGATCTTGGCGGAGTAGATGTCCTTGTCGGACACCTTGTCCAGGGAGGAGTCGAAGTAGACGCCCGGGGAACGGACCAGCTGCGACACGACGACGCGCTCGGTGCCGTTGATCACGAACGTGCCCTTGTGGGTCATGAGCGGGAAGTCGCCCATGAAGACCGTCTGGGACTTGATCTCGCCGGTCTCGTTGTTGGTGAATTCGGCGGTGACGAAGAGCGGGGCCGCGTAGGTGAAGTCGCGGTCCTTGCACTCGTCAATGGAGTTCTTCGGCGGCTCGAAACGGTGGTCGCGGAAGGTCAGCGACATCGACCCGGAGAAGTCCTCGATCGGCGAGATCTCCTCGAAGATCTCCTCCAGACCGGACTTGGTGGGGACGTCCTGACCGTTGTCCAGCGCCTCCTCGACCCGGGACTTCCAGGCCGCATTGCCGAGCAGCCAGTCAAAGCTCTCGGTCTGCAGGGCCAGGAGGTTCGGGACCTCGAGGGGCTCCTTGATCTTCGCGAACGAAACGCGGAGCGGGGCGGTGGATGCGGCGGAATTGTTCGAGGCGTTGCGCGGCGCGGCCAAGAGGGGGGTCCTTCCGAGGGCTCGGAGCTCACTACGCGCGTACCGGCCGGGCCGAGACGGGACCGGTGCCACCGCCGGGGACCACCGCCGACCGGGAGGAGAATCCCCAGGTCAATGCCGGTTCACGGAGGCGGAGCCAGACCCCTTCAGGGCAGCGCAGACTCCGGGCGACGAGTCACGGAGCAGCTAACAGGCAGCGCAAAGGGACAGTGTAGCCAAAGGCGACACTGCTGACAAGCCCTGATTCGGAGACCGAATCGGACGCTCCCTCCGGTCGCATCCCGTGGGCTCCGGCCCCCGCCGGGGAGCCGTGCCGCAGGGGTGCCCTGCCCTCGTACAACCGACGGCCCGGGAACTCCCGGGCCACCGCACCTCTACTCGGAGTCACTTCCCGCTGGGGCCACCGAATATGCATCCGGAGCCGCTCCAACCGGGGCGGACGGGCCGAGCGCGGCGCGCGCCTTGAGAATCGCGCGCCTGCTGCCGTTCGTCAAGGCCCCCACCGGAGTGCGGACCTCGTCTGCCTCATCGTCCGCGGCCCCGGGAGCGTTACAGATCCCGTGGTGGGAGCCGCCGCGACGACAGTGATCACCCTACCGGCCGCCACCGACAGTGGCCGAGCGCACAACGGGCGGGCCCTGTGCAGGTGTCCGGCAGGCCCGGGTGCGCCGCGGAGGCGGGCGGGCGGCACGGGCGGGCGGGTACGCGAAAGGCCGGGCCGGCCATCCTCGCGGATGGCCGGCCCGGCCCGTGTTCCTGCGCGCCCCTCAGCGGGGGCGTGGAGGCACCTCCCGGCCCTCAGGGCCGGGGAGGGGTCACTTGACGGTGACCTTGGCGCCCGCGCCCTCGAGCTGGGCCTTGGCCTTCTCGGCGGTCTCCTTGTTGACCTTCTCGAGAACCTTGGCACCGGCGGTGTCGACGAGGTCCTTGGCCTCCTTCAGGCCGAGGGAGGTCAGGGCGCGCACCTCCTTGATGACCTGGATCTTCTTGTCGCCCGCACCGTCGAGGATGACGTCGAACTCGTCCTGCTCCTCGACGGCCTCGGCCTGGGCACCCGGGGCGGCAACGCCCGCGACGGCGACCGGAGCGGCAGCGGTGACGTCGAACTTCTCCTCGAAGGCCTTCACGAACTCGGAGAGCTCGATGAGGGTCATCTCCTCGAACTGCGCGAGCAGCTCGTCCTGGGTCAGCTTCGCCATGATTGGCGTCCTTCCACTAAATCGGCAGGTGGTGCCGGATGTACGGATTGGCGGGCGTACTACGGGCCCGCTAGAGGGCGGGAGTGATTACTCCGCGTCCTCGGCGGGAGCCGGCGTACCGGCACCGCCCTGCTCGACCTTGTCGCGCAGCGCGTCCACGGTGCGGACGAGCTTCGACGGCAGGGCCTGGAAGACCGCGGCAGCCTGGGAGGGCTTGGCCTTCAGGGCACCCGCGAGCTTGGCGAGCAGCACCTCGCGGGACTCGAGGTCCGCGAGCTTCTTGATCTCATCGGCGGACAGCGCCTTGCCGTCAAGGACACCGCCCTTGATGATGAGAGCGGGGTTCTCCTTGGCGAAGTCACGCAGAGCCTTCGCCGACTCCACCGGGTCACCGGTGACGAAGGCGACAGCCGTCGGACCGGCGAACAGGTCGTCCAGCTCAGAGATCCCGGCCTCGTTGGCCGCGATCTTGGTCAGCGTGTTCTTCACCACGGCGTACTCGGCGTTCTCACCCAGCGAGCGACGCAGGGTCTTGACCTGCTTCACCGTGAGACCGCGGTACTCGGTCAGCAGCGCCGCGGAGGAACCACGGAACTTGTCCGTGATCTCGGCGACGGCAGCAGCCTTGTCGGGCCTTGCCATAGGCGTACGCCTCCTTCCGTGATGTCGAAGTCGGGCCGACCTTGGAGCAGTCGACCATTCAACGCCTCGACGCGCCGGTTCGAAGGAAGCCTCAGCAGAAACGATGAGAGCCCCGGTGCGCAGGCGCACGGGGCTCTGAAAGACCTCGACGTCCGACGTGACGGATCACGGCGGGCGGAAGTCCAAGCTCCAAACACTCCTGCGCGGGCTGCCTGCGACGAATCGCAGATCCTTCGGCGCCTCGCCCCCGAAAGGAAGCGGACGACAACCAGCGGTCTTCGGCAGCCACCACCGTACTGGACGCCCGGCACTTCGACCAAATTCGGGCATCCGCTACAGCGGCGGCAGGCTCCGCCCGCCCGCGTCGGCGGTGTCCGACTCGGCCGGGGCCTGCACCGACAGCGGCCCGCCGAACTCGTCGAAGCGCAGCGTGTCGGAGATCCGCTCGGCCGCGCCGGAGCCGGTGCGCTGCAGCTGGACGGGCTGGTCACGGTCGTTCAGCCAGACGTCGAGGGTGATCACCCCGCCGTCGCCCAGCGCGGTGCGCAGGGCGGCCCGCCGGGCGGGCGGGAGCTGGGTCTGCGCCTCGGCGTAGTCGGCGACCGTGGTGGCGACCCGGTAGTGCACCACGGCGGTGTCGTCGATCTCCTCCGCGCCGATCCGCTCGGGCGCGGGGGCGGCCACCGCCGCGGTCAGCGCCACCACCGGGTTGAGCCGGTCGACGGTGTCGGCGTACGGCACGGCGCGCTGGCCGTCGGTGCCGGGCACGCCGGTGAACTTCTCCCAGTGCCGCCCGCCGAGCCGGCTCGCGGTGGCCGCGTCGCCGCCGCGGTAGGCGGTGGTGTCCAGCACCACGACCTCCTCGGTGGTGCCGGGGCGCTTGAGCTGGAGCACCGTCTTGGGCGCCCAGAACAGCAGGCCGGCCACGGTGTCCGAGCCGAGGTTGCCGCTGAAGCGGGCCCGCCGGGCGCCGTGCACGGCCAGCTGGGCGGAGAGCAGCACGCCGTGCGGCGAGCGGTCGGTCGGGGTGGCGAGCACCGTCGGGTCGGCGGAGGCGCTCGGCGAGGCCGCCGGGGCGCCCCCGGAACCGCTGCCGCAGGCGGTGAGCACCGCGGCCAGTGCCGCGGCCGCAGCCGCGCGGCGCACCGCCCGTCCCGCCATCCCCGCCTCCCCTGCCCGTCCCGTGCCTCGTCCGCTGCCCTTCACCCTGCCATGCCGGCCGCCGCGGCGTCCGGCCGGCCCCGGCCGCGGTCCCGCGCGGCCGCGCACACGGCCGACGGGCCCGCACCCCCGGTGAAAGGGGGTGCGGGCCCGTCGGTCACGAACTGCGCGGTGCGCCAGGACGCGGCTACTGCCGGAGCACGGTGGCTCAGACGGCGGCCGGGTCCTCCTCGACGAGGAGGTTGCGGGTGCGGTTCGGGTCCACCTGGACGCCCGGGCCCATGGTGGTCGAGAACGCGATCTTCTTGATGTAGCGGCCCTTGGCGGCGGCCGGCTTGGCCCGGAGGACCTCCTCGAGCGCGGCGCCGTAGTTCTCGACCAGCTGCTCGTCGGTGAAGGAGGCCTTACCGATGATCAGGTGCAGGTTCGAGTGCTTGTCGACGCGGAACTCGATCTTGCCGCCCTTGATGTCGTTGACGGCCTTGGCGACGTCCGGGGTGACGGTGCCGGTCTTCGGGTTCGGCATCAGGCCACGGGGACCGAGCACGCGGCCGAGGCGGCCGACCTTGCCCATGAGGTCCGGGGTGGCGACGACGGCGTCGAAGTCCAGGCGACCCTTGGCAACCTCGTCGATCAGCTCGTCGGAGCCGACGATGTCGGCGCCGGCAGCACGCGCGGCCTCGGCACGGTCACCGGTCGCGAAGACCAGGACCCGAGCGGTCTTACCCGTGCCGTGCGGGAGGATGACGGTGCTGCGGACCATCTGGTCGGCCTTGCGCGGGTCGACACCCAGGCGCATGGCAACCTCGACGGTCGCGTCGAACTTGGTGGTGGAGGTCTCCCGGGCGAGGCGGACGGCCTCGAGCGGGGCGTAGATCCGGCTGCGGTCGACCTTGGCGTCCGCGGCCTTGAGGGCCTTGCTGCGCTTCACTGCTTCTCCTGAAGGATGGGCCCCTCCTGCACGTTGGCGGGCAAGGAGGGAGGAGTTCGTGGTGGGAACGGGCCGCGCTCGGCCCTACCACGGGGACGACTGGGCCGATCAGCCCTCGACGGTGATGCCCATCGACCGGGCGGTGCCGGCGATGATCTTCGACGCGGCGTCCAGGTCGTTGGCGTTCAGGTCGGGGAGCTTCACGGTGGCGATCTCGCGGACCTGGGCAGCCGTGAGCTTGGCGACCTTGGTCTTGTGCGGCTCGCTGGAGCCCTTGTCGATGCCGGCGGCCTTCAGGATGAGGCGCGCGGCCGGCGGCGTCTTCGTGATGAAGGTGAAGGTGCGGTCCTCGTAGACCGTGATCTCCACCGGCACGATCATGCCGCGCTGCGACTCGGTCGCGGCGTTGTAGGCCTTGCAGAACTCCATGATGTTGACGCCGTGCTGACCCAGCGCGGGGCCGACCGGCGGGGCCGGGTTGGCCGCACCGGCGTTGATCTGGAGCTTGATAAGCCCCGTGACCTTCTTCTTCTTGGGAGGCATGTCTCTCCGGGTCCTTCCGAGAGGTGATTTCGGCGTGTGCATCGGTCGGGGCGACACCCGGCCGCCAGCACACACATCGGACCAGGCTAACCGCTGATGCGGTCCTGGACCAAAACGGCTTCGGGGCGGAGCCTGCGCCCCGCCCCGAAGCCGAAGATCTGCGTCAGTTCTTCTGGATCTGGTCGAACGACAGCTCGACCGGGGTCTCGCGGCCGAAGATCTCGACCAGGCCCTTGACCTTCTTCGAGTCGGGGTTGATCTCGTTGATGGTCGCCTGCAGGGTCGCGAACGGGCCGTCGGTGACGGTGACCGAGTCGCCGACCTCGAAGTCGAGCACCTGGACCTCGACCGGGCGGACCGGGGACGCCTTGCCGGCCTCCTTGGCCGCGGCGCGCTCGACGTCCGGCGCGAGCATCTTGACGACCTCGTCCAGCGTCAGCGGGTACGGGTCGTAGGCGTTGCCGACGAAGCCGGTGACACCCGGGGTGTTGCGGACGACGCCCCAGGACTCGGCGTCCAGCTCCATGCGGACCAGGACGTAGCCGGGGAGCTTGTTCTGACGGATGGTCTTGCGGTCGCCGTTCTTGATCTGGACGACCTCTTCCTGCGGCACGGCCGACTCGAAGATGCGGTCCTCGACGTTCAGCGAGACGGAGCGCTGCTCCAGGTTCTGCTTCACGCGGTTCTCGTAGCCGGCGTACGTGTGGATGACGTACCACTCGCCCGGCGCGAGGCGGAGCTTCTCGCGGAACTCGGCGACCGGGTCGCTCTCCTCCGCCTCGGCGGTGAACGCCTCCTCGGCGGCGGCTTCGGCCTCGGCGACCTCGTGCAGCGCGGCGGCCTCGGCCGGCACGCCCGCCTCCGCCTCGTCCGCAGCCTCGACCTCGTCCTCGTCGGCGTCGGCGGCGTCGAGGATCTGCTCCGCAGCCTCGGCGTCGGCGGCCTCGGCCGCGACGTCCGCGTCGCGGACGGTCTCGTCGGCGTCGGCGTCGTACAGGGGGGACTCAGACACGGGCGCTGCTTCTTTCCTGGGATGTGTAACGGATACCTCAACAGTACCGAGTCAACGGTAGCTGGCCCGCCCGGTCGGCGCCGAAAGCCCGGACCGGTCTCCCGTCCCGGAGGGGCGGGGCACCGGTCTCGGGTGCGCGGGACGGGTCGGGCGGGTGTCCGGACGTCGCGCACCGGCCGGTCGGGCCGGTGGCGTCCGCGGAGGAAAGTCGCGCCGGATCGGGCGCGGGGTCAGCCGAAGATCAGCAGGCTGAGCTTGGCGAAGGCGGTGTCGAGGCCGTAGACCACGAGCATGATCGTGACGACGAAGACGACGACCACGGTGGTGTACTGGATCAGCTCGCCGCGGCTCGGCCAGACGACCTTGCGGAGTTCGGCGATGATCTGGCGGTAGAAGACCGCCATGCGCGCGAAGAGGCCCTTCTTGGCCCGCTTGCCGGACTTGCGGTCGCCGCCCTGCGCCTTGCGGGCGCGCTTCCGGTCGCGGCGGGAGAGCGCCTCGTCAGGCGTGGCGGCAGCGCCGTCGGCACCCTCGGGGTTGCCGCTCTCAGGCGTTGCGGTGGAGCCCGTGGTCTCCGTCACTCGTCCTCACCTGAATCCGGGTCCTGCCGAGAAGCGTGCCCGGGGTGGGCGCGCCGGTCCGGCGAAGTGCATTGCTGACGGGGCCCTCTCCGCATCAAGCCCGCTCGCTCTGTGGAGCGAACGGGCTCGGTACGAAAAAAGCAGCAGGGCACGAGGGACTCGAACCCCCAACCGCCGGTTTTGGAGACCGGTGCTCTACCAATTGAGCTAGTGCCCTACGGTGCCTCGCGGCCCCGGAGTCGACCCCCAACCTACCGCATCGGTGCCGGTGCGTGGTGTACGCATCGGCGTTGCGGTCCGCGGGGGCCATCGGTGGTCGAGCATACGGGTTCCGAGGCGTTTGGTCGAACCTCATTTGCCTACGTCGCCCGACGGAGCCCGCCGCCGGGCCTGCGGGGACACATCGTGGGACGCCCGGTACGCATGCTGGAACCCTCCTGCCCCGGCGGTGCCCACTCTGCGACGATGCAGGCATGAGCGCTTCCACCCCCGCCAACGTCCGTCCCGCCGACCGCCGGGTGTCCGCCCGGATCGGCGCCATCGCGGAGTCCGCCACCCTCGCCGTGGACGCCAAGGCCAAGGCCCTCAAGGCGGCCGGCCGCCCCGTCATCGGCTTCGGCGCGGGCGAGCCCGACTTCCCGACCCCGGGCTACATCGTCGACGCCGCGGTCGCCGCCTGCCGGGACCCGAAGAACCACCGCTACACCCCGGCCGGCGGCCTGCCCGAGCTCAAGGCCGCGATCGCCGCCAAGACGCTGCGCGACTCGGGCTACCAGGTGGACGCCTCCCAGGTGCTCGTGACCAACGGCGGCAAGCAGGCCATCTACGAGGCCTTCGCCGCGATCCTCGACCCGGGCGACGAGGTCATCGTCCCGGCGCCGTACTGGACCACCTACCCGGAGTCGATCCAGCTCGCGGGCGGCGTGGCGGTCGAGGTCGTCACCGACGAGACCACCGGCTACAAGGCCTCGGTCGAGCAGCTGGAGGCGGCCCGCACCGAGAACACCAAGGTGGTGCTCTTCGTCTCGCCGTCCAACCCGACCGGCGCGGTGTACACCCGCGAGGAGGCCGAGGCGATCGGCCGCTGGGCGCTGGAGCACGGCCTGTGGGTGCTCACCGACGAGATCTACGAGCACCTGGTCTACGGGGACGCCGAGTTCACCTCGCTGCCGGCCCTGCTGCCCGAGCTGCGCGACAAGTGCGTCGTGGTCAACGGCGTCGCCAAGACCTACGCGATGACCGGCTGGCGGGTGGGCTGGCTGATCGGCCCGCAGGACGTCGTGAAGGCCGCGACCAACCTGCAGTCGCACGCCACCTCCAACGTCTCCAACGTCGCCCAGGTGGCCGCGCTGGCCGCGGTGGCCGGCGACCTGTCGGCCGTCGACGAGATGAAGACCGCCTTCGACCGCCGCCGCCGCACGATCGTGAAGATGCTCAACGAGATCGACGGCGTGCTCTGCCCCGAGCCCGAGGGCGCCTTCTACGTCTACCCGTCGGTCAAGGGCCTGCTCGGCAAGGAGATCCGCGGGAAGCGCCCGGCCAGCTCCTCCGAGCTCGCCGCGCTGATCCTGGACGAGGCCGAGGTCGCGGTCGTCCCGGGCGAGGCCTTCGGCACCCCCGGCTACCTGCGGCTGTCCTACGCGCTCGGCGACGCCGACCTGGTCGAGGGCGTGACCCGGATCCAGCGGCTGCTGGCCGAGGCCCGCGACTGACCCTCCCCGGCTGCCGCACCGCCCCCTGACACCCCGTTGAAACTCATTCTTTCGAGGGATGTTCAGGGGGCGGCTCCCGTTCGCCGCCGGAATACGGCAGGATCGGTGGATGGATCGCCTTTCAACCCCGCGTGACGTCGTCCTCCTGCCCAAGGCCCACCTCCACCTGCACTTCACCGGGTCGATGCGCCCGGCCACGCTGCTGGAGCTGGCCGACAAGCACGGGGTGCGGCTGCCGGAGGCCCTGAGTTCCGGCGAGCCCCCCAGCCTGCGGGCGACGGACGAGCGCGGCTGGTTCCGCTTCCAGCGCCTCTACGACACCGCCCGCTCGGTGCTCCGCGACGAGTCCGACATCCGGCGCCTGGTCCGCGAGACCGCCGAGGACGAGCGGCGGGACGGCTCCCGCTGGCTGGAGATCCAGGTCGACCCCACCTCGTACGCGCCGCGGCTCGGCGGGCTGATCCCCGCGCTGGAGCTGATCCTCGACGCGGTGCGGGAGGCCTCGGCGGCCACCGGGGTGGGCATGCGGGTGGTGGTCGCGGCCAACCGGATGAAGTCCCCGATGGACGCGCGCACCCTCGCCCGGCTGGCCGTCCGCTACACCGACCGCGGCGTGGTCGGCTTCGGCCTCTCCAACGACGAGCGCCGCGGGCTGGCCCGGGACTTCGACCGCGCCTTCGAGATCGCCCGCAAGGGCGGGCTGCTGGCGGCCCCGCACGGCGGCGAGCTCTCCGGCCCGGAGTCCGTCCGGGACTGCCTGGACGACCTGGGCGCCGGCCGGATCGGGCACGGCGTCCGCTCCGCGGAGGACGCCCGGCTGCTGGAGCGGCTGGCCGCGCGCGGCGTCACCTGCGAGGTCTGCCCCTCGTCCAACGTGTCGCTGGGCGTCTACGAGCGCGCCGAGGACGTGCCGCTGCGCACCCTCTTCGAGGCCGGTGTGCCGATGGCCCTGGGCGCGGACGACCCGCTGCTCTTCGGCTCCCGGCTCGCCGCCCAGTACGACCTCGTCCGGACGGTGCACGGCTTCTCCGACGCCGAGCTCGCCGAGCTGGCCCGCCAGTCGGTGCGCGGCTCGCTCGCACCCGAGTCGGTGCGCAAGGAGCTGCTGGCCGACATCGACGGGTGGCTGGCCGGCCCGGCGGGCGCTGCCGCCCTAGAGGGCGACGCCGACCATCACGGGCTCGTTCACCAGCTCCACGCCGAAGGCGGCGCGCACGCCGTCGCGGACCTCGCGGGCCAGCGCCAGTAGGTCCTCGGTGCTGGCCGAGCCCCGGTTGGTGAGCGCCAGGGTGTGCTTGGTGGAGAGGGTGGCCCGGCCGGTGCCGTAGCCCTTGGTGAAGCCCGCCTTGTCGATCAGCCAGGCGGCGGAGGTCTTGGTACGGCCGTCGGGCGCGGGGAAGGCGGGGGCGGTCAGGCCGTCGAGCCGGGCGGTGAAGGCCGCGTACTGCTCGGCGGTGAGCACCGGGTTGGTGAAGAAGGAGCCGGCCGACCAGGTGTCGTGGTCCTCCGGGTCCAGCACCATGCCCTTGCCGGCCCGCAGCTCCAGCACGGTCTCGGCGGCGGTGGCGAGGCCGACCCGCTCCCCCGCGGCCACGCCGAGCGTCCGGGCGACCTCGGCGTACTTGACCGGCGAGGACTGCCCGGCGGCGTCCTCCAGGGCGAAGCGCACCCGCAGCACCACGTAGCGGTCCGGGTCGGCCTTGAAGCGGCTGTGCCGGTAGGAGAAGGCGCACTCGGCGTTGGCGAGGACGACCGTCTCCCCCGCCTGCCGGTCGTAGGCGACGACCTCGGTGATCGTCTCGGCGACCTCCTGGCCGTAGGCGCCGACGTTCTGCACCGGGGTGGCGCCGGCCGAGCCGGGGATGCCGGCCAGGAACTCGACGCCCGCGAGGCCCGCGGCGACGGTGCGGGCGACCGCGTCGGCCCAGACCTCGCCGGCGGCCAGCTCCAGGCGGGTGCCGTCCAGCTCGAAGCCGCGGGTGGCGATCCGCAGCACGGTGCCGTCGAAGCCGGCGTCGCCGATCACCAGGTTGGAGCCGCCGCCCAGCAGGAGCAGCGGCTCGCCGGCCGCGTCGGCCTCGCGGACGGCAGCGACGACCTCGTCGTCGGTGGTGGCCGTGACGAGGCGGCGGGCGGGGCCGCCGAGCCGGAGCGTGGTCAGCGGGGCGAGCGGGGCGTTCTGGAGTACCTGCACGCCCACCACGGTATACGGGGCGGCGCCGTGCCCGGCGCGGGTGCCCGCGGTTCCCGGGCGGACACCGATAGTGGAGACGTATGCTATCCATATTGGTCCGCCGCCCGCCGCGCGGACCGTCCGACCCTCGAACAGACGGGACGCCATGCGCATCGGAGAGCTGAGCCGGCGGACCGGGGTGCCGGTCCCGACCATCAAGTACTACCTGCGGGAGGGACTGCTGCCCGGCGGCGAGCTGACCAGTCCGAACCAGGCCCAGTACGGCGAGCCCCACGTGCACCGGCTGAAGCTGGTGCGGGCGATGGTCGAGGTCGGCAAGCTCTCGGTGGCCGCGACCCGCGACGTCCTGCAGGCGATCGACGAGCCCGGCAACAGCCTGCACCAGGTGCTGGGCATCGCCCAGGCCGCCGTCACCCCGGCGGTGACCGCGGCCGACCCGGACGCCTGGGAGAGCGCGGAGAAGCTGGTCGAGGAGCTCGTCGAGCGGCACGGCTGGGAGGTGAAGCCGGGCAACCCCGCCCGGCAGGCGCTGGCCCAGCTGGTGGTGACCCTCCGCGACCTCGGCCAGGACGACCTGCTCGACGTCTTCGACGACTACGCGGCCGCCGCGGAGCGGCTCTCCACGGCGGAGCTGGCGCTGATCGGCCGCCGCGAGGGCCTGGACAGCAAGGTGGAGGGCGCGGTGCTGGGCACCGTGCTCGGCGACGCCCTGATCGGGGCGATGCGCCGGCTGGCCCAGGCGAACGCCTCGCACCGCGCCTTCGAGGGCGCCCGCGGCTGACGGGCCGCATGGACGCACGCCGAAGGCCCCCGGGAGTTCCGGGGGCCTTCGGCGTGCGACGACCGCTCCTGTGGGAGCGGGTCCGTCAGGCGTTGGCGGGGGCGGGCTCGTCCGCGGGGACGTCCTCCACCGGCTCGGCGGCCGGGCGGGGCGGGCGCGGGATGAACAGGGCGCAGACGCCGCCGAACACCACCACCGCGACGCCGACCCAGACCGCCGGGTGCAGGCCCTTGACGAACTCCTGGGCGTTCGCCGGGCTGCCGTACTCCAGGAAGACGCTGCTGAGCACGGCGATGCCGAGCGCGCCGCCGATCTCCCGGACGGTGGTGTTGGCGCCGGAGGCCTTGCCCCGGTGCTCGGGGCCGACCGCGCCCAGCACCACGGCCGCCGTCGGGGCGATGGCGAAGCCCATGCCTGCGCCGGCCACCAGCATCGCGCCGACCAGGTGGGAGTAGGGGGTGTCGTCGGTGGCGGCCAGGTTGATCCAGGCGAGGCCGGCGGCCTGCAGGAAGAGGCCGAGCGCCATCAGCCGGCCGCCGCCGACCCGGTCGGTCAGCGCGCCGGCGACCGGGGCGATGAACATCGGCATCAGGGTCCAGGCGAGGGTGAGCACGCCGGCGTGCAGCGGGGTGCGGTAGGGCGCGATCTGCAGGTACTGGGAGAGGAAGAAGATCGAGCCGAACACGCCGAAGTACATCGAGGCGGACACCACGTTGGTCAGGGTGAAGGCGCGGACGCGGTAGAAGCCGAGCGGCAGCAGCGGGTGCTCGACGCGGCGCTCCCAGAGCACGAAGGCGGTCAGCAGGACGGCGGCGGCCGCGAAGGCGCCGAGGATGCGGCCGTCCGTCCAGCCGTCCTCGCTGCCGTTGACGATGCCCCAGACCAGGGCGAGCAGGCCGGCCGAGGCGAGCAGCATGCCGAGCAGGTCGAGGCCGGCCCGCTCGCCGCGGCTCTCCTTCAGCACCTTGAGGACGAACGGGACGGCGAGCACGCCGACCGGCACGTTGATCCAGAAGATCCACTCCCAGGCGAGGCCGTCGACGACGGCGCCGCCGACCACCGGCCCGAGCGCGATGGCGAGGCCGCTGACCGCGCCCCACAGACCGAGGGCGAGGCTGCGCAGCCGCTCGGGGACGGCCTGCGAGAGCAGGGTGAGCGAGAGCGGCATGACGGCGGCGGCGCCGAAGCCCTGGACGGTGCGGGCGGTGATGAGTTCGGCGCTGGTGTCGGCGAGGCCGCAGGCGATCGAGGAGAGCGTGAAGATCGCGATGCCGAGGACGAAGACCTTCCGGCGGCCGAAGCGGTCGCCGAGCGCGGCACCGATCAGCAGCAGGCAGGAGAAGCTGAGGACGTAGGCGTTGACGAACCACTGGAGGTCGCGGGTGTCGGCCTTGAGGTCGACGGCCAGGGTGCGCAGGGCGGTGGAGACCACCAGGTTGTCGAGCGCGACCATGAACATCGGCACGCTGCAGGCGACGATCGACAGCCAGAGCGGCACGGTGCGGCCGCCGCCGTCGGCGGGGAGGTCCCCGGCCGGGACGGACCGCAATCCTGTCGAGGACATGACAGCTTTCTCCTTCGGTCGTGGTGCAGCGGGGGTCTGTCGCGGTGCGGGGGGCGCGGCTCGGCGGTCGCGGTGCAGCGGGGTCCGGGCGGGCCGGGTCCGGGCGGGCCGGGGTGCGGCCCGCCCGGGAGGAACGGCGGCGGTCAGGCCCCGGCGCCCTCGGCCGGGGCGGCGTCGGCCTGCCGCTGCTCGGCGAGCCGGCGCCTGGCGTCGACCCAGGCGATCGGGAGCTCCTCCACCGGCACGTCCCAGAAGGTGAAGGTGGAGTTGTCCATGGTCGACCGCAGCGAGGTCATGATCGAGTAGTGCGGCTCGGTCCTGGCGAAGGTGTGGAGCGCCTCCCGGGACTCCCAGGCGGAGAGCGTCCAGAAGGTGCGCTTGAGCGGCTGGGCGACGAGCGAGGCGCCGACGGCGCCGGGCGCGGTGCGGACCTGCCGCCAGGCGGCCAGCGACTTCCAGAAGAAGCGCGGCACGTCGGCGAGCGAGCGGACCTCGAAGCGGGAGGCCATCACCACGGCCCGGGTCTGCGGCCGAGGAGCGTTGGGTGTGGTCCAGGGGAGCGTAGGCATGGGGTCAGCCTTCCTCGGCCGCCGATCGGCGAACCCCCACACGAGGGCCCGCCGAAACCGATAGTGGAACCTTGCGCTATCCACTATAGAGAGTGGCGCTTTCCAATGCCAGCTCTTTTCGGGGAACCCCTCAGCGCCCGAGCTCCCGCAGCAGCTGCTCCGCCGCCTCCAGCCCGGAGGAGAACGCCGCCTCGTGCGAGCCGATCTGGTCCCAGTGCAGCCGCTTGGAGTGGAAGTAGGAACCACAGAGCTTGATCCGGGTGCCCTCGTTGACCCGGTAGATGGTCCTCTGCAGGGTGCGCAGGTCCAGGTCGATCACCGGGTGCTCGTAGTGCAGCTCGCGGATCACCGACTCCTCGCGCACCGGCAGCGGGCAGTCCAGGGTGACGAAGTAGTCCTGCTCGGACTCGAAGCCGTGCAGCCGGTTCATGTAGTAGGCGACGTACGGGCGGACCTCGCCGTCCACCGCGACCTTGCCGTAGTTCCAGTTGTCCCAGCGGGAGCGGTCGGCGGGCATCACCGACGGGTCGGTGTGCAGCACCGCGACGGAGGAGTTGTAGCGGATCCGGGCGAGCGTCTCGCGCTGCAGCGGGCTCGGCTCGGTGAGCAGGGCGCGGGCCTGGTCGCCGTGCGCGGCGACCACCACGTGGTCGAAGCGCTCGGCGCCGGACGCGGTGGTGACGGTGGCCCCGTCCGGCTGCTCGGTGACCGACAGCACCCGCTCGCCGAGCCGCAGCTTGGGATCGATCGCGGTCAGCGCCTTCCGTACGTACCGGACCGAACCGCCCTCCACCGTCTGCCAGTCGACCCGCTGCCCGCCGAGGCCGCCCTCGTCGTGTGCCATGAAGAAGGCGATCACCGTGGTGGCCGGCATCTCCCAGATCAGCTCGGCCGGCACCGACCAGACCGCCGTGCACAGCAGGATCACGTAGCCGTACCGGAACCCGTCGCTGTAGCCGCCGCGGTCCAGGTACTCCCCCAGCGGCAGGTCGGTGCGCTTGCGCAGGAAGTCCTTGCGGCCCTCCTGGTGGAAGCGCCGGGCCTCGCTCCAGATGGTGCGGAACTCCGCCGGGTAACGGGCCAGCACCTCCTCCTCCGGCAGCGCCATCTCGGCCGTGCCGTACTGGAGGCCGGAGTCCAGGTCGAAGAAGTTGAAGCCGCCCTCGTGCCGGCGGGTGGCGACGCCCAGTTCGCCGAAGAAGCGGCTGAGGTTGGGGTAGCTGGGCTCGTTGAAGACCACGAAGGCGGTGTCGATGCCGAGCACGCGGCCGGCGTCCTCGACCTCGATCGTGTGGGCGTGCCCGCCGACGCGGTCGTCCTGCTCGAACAGGGTGATCTCGGCGTGCTCGCGGAGCCGGTACGCGGCGGACAGGCCGGCCACGCCGGCGCCGACGACCGCGACCCGGGGCTTGGCGGTTGCAGACATGAGGGGTCCTTAGCTGGCTAGGGGGCGATCAGGGTGCGGTGGATGCGGCCGCCCCGGCCGTCCTGCACGGCGGCGGCGAGGACGAATCCCGGTGCGGGGTGGAGCAGTTCGAAGTGCCAGGCGGCGTTCTCGGCGGCCGGCCGGGTGGGGTCGGTGACCCGGATCGGCCGGCTCTGCGGCGGGGTGAAGGAGAAGCCCGCGAGCTCCCGTCGCAGCCCGGTGCCGACGGCCTTGAGGTAGGCCTCCTTGAGCACCCAGTACGCGGCGACCCGGGCCGGCCGGTCGGCCGCGGGGGCGGCGTCCACGGCGGCCCGTTCGGCCGCGGCGAACCAGCGCGGCAGGTGGCGGACGGCGTCCGCGCCGGCCGCGGCCGGCTCCACGTCCACCCCGCAGCCGCGGCCGGAGGTCACCAGGCAGGCGACCATCCCGTCGGTGTGCGAGAGGTTGAAGCGCAGGCCGTCCGCGGACGGTCCGGGCTCCGGACGGCCGTCCGGGGCGGTCCGCACCCGCCAGCCGCCGAGCGGGCGGCCGGAGCGGGCGCTCAGCGCGTACCGGGCGAGCACCCGGCCGCCGAGGAAGCGCCGCCGGGCGCCCTCGCCGCGCAGCCGGGCCAGCCGCGTCCGTTCCTCGGGGCCGAGCAGGGCGGGCCCGCCGTGCCGGGCGGCGAAGGCCTCGGCGGCGGCCTCCGGGAGCAGCCAGAGGTGGCCGTCACGTGCGGACATCGCGCCTCCGGCTGCGCTGCTGCCGGTGCTCCCCGGGCTCCGGGACGGTGCCGAGGACGCCCATGCCGACCAGCTGCTTCAGCCACTCGGACATCTCCCAGCGCAGCCGATCCCGGCAGGGCGGGCAGACCTTGAGGTCGGGGTCGAGGCGGTCGGGCCGGCCGGTTCGCCGGCAGGACGGGCAGAGGGCGCGGGCGCCCGGGTGCGGTGGCATGCGGCACTCCTTCCGCTGCGGTGCGGGTCGGTCGGGGGTCACCGCGCGCCGGGTCGGGGGCCGGTGCGCCCGGCCAGCCGGAACTGCCAGTGCGAGAACAGCCGGTCGCCCCGGTGCAGCCGTCGCAGCACGGCCATCACCTCGTCCACGTCGGCGGCCGTGGTGACGGCCTCGTGCGGGTACCAGTGCCGGCGCAGCCGTTCCAGTTGGAGCAGCAGCAGGGCGCCGCTGGGCAGCGGGTCCTCCATCGCGGCGGCGGAGTGGACGTGGGTGTGCACGCAGGCGGCGACGGCGTGCAGCAGGCAGTACTCCTTGGCGAGGTCGAAGAGTTCGGCGGACTGCCCGTACGCGCGGCCGAGCCCGGTCTTGAGCGTGCGGCTGCGCGCGTGCAGGGCCGGGGCGCGGCCGAGGAGTTCGGCGGCGGTGTCGGCGGCGCGCCGCAGCCGGTCGCCCTCGGCCCTCCCGGCGGTCCCGGCCCCGTCGGCGAGACGGCGCAGGGCGGCGAGCGAGGCGGGCGCGGCGAGCAGGGCGTCGTCCCGGCCGCGGCTGAACAGCTCCTGGTCCCAGGGGCGGTAGAGCGGCAGCGGCCGGTCCATGCCGTACAGGTCGGCCACCCGCTCCTCGGCCGCGCCGGCGGCACCCGCGGGGGGCTCGACGGCGGCGGCGAGCAGTCCGTCCAGTTGCAGGGCGAGGTTCTTCAGGTTGACCACGGTGTTGCCGTCGGCGAAGTTGGCCACCAGCAGGTCGCGGAGCATCTTCTGGTGGATGCCGTGGTGCGGGTCGTCGCGGAGGTAGAAGCGGGCGCCCAGCACCACGTTGAGCTGGGACATGGTGCGTTCCAGCATGGTCGGCACCAGGTACTTGGCGACCGAGGACCAGACGCTGGCCTGCTCCGGGACGAGCTGGAGGCTGCGGACGGCGCCGAGGCTGACCGCGTCGGCGACCATCAGGTCGGCGAAGCACTCGGTCAACTGCCTCCGGGAGTAGGGGATGTCGCTGACGGTGCGGCCGAAGATGACCCGGTGCTCGGTGAAGTCGAGGGTGCCGCGCAGCGCGGTGTCCACCGCGGAGAGCGCGATGGAGCCGATCAGGGTGCGGGCGACCTGGGAGGTCTGCAGGGCGATCTCCAGGCCGGCGCCCTCCGCGCCGAGCCGGGCGGAGTCGGGGACGAACACCCCGTCCACCCGGATGCCGCTCATGTCGATGGCGCGCAGGCCGTGCAGCCGCTCGTCGGGCAGCTCCTCGACGGAGCCGGCCGGGGTGCGGCGCTTCTCCAGCAGCAGGATCGAGTAGCCGGCGGGGCCGCCGGACTCCTTGGTGCGGGCGAAGACGGTGAGGCCGTCGGCGACGCGGGCGTTGCCGATCAGCCACTTCTCGCCGGTGAGCAGGTAGCCGCCGTCGACCTTGTCGGCCCGCAGTTCGTTGCCGAGCACGTCGCTGCCGTGGTTGCGCTCGGACAGGCCCCAGGCGTAGCGGCTGCCCTGCTTCATGGCATCGACCAGGTACTGCTTCTGCTCGTCGGTGCCGGCGATCCAGGCGGGCAGGAAGGCCAGGCTGGTGATGATCAGGGCGGTGGCGGTGGTCGGGTCGCGGCGGGCGACGAGGCGCAGCAGGTTGAAGCCGGTCTCCACGTCGCCGGCCCGGCCGCCCTGGGCGGCGGGGATGTTGTACTCGTGCACCCCCCAGCGCTGCAGCAGGTTGACGAAGGGGTAGGGGTACTCCTCGCGTTCGTCGTGGTCGAGGATCCGCTCGAACGGCATCCGGCTCGCCGGGTCGTGCGGGTCGCCGAGGTGGGCCTCCAGCTCGGCGGCGAGCTTGTCGAGTTCTGGCTTCGGCACCGGTCTCCTCCGGGTCGCGTGGATCGGTCGCGTGGGTGCGGGGTGTCGGTCAGGCCAGCGGGACGGGGACGGCGGAGAACAGCCGCCCGCCGTCGTGCAGCGCGAGCACGGTGTCGAGGGCGGGTGCGAGCAGGTCGGCCCCGCGGCGCGGGTCGGTGCCGTCGGCACGGGCGAGCAGGTAGCCGAGGCAGGCGCCGAGCCAGCCGGCCGAGCCGGGCGGCCGGCCGTGCAGCGGGAGGTGGCGGCTCGCCCACCACAGCTGGAGGCAGCAGGCGGCGGCGTGCAGCCAGGCGAACCGTTCGGCGAGGTCGACCAGGGCGAGGCCGGGGCCGGCCTGCTCGACCTCCTTGGGCAGGTCCTGCAGGGCGCCTTGGAGGCGTTCGGCGAGGGCGGCCGCCTGCGGGGCGCCCTGCGCGAGGGCGGCCGCGGCGGGGCCGGCGATCGCGGCGAGGGTGCCGGTCGGCAGGTCGCGGCCGCGGGCGTTGAGGTCGAGCCGGGCCGGGTCGTAGGGCGGCAGCGGCGCGTCCAGGGCGAAGACGGTCGCGGCGTCCCCGGCCGGGCCGGCCGGGGCCTTGGCGAGGGCGGGCAGTTGGCCAGTGAAGGAGCGGAGGTTGGCCAGGGTGCTGGTGTCGACGACCCGGACGAGGGCGGCGTCCCGCTGGAGCTTCTGGAAGAGTCCGCCGCCGGGGCCCTCGGTGCGCAGCACGGCGCGGGTGGCGAGGGTGGCGCCGCAGCGGGCGATCGCGTCCTCGACGGCCTCGGCGACCACGTGCTTGGCGGCGCAGCCCCAGATGCTGAACTGCTCGGGGGCGAGGTGGATGCCGCGGGCGGCGGTCAGGGCGACGGCGTCGGCGGCGAGCAGCGCGGCGGCGGCGATCGCGGACTCCCGTCGCTGGTGGGGGGTGTCGAGGAGGCGGCTGCGGCCGGTGCGGCGTTCGGCGGCGAAGCCGAGGGTGAGCCGCAGGGCGGTGTCGGCGCAGCCGAGGCTGCCGGCGGTGGACATCAGCCGGACGACCTGCTGGGCCTTGACCGCGGCCTCCAGGGCCTCGCCGGGCCGGCCGACGACGCGGTTCCCGGGGACGGGGAGGCCGTCGAAGCGCAGGTGGGCGAAGTCGATGCCGCGCATGCCGCCGGTGGGCACGGCGGGGCCGCGGTCGAGTTCGGGCCCGGCCGCGGCGAGGTCGAGCAGGACGGCGGTGAAGGAGCCCGGTCCGCGTTCCCCGGTGCGGGCGACCACGTAGGCGGCCTCGCAGCGCTGCCCGAGGCCGACCATCCACTTCTCGCCGGTGAGGCGCAGGCCCGGGCCGTCCGGGTCGCGTTCGAGGCGGGCGGTGTTGGCGAGCAGGTCGCTGCCGTGCTCGGCCTCGGAGAGCGCGAAGGCCACCGCGCCGCCGCCGCGCAGGAGTTCGGCGACCTCCTGCTGCTGGGCGGGCGAGCCGTGCAGCCGGACGCAGGTGGCGGCGGTGATGGAGAACATGGTGGCCGGCATGGCGTTGAGGTCGCGCCGGGCGGCGGTGCGGACGAGCAGCAGGCTGCGGTCGAAGGAGCGGAAGGTCCCGCCCCAGTCGGCGGGCAGGTAGTCGAGGTGGAAGCCGGTTCCGCGCAGGGCGGCGGCCAGCGCCTCGGGGTACTCCCCGGCCTCGTCGCGGCGGGCGGCGGCGGCGAAGCCGTACGGGTTGGCCGGGTCCTCGGCGGGGCCGAGCGTCTGCTCCAACTGCGCGGCGGCGGAGCCGAGTCCGTCGAGCGGGCCGGTCATCTGGCGCCCTCCGGGGTGGTGACCGCGGACTCCAGCGGGACGGGCCGGTAGTCGGCGGCGGCGGCCGGGACGTGCACGCCGGCGGTGCGCAGCTGGGCGATCCGGGTGTGGAAGGCGGCGCCGCGCATCAGGTGGTGGGCGACCTCGGCGACCCGGCGGTTGCCGGGTGCCTTGAGGTAGCTGGCGGTGACCCAGTCGTTGAAGCTGCCCATCGCCGGGCCGCACCAGATCTGGTAGTCGAGGGTGCGGTCGGGGTCGCCGGTGACGGCCCAGCGCGAGGACATCCCGAGGTACCAGCGGAAGACCAGGGCCATCCGCCGCTTGGGGTTGCCGGCGGCGCGGGCGAGCTGTTCGGGGTCGCGGCGCTCGAAGTAGCCGACGCACTCCTGCCAGACGTCGGCGAGCGGGCGGCGGAAGACCTGGGCCTCCAGCCGGGCGCGCTCGGCCTCGGGCAGCGCCTCCAGTCCGTCGTACGCCTGGTAGAGCTCGTGGAGCTTCTTGGCGCGCATCGGGAAGAGCGTGCCCTTCTTCAGCACCTGCAGCTCGACGCCCAGTTCGAACATGTCGGCGGCGGGGGCCATCTCGCAGTCGGCGATGCCGGCCTCGGCGAGCAGCGCCCTGGCCGCCTTGGAGGCGCCGGACTCCACGCAGGACTGGTTGACCGAGCCGGTGACCACGTAGGCGGCGCCCATGACGAAGGCGGCGGCGACGGCGGACGGGGTGCCGAGCCCGCCGCCGGCGCCGACCCGGACGGGGGCCGGGTAGCGGTGCTCGCGCTGCACGGCGTCGCGCAGCCTCAGGATGCTGGGCAGCAGGGCGGGCAGCGGCCGGCGGTCGGTGTGGCCGCCGGAGTCGGCCTCGACGGTGATGTCGTCGGCCATCGGCACGTACTTGGCGAGGTCGGCCTGGAGCGGGGTGATCAGGCCCTGTTCCAGCAGGGCGCTGACGGTGGCGGCGGGGGCCGGGCGCATGAAGCGCTCGGCGGTCTCGGTGCGGGAGATCTTGGCGATCACCCGGTGTTCGGCGACCGGTCGGCCGTCCGGTCCCGGGCGCAGCCCGGCGAGCCGGTAGCGGACGATGTGCGGGCTGAGCGCCATGAAGGCGGAGGCCTCGACGCAGCGGACGCCGTGCCGCAGGAACAGCTCGACGGCCTCGCGCTCCAGCCGCTCCTCGCTGGGGCTGTGGATCAGGTTGACGGCGTAGGGCAGGCCGGGGATCTCGGCGGCGAACCGGGCGAGCGCCTTCGCGATGCTCTCCGGCAGCAGGCCGGCGGCGCCGAAGGAGCCGAGGAACCCCTGCCGGGCGAGGGCGATCACCAGGTCGGCGGAGGCGATCCCGCCGGCCATCGCCCCGGCCAGGTAGGGCTGGCGGACGCCGTGCGCGGCGAGGAAGGCGGCCGAGCCGAGCCGCTGCGGGGGCAGCGGTGCGGCGGCGGCGAGCAGTGGCAGGCCGCTCTCGCGGCCGCCGGACGGGACGGCGCGGCCGCCCGCGGCGGCGCCGATGCCCTGCGGGGTGCGGACGACGAAGCAGGGGCGTTCCAGGTCGGCGAGGGCCTGGTAGATCCCGGCCGGGTCGGTGCTCGGGTACTGCTCGCCCTGCCAGAGCAGTGGTGTCTGGGGGTGGTTCATGATGGGCTTCCGTCTCCTCGGGCGGGCGGTCAGGGGGTGGCCGACTGGGACCGGACCTCGACGGCCACGCCGGTGAGCTCGTAGATCCGCAGTCCGGGCTTCCACAGGTCGGCGTCGGCGACCACCACGAGCCGGCCGTCCTCGCGGCGGACCTCGCGGACGTGCACGTCGAAGCGGAGCTCCTCGTCGTGGCGGAGGATCTGGCCGCGGTACTTCCAGCCGAGTTCGACGTCGGTGGCGAGGGCGAAGTGCGGCCGCTCGACGCCCTCGGCGAGGCCCTCCTCCAGCACGTACAGCCGCAGGGCCTGCAGCACGGCCTCGACGCCGAGCGAGCCGGGCATCACCGGGTCGCGGTGGAAGTGGCAGTCGAAGTACCACTCGTCGGGGCGCACCGCGCGGTGGCCGTGCAGGTAGCCCTTGCCGTGCCGGCCTCCGTCGCGGACCAGGTCGACCCGGTCGACGAGGTGGAAGTGGCCGCCGGGCAGGTGCAGCAGGCCGCCCGCCGGGTCGGTGAACGGGGGCGCGTCGTCGGGGAGTTCGATCCGCCGGACGCGGTCGGCGGCGGGCTTCTCCTGCTCGATCCAGGGGGCGGCGTACTGTCCGGCGTCCAGGCCTGCCTGGTTGGCGAGGGCGGCGTCGCTGAAGTACCCGAAGAGGGACTCGCCGGTGTAGAAGACCTCGCCGTCGGCGGAGAGCTCGTAGCTGAACTTCTGCAGCACGGCGCCCTGGACGGCGCTGGTCATCAGCAGCTTGGAGTGGTGCCGGACGGTCCTGCCGCGCAGGTCGAGGTCCTTGACCAGGGTGGCCCGCCCGTCCAGGTTGCGGATGGCGTACTCGGTCTGCGGCTGCTTGAGGGTGGCGCCGAGGTAGTAGCCGAGCAGGATGGCGGCCTGCAGCGAGGTCTCCATGTACACGCAGTTCGGCATGTGCGGGTGCGCGTTCTGCGTGTAGTACCAGGCGTCGGCCGGGGAGTCGTACTCGGTGACCATCTCCGAGCCGGGGCCGAGGTCGCCGCGGACGCCCTTGAGCTGCATGATCCGGTCGACGAACTGGAAGTCCCCGTTGGGGATGTAGGGCGCCCGGCTGTTCCGGTACACGTCGAACTCGGGGCCCATCGCGGTGCCGAGGTCTCCCTTGGCGGCGTGCGCCAGGTGCAGCTCGTTGATCATCGCGGGTTCGCCGGAGCGGTTGCGCCGGCCGAGGAAGGCGGGCACGCCGCCGGTCTCCGGCCGGTACGGGGTGCCCTCCTTCTCGCGGATCTGGATGCCGAAGTTGCGCATCCGGATCACCGGCTTGTCGCCCAGGTACACCAGGACGTCGGCGATCACCGAGGGTCGCGGGAGCAGGGTGAGCTCCATGACCTCGATCTCGTAGCGGATCTCCCGGTGCTGCGGGGTGATCTGGCCGCGGACCTGCACCTCGGTCTGCAGGCCGACGACGGTCTGGAAGCGGGCGTCCGGCAGCACCAGGTGCATGCCCTGGTGCAGCAGGTAGGTCTGCAGGGCCTGGACGGCGCCCTCGGCGACCATCGAGCCGGCCAGCACGGGGTCGTCGGGGAAGTGGCACTCGAAGTACCAGGCGTCGGGCTGCAGCTGCTTGGTGGCGGTGAGGGCGCCGAGGCCGCGCGGGCCGCCGGTGCGGTCGATCCGCAGCTCGTCGATCATCCGCAGCCGCGCGTCGGGCAGGCGCAGCGCGGGGTTGAGGCCCTCGTCCTGGGCGTGTTCGGGGCCGAAGACCTCGCCGGGGCGGCCCTGGGCGAGCAGTTCGAGGTCGGCGGCGGTGAGGTGGTCCTTCCCGGTGCGGGCGAGCGGCTTGAACCACGCCTTGGTCAGGGCCGCACGGGCGGCCTTCTCCTTGGCGGTGACGACCACGCCGAGCGGGGTGTCGAGTTCGGCCTTGCTGAAGAACCCGGCGGAGGCGTCCTTGAGTTCGAGGATCAGCTCGCCGTCGGCGTAGCAGAGGTAGCTGAAGAAGAAGAGCGTGGTGTCGCCCTGGGTGACGAACCGGTTGATCGAGATGTCGTAGCGCAGGGTCTGCCCGGCCCGCGGCAGGTCGCCGTGGAAGACCAGGGTGGAGTCGAGCAGCCGGTAGACCCGCTCGCCCTTGTTGCGGAAGTCGATGCCGAGGTAGCTGATCAGCAGCAGGTCGCACTGGCCGGCCTCGATGGCGACCGCCGGCGGCACCCCGCCGTCGACGGCGTACCAGGCGTCCTTCGGTACGTCGTACTCGGTGCGGATGAAGGACGGCTCGTAGACGCCGGTCTCGGCGCGCAGCCCGGTGACCCGGGTGACGAAGTGGTACGGCGGGGCGGGCAGCCGGACGCGCTTGGCGTAGCCGTCGATCTCGGCGAAGGCGGGGCCGAAGACGTCGGCGACCCGGCCGGTGGCGAAGGCGAGCAGGTCGTCCTCGTCCCAGATGACGCCGGGCTCCCCGGCCGGGACGACCGCGGTCGGCTCCAGCACGGCCGCCACCGGCAGCGCCTGGACGGGCACAGGCAGGACGGGCGCAGGCGGGACCGGCGCAGGCGGGGCCGGCGGCAGTTCGAGCCGCGGGGCGAGCTCGATGGCCTGCCGCTCGGGCTCCGGCAGCGGCGCGGGGTCGGCGGGCGGGGCTTCGAGCAGCGCCTCGGTGCGGGCCAGGGTGCTGTCCTGCAGGACGCGCTGGGTCTCCATCACCACCGAGTGGGTGGCCATCAGCTGGTCGCGCAGTTCGCGGACGAGGTCCTGGGCGCCGTAGCCGCCGCTCTCCGCGGCCGGAGCCGGGGCGGTCGCCGGCAGTGCGGTCGCCGGCGGTGCGGCGGGGGCCGGTGGTGCGGGCGCGGCCTCGGCGGCCGGCTCGCTCCACGGCAGGAAGGAGATCGGCTCGCCGTCGAAGGCGATGACCTCGGGGTCGGCGAGGGTCGGATCGGCGGGCATCTGCTCCTCCGGCGAGAGGGGGGACGGTCCGGGCGGGCCGGGCGGCGCTGCCGGCGACGGAAGACGGGGGTCTGCGCCGCCCGCCGCACGGGCGGCGGGCGGGGCGGGAACGGCGGCCGCGGCGAGCACGGGCTCCGGCGCGGCGGCGGGTACGGGGGTCGCGACGGTCTCGGCCAGCAGTTCCGCGGCCGCGGCGGCGATCTCGGCGGGGACGGACGCGCCGCCGCCGACCGGGAAGAGCACCCGGCGCCGGGCGGGCACCGCCGGCGCGGGCCCGAGCAGGCCGACGAGGTCGAGCGGCACGCCGTGCGCGACCAGCCGGGCGGCCAGCTGCGCGACGGTGCGGGCGGTCGGCACGCCGCGCCGGTCCACGCAGACCGCGACGTGCGGGGTGTCGCCGAGCGTCTCGCGCACCCAGCGGGTGCAGGTGGCGCCCGGGCCGACCTCGACGAAGTAGCGGAAGCCGCGGTCGTGCGCGGCCCGCACCAGCCGCGGGAAGTCGATCGTGGAGCGCAGCGTCTGCGCGATCCGGCGGGCGGTCTCCGCGCTGTCCAGGGCCGGGACGGGCCCGTAGTCGTAGGCGCTGAGCAGTTCCAGGCCGCCGGCGGAGCCCATCGGGTGGTCGTTGAGTCCGGCGAGGCCGTCCAGGTCGGGGTCGACGACCGGGCAGTGCATCACCCCGTTGACGGGGGACCTGGCCGCGGGGCAGCCCAACTCCTCGATCAGCGCCCGGCACTGCGCCGGGTCGCCGGCGATCACCAGCTCGCCCGGGGTGTTGACGTGGGTGAGGAACACCCGGTCGTACCGGGCGAGCGCGGCGCGGACGCGCTCCGCGTCGGCCAGTAGCACATGGCCGGCCCAGACCGCGGAGTCGGGCACGGAGTCGGCCAGGCCCCACTGCTCGCGGACGGCGGTGCGCCGCCCGTTCAGCCGGTGCCGGAAGATCGGCGTGGCGCTGATCCGGTCGTCGCGGCGGGCGCCGCGCTGCCAGCCGCCGGTGGCGAACAGCATGCTGGACTCGCCGAGGCTGTAACCGAAGGCGCCGTGCGCCCGGACGCCCAGCAGGTCCCGCACCAGGTCGGTGTACAGGATCGCGAAGGTGGTGCCGGTGGCCAGCATGAACGGCAGGTCGTCGCCCAGCTCGGCCTCCAGCGCCATGAGTTCGCGACGGCCGGGGTCGATCTGGGTGCGCGGGTGCAGCCGGGCGGCGCGGAAGGTGTCGTCGGGCCGCTCGACCTCGGCCTCGAAGCGCTCCAGCAGGCCGGGGAAGGCCCGGAAGAGGTCCCGGCCGAGCCCCGGGTAGGAGGTGACCGCGCCGGGGTAGACCAGCGCGACCTTGCCGTCCGGGCCGATCGGGCGCGGGGTGAAGCAGCTGCCGGCCGGGGTCGCCCACTCCTCGCCGCGCTCCCAGGCGCCGGGCAGGTCCTTGGCGGCCGCGGCGAGCTGGCGGCCGAGTTCCTCGGCGTTCCGGCCGACCAGCACGACCCGCGGGGTGCCGGCGGGCAGGGCCTCGGCGGCGGCCCGGGCGAGCGCGTACGGGTCGGCGCCGTCGGCGAGCAGGCCGCGGTGGCGTTCGACGGCGGCCAGCATTCCGGCCGGGTCGTCCGCGCCGAGGGCGAGCAGCACCGGGCCGCCGGCCCGCTGCCAGGCCCGCTCCTCGACGGCGCCGCTGGTGGCCGCCGCCGAGACCACCAGCCGGCCGTGCGCACCGCCCTCGGCGATGAACGAGACGGCGGCGTGCCGCCGTCCGGTCCGCTCGGTGCGCAGCCAGGGGCGGGAGGTGTCGGCGAGGTGGCAGCCGGTGGCGGCGAGCCGGTCCGCGAGTTCGGGGGCGGGCCGCCGCCAGCCGGGGACGCCCGGCAGGTAGCCGTGGTGGACGGCGAGGACGGCCCGCAGCAGACCGGCCATCGCGGCGGCGCCCCGGGCGTCGCCGATGTGGGCGCGGGCGCTGCCGAGCGCCGGGCCGGGGGTGCCGGCGGGATGGACGGCGGCCAGCGCGGCGAGTTCCGCGGTGTCCTCGGCGGCGGTGCCGGCCGCGTGTGCCTCCAGGTAGCCGATGTCGGCGGCGGTGATCCCGGCGGCTTCGTGGGCCAGGGCGGCGGCCTCGGCGAGCGCGCCGGCGTCGGCTTCGGGCAGCGCGCCGTCGAGGGGGGCGGCGTGCCGGACGGCGACGGCGTCCAGCCGGGCGTAGGCGGGGCGGCGGCCCTCACCGGTGCGGGTGAGGACGACCGCTCCGGCGCCCTCGCCGATCCGCCAGCCGCCGGTGTCCGCGCCGAAGGCGAGGCCGGGGCCGGTGGCGGGGGCGCCGTGGGCGGCGGTCCGCTGCACCAGGTTCTCGGGCGAGCCGGCGAGGTCGACGGCGCCGACCAGGACGGCCTCCACGCTGTCGTCGAGCAGCAGCAGCCGGGCGGTGTCCAGGGCCTGCGCGGTGCCGGCTCCCTCGGCGGAGACGGTGAAGGACGGGCCGGTGAGGTTCCACAGCGAGGAGATCCGGCTGGCCATGATGTTGCCGATGTAGCTGAGCACCTCGTTGGCGACGATCGGCTCGTGCACGCCGTCGCGGGCGATCGCGGTGAGCCGCTCGCGCTGTCCGTCCGTCAGGTCGGTGCCGGCGAGCAGCTCGCGCAGGTACGCGGCGATCCGGTGGCGGGCCAGGTGCAGGTGGGCGGAGGGCTCGATCTCCATCGCGACGACGACGGCGATCCGCCGGGCCTCGGGTGCGGAGGTTCCGGGGGCGGGCGTGCGGCTGTACCCGGCGTCGGTGAGCGCCTCGTCGGCGACCTTGGACATCAGCGCGTGCTGCAGGTTGTAGTTGCGCAGGTCGGCGGGCGGGATCCGGTGGTCGACCGGGTCGAGGCCGACGGTGTCGACGAAGGCGCCGACCGGCGGGGTGCCGGGGCCGACCCCGGCCGCGGCGAGGGCGCCGTCGGTGCTCTCCTCCAGTCCGCGCCAGCGGCGTTCGGGCAGCGGGCGGAAGGAGTCCAGCCCGTCGTGCACGGCCCGCTCGAAGGCGGTGGCCGATTCGAAGGCGCCGAAGTGCGCGCCGAGGCCGACGATGTCGGGCGTGGGCAGGGCCGTGGGCAGCGCGGTCGCCGGGGCGGTCGCGGCCTGCGCCGGGACGGCGTCGGAGAGCACCACGTGCGCGTTGGTGCCGCCGAAGCCGAAGGCGGAGACGGCGGCCCGGCGGGTGCCGGGGGCGGCGGGCCAGTCCCGTCCGGTGCGGACCAGGGCGGTCGCGGCCGCCCCACCGGGCCCGGGCACCGGCTCGGTGACGCCGACGGTCGGCGGCAGGTGGCCGTGCTCCATGGCGAGCACCACCTTGAGCAGGCTGCTCAGGCCAGCGACGGTCAGCAGGTGGCCGATGTTGCCCTTCACCGAACCGAGCAGCGGCAGTTCGCCGTGCGCACCGAAGAACCCGGCGACCGAGGCGGCCTCAGTGGTGTCGCCGATCGGGGTGCCGGTGGCGTGGCACTCCAGGTAGTCGACCTCGGCGGGCGAGACGCCCGCGGCCCGGTAGGCCAGCTCGTAGGCGCGGTGCTGGCCGGCCTCGTCCGGCACCAGGAGGTGGCGGCCGCCGCCGTCGTTGGACAGGCCGATGCCGTCGACGACGGCGTGGATCCGGTCGCCCTCGCGCAGCGCGTCCTCCAGCCGCCGGACGGCGACCATGCCGGCGCCCTGGCCGGTGAGGATGCCGGCCGAGCGGGCGTCGAAGGGCTGGCTGAACCCGTTCTCGGGGTAGGCGTGCAGGTCGGAGAAGCAGAGGTGGATCAGGGTCGGGTCGGGGGCGCAGACACCGCCGGCGAGCACCAGGTCGGCCTGGCCGGTGGCGAGGTGGTCGCAGGCCAGCTTCAGCGCGTACAGCGCGGAGGAGCAGGCGGCGTCCAGGGCGTACCGGGGGCCGCCGAGGCCGAGGGCGGCGCCGACGATCCGGGCGGGCGCGCCGCTGACCCGGGCGTCGGCGGGGTCGCGGCGCGGGGCGGTGTCGGGGCGGCCGGGCAGGTCGAGGCCGGCCCGGCGCAGGCCGGTGCGGACGGCCTGCTCGACCAGCGGCAGGCTGAGGTCGGCCGAACCGGGCGTCGGGAACGAGTAGTTGCCGAGCACCAGGCCCGTCCGGGCGAGCAGCTCGGGGCGGTCGAGGTGGCCGCCGGTGCGCAGCGCCTCGCGGGCGGTGTGCAGCGACCAGTGGAAGACCCGGTCGAGGCCGGCGAGGCGCTCGGCGACGATCCGGTAGCCGGTCGGGTCGAAGGCGAAGCCGCGGACGAAGCCGCCGCGGGTGCAGGTGATGCGGTGCTGCGGGTCGAGGTCGCGGGGGTCGGCGGGCGGTCCGAAGACCTCCGGGCCGCCCTCGGCCCGGCTGTCCGTCCCGCTGACGAGGTTCTGCCAGAACCGGTCCGGCGTCTCGGCGCCGGGGAACAGGCAGGACAGGCCGACGATGGCGTACGTGCTCATGGAAGCGGTGGTCCCTCCGGTCCGTGCGGCGGTCCGGCCGGCCTGCTGGGGTGCGGCCGGCCGGACCTGCCGGGTCGGGTGCGTCAGCTGCGGGCGAACTTCGCGGCCAGCTGCGGGGTCGACACGAGGCTGACCCCGCTCAGCCGGGCGAGGACGCGTCCGCCGTGGCCGACGGCGGTGACCGTCAGGCTCGCCGAGGTGCCGTTCACCGAGGCGGGTTCGACCACGGCGAGGAAGGTCTCGCCGTCGGCCGGCGCCCGGTGCAGCTCGGCGCGGGCCACCGAGAGCGGCAGGCTCGCCGTGGCGCGGAACAGCCGCATCCAGACCAGGCCCGCCTGCAGCAGCAGGTCGGTCGCGCCGGGCCGGTACAGCGTGCCGGCGAACGCCCCTGCGGCCGTGGCCGGTTCGGGCAGCGCGCACTCCAGCACCAGCCGGGACTCCTCCTCGGCCAGCACCCGGCGGACGCCCTGCAGGGCGGCGCCGTGGAAGAGCGTGCCGTCGGCGTAGAACCCGCCGGCGTCGCGTCCGCCGCCCGCGGCCGGCAGCCCGGCCAGGGTCGGGTGGTTGAGCTCCGTCGCCGGGTCGTTGCCGAGCACCACCGTCGCCGCGTAGTGCGGGCGGACGGTGCCGTCCGCGGCGACCGAGCGGATCACCACCTCGGTGCTGGCCCGGTCGCCCGCCGGGGTGGCCGCCAGCTGCAGCCGCTCCGGCAGCGCCTCGTCGAAGAGGACGCCCTTGTGCACCGCGAAGTCCCGCACCTGGCGGACGGTTCCGCCGCTGAGCCGCTCCACCGCGCCGACCGCCCAGCCGAGGGCGAGCGCCGCGGGCAGCACCGGCACCCCGCCGATCACGTGGTCGGCGACGATCGGCTCGGCGGCCAGCGCGGCCGCCGGGCGCTCCAGCACCACCGCGGCGGCTGGCACGGCCGGCCCGCGCACCGACAGCGGGGTGGTCGGGCCGAGCACGGTGACGGTGTCCTCGGCCCGTCCGGCCGCGAACTGGCCGGTGAACAGCGCCGTTCCGGTCTCCACCGGGATCAGCGTGATGCCGCGCTCCTGGAACACCGCCTTGATCTGCGGCGAGACCATCCCGCTGTCCCAGGCGCCCCAGTTGAGCGAGCTGACCCGGGCCGCGGGGTGCCGCCGCCGGAACGACGACGCCCAGGCGTTGAGCACCTCGTTCGCCATCGCGTAGTCCGACTGTCCCTGGTTGCCGAAGAACCCGGCGACCGAGGAGAACAGCACCACGTGCCGCAGCCGGTCGGCCGGCAGCGCCTCCACCACCGCGCGCAGCCCGCCGAGCTTCGGCGCGAAGACCCGCTCGACCTCGGAGGCCCGCTTGTTGGCGATCAGCTGGTCGGCCAGCACCCCGGCGCCGTGCACCAGACCGGTGACCCGGCCCGCGTACGGTGCCAGCGCGGCGGCGGTCGCCGCGGCGTCGGTGATGTCCACCGCCAGGTACTCGGCCTCGGAGCCGGCGGCCTTCAGCTCGGCGAGGGTCTCGCGGACCTCCCGCTCGCCGATCACCGCCCGGTACAACTGCTCCACCCGCTTCGGGGTGGGCTTCTCCCCCTCGGCCTTGAGCCGGGCGACAGCAGCAGCCTTCAGCTCCGCCGTGCCGGTCACCCCGGCCGCCCAGTCCGGTTCCTCGCCGAGTTCGGTCCGGCCGAGCAGCAGCAGGCCGGGACGGTGGGCGCGGGCCAGGTCGGCCACGCAGCGGGCGGTGATGCCGCGTCCGCCGCCGGTGACCACCAGCAGGTCGTCCGGGCCGACCTCGGCAGCGGTCGCGGAGCCGGGGTCGGCGGCCAGGCCGGTGGGCCGCTCCGCGAGCGTCAGGGCGACCCGGCGGCGGCCGTCCAGTCCCACCTGCACCGGCTCGGCCGAGGCGTCGGAGACCTCCGCGAGCAGCAGCTCCGCGGCCGCGCGGTCGGCGACACCGGGCGCCAGGTCCAGGGCCCGGCAGAACACCTCGGGCGCCTCCACCGCCAGCGTCTTCACCAGGCCGCCGTAGCCGCCGGCGGGGACGAGGTCCTCGGCGACGCCGGTGAGGCCGAAGGCCCCGTCCAGCCGGGTCACCGTGACGAAGCCCGCCCGGCCGGCCGAGGCGGCCCGGGCCAGCGGCTCCACCAGGTGCTTGGCGACCAGCAGCCCGTGCGAGAGCCGGCGGACGCCGTCCGCCCACTCGGTGTCCCGGCGGGTGTCGAAGACCACCGCGAGCGCGACCGGTCCCTCCAGCACCTGCTCGGTGCGCTCGGCGAGTTCGGTCGGGCCCCAGCCGGAGAGCGCGTGGTCCTCGACGCCGTCGATCCGGCGGGCGACGGACGGCAGCCGCAGCACCCGGACGGGCCGGCCCTGCGCCAGCAGCCGCTCGGCGACCAGCGGCACCAGGTCCCCGCCGTCGTCCACGAGCAGCGCCGCGGCGCCCTGCGGGTAGGCGTCCACCAGCACGTCCGGGGAGGGGAGTTCGAGGAGCGCGGCCTGCGCCCGGCCTATCGCGCCGGCGGGCGCGGCGGGCGCGTCGGGCGCGTCGGGCTCCGGACGGGGCGCGGGAACCGTGGACGCCTCGGACGCGGCGGGCGCCTCGGTGTCGCCGATCGCACCGGTCATGAAGTCCACGATCTGACCGAGGGTGCGCAGTTCGCCGAGCTGCTCGGGGCCGACGGCCACCTCGCTCGGGAACCGCTCCGAGAGCACACCCAGGATCTCGACCCGCTTGATCGAGTCGATCCCCAGATCCGCCTCCACGTCCATGCCCAGTTCGAGCATCTCCGCCGGATACCCGGTCTTCTGCGCCACCACCTCCAACAGCGCAGCCGACACCTCGGAGGCACTCACCGACGGCGCCGCAGCGGCAGCAGCAGCCGGGGCCGCAGCGGCGGGCGCCGCACCCGCGACCCCCACCATGAAGTCCACGATCTGACCCAGCGTCCGCAGCTCACCCAACTGCTCCGGACCCACCGGCACCTCGCTCGGGAACCGCTCCGAGAGCACACCCAGGATCTCGACCCGCTTGATCGAGTCGATCCCCAGATCCGCCTCCACGTCCATGCCCAGTTC